>NZ_JBWKQB010000019.1:20547-121977 GCF_059418545.1 Pseudomonas sp. GW821-FHT07G10 | reverse complement strand
TGCTGTCGGGGATGACGCTGGCGCTCAGGGCTTCCAGGGAGTCGAAGCCCAGGCTGTTGAGCATGGCTTGCTCGTCGTCCTGACGCGGGCCGATGTGGCGCGCGATGAATTCGTTGTGGGTGTCGAGGAGGGTAGTCATACATGTTCCTCAAGCGTCGGCGTGGTCTTTGATCAGGAGGTCGTAAGCGTTCTGGTCGAGCAGGTTGTCCATTGCACCGGTGTCGCTGGGGCGCAGGCGGAAGAACCAACCCGTACCCAGTGGGTCTTCGTTGACCCGCTCAGGGGAGTCTTCCAGCGTCGCATTCACGTCGACTACTTCACCGTCCAGCGGCATGCTGATGTTGCTGGCCGCTTTCACCGATTCCAGTACTGCCACTTCATCGCCGGCGCAGTAGGTACGCAACTCGGGCACCTGAACGAAGACCACGTCACCCAGCGCCGCTTGGGCATAAGGGGTGATCCCAACGGTGACCAGGCCATTACTCTCAAGACGTAGCCATTCGTGATCGACGGTAAAACGCAATTCGCTCATATCAACTCCTCAAAGGTCAGGCGTACCCGCTGCTGTGGCGGATGACGATGTTTGCAGGCTCGTGACGGGCAGCGAGCGTTGCCTGAGGGTTGAGAGCAAGTGTGGTGCCAATATTATTTATTCTTTACAAATCAATTACTTAATGTGTTTTTGGTGTTCTGTGAAGGGCCCTTTCGTATTGAAATCAATACAGGTGGCGGGGGGTGAGTGGACGAAGGGGAGGCCAGGCGGGGGAAACGCGGGAGTTGCGGCGTTATGTCTTGTATTCGATACGCTGTATCGATTTTCAGACAACGGTGGGTTCAGGCCTTGCCCGCAATGCCGTATTTACGCAGACGGATGGCGATGGCGCTGTGCGAAGATTGCAAGCGTGCGGCCAGTAAACGGCTGGAGGGATAACTGCTGTAGAGCTGTTCCAGCAGGTTCTTTTCAAAACCTTCGACGGCATCCTCCAGACTTCCAACCTCGCCATCGTTCTGCCGCGCCACGGCCGTCCTGGCGATATCCAGGTCTTCAATGTCCACCAGCGGGCTCTCGCAAATGGCGGCGGCGCGGAAGATCACGTTCTGCAGTTGCCGCACATTGCCCGGCCAGCGATTGCCGAGCAGCGCCGGATAGGTGCCGGGCGCCAGGCGGCAGACCGGACGCTGAATCTGTGCGCAGGCTTGTTGCATGAAGTGTTTAGCCATCAACAGGATGTCATGGCCGCGTTCACGCAATGGCGGCACTTGCAGATTGAGCACGTTCAGGCGGTAGAACAGGTCCTCGCGAAAGCTGCCTTCGCTGACCATCTTTTCCAGATCGCGATGGGTCGCGCTGAGGACCCGTACATTGACCTTGACCTCACGATCGCCACCGACCCGGCGGAAGCAGCCATCGCTTAAAAAACGCAGCAGTTTGGCCTGAAGGTAGGGCGACATTTCACCGACTTCGTCGAGGAACACCGTGCCCTGGTCGGCCAGTTCAAGGAGGCCGAGTTTGCCGCCACGCTGGGCACCGGTGAAGGCACCAGAGGCGTAACCGAACAGCTCGCTTTCGGCGAGGCTCTCGGGCAGCGCTGCGCAGTTGAGGGCCAGAAAAGGCGAATTATGTCTTGCGCTGATCGCGTGGCAGGCACGGGCCACCAGTTCTTTACCAGTCCCGGTTTCACCCTGAATCAGCAGCGGTGCGTCGAGCGCCGCGACCCGTTGTGCACGGGCCTTGAGGGTGCGAATCGCCGGGGACTCACCGAGCAGTGCATCGAAACCTTCGGCGTGGTCGTGGTGCAAGGCCGACAGTCGTTCGCCGATACGGTTCGGTTGATACAGGGTCAGCAGGGCGCCAGCGTCGGTGATCGGCAGGGCATCGAGCAGCAGGGTCTGGCCGCCGAGCGTGACCTCACGCATGGACAGGCGGTAACCGTGCTCGATCAATGTGAGTTGCAAGCTGGGGTCATCGAATAGCGCGGTCAGCGGCTCACCCGCCGGTTCACGGCCACACAGTGCGATCAGCGCCGGGTTGGCCAGCAGCACATGGCCGCGACCATCCACCGCCAGGACCGGGTCGGTGCTGGCCGCCAGCAAGGCATCCAGTTGCAGGCGTCGGCGTTGTCCCGGGAGGATGTCGACCATCGTCACCGATTGCACGCCTTGCACACCGAGAAAGGCTTCGCGCAGCTCCTCCAGGACATCGGCTTCAAGGGTCGGGGCATCGATGTAGACGTTTGGGGGCGCCATCTCGACGGCATCCAGATTGAAACTGCGTCGACCCAGCAGCGCGAGCACTTCCTGGGTGATGCCGACGCGGTCGATGAATGTGACGTGGATACGCATAGGTGGCCTGCAAGGGTTGCGAACGGGATCGCTGCGTCAATGAGTATGCCGGGCTCCGTTCGTTTGTGGCGAGCGTGACGCTCGTATCAGGTGCTGCGTGCCTTGCTCGAACAGGCTGCCAGATCCTCGAGGAAGGCCTGAAGTATCGGCGGCGGGGCAATGCCACGCCGGGTGATCACATCGAAGGGTGACATCAGCTGCAAGCTGGTGGGTGCCAGTTGGTGCATTTCGCCGGTCTTGATCCACTGGGCGGCAAAGTGCATGGGCAGAAAGCCCAGGTAGGCTCCGGAGATCAGCAAAATGGCCAGGGCTTCGATGTTATCCACGGTAGCCGCAGCCTTGTTGACGCCCAGATGCTCCAGGTCGTATTGCTGCATGTAGCCCCTGGCGACAATTCGGCTGGCGCCAATTTCTTCGAGCAGTTCGCTACCCTCGGCCTTGCTGCCATAGAGCGGGTGACGCCGCCCGCAATACAGCCCCAATGCTTCCTGATACAGCGGTGAGTGCAGCAGGCCTGGAACGTGGATCGGGAAGTGCCCGATGGCCAGGTGCAGTCGGCCGTCGAGCACGCGTTCCTCCAGTTCTGCGGGGGTGCCCACATACACGTTCAGATGCACATCATGCCCCCTGGACACGAAGCGCTGGGTGGTTCGCGGTATCGGTGAACCGGGGTCGGTAATGGTCGTGTCGATGATCCCCAGGTTGAGCTTGCCACTGATGTGCTGCTTGAGCACGTCGGCGTCCATGCAGAAATTTTCCACCGCCGAGAGCAGGCGCTGAGTGGCCTCATGGATTGCCACGCCTTGCTCGGTCAGGCGAAAGCCGCTGCGACCGCGTTGGCAGAGTTTGACCCCAAGTCGGGTTTCCAGATGGGTCATCTGTTCGCTGATGGTCGACTGGCCGGCATTCAACGCCGCCTGCGCGGCAGAAAAACCCCCGCACCTGACAATCGCGGCAAACACCCTGAGCAGCTTCAGATCGACATCGTGCAGCTGAATCACCTTGGACCTCCCATCTGTGGATGAATCGGAAATACCGATATGAGTATCTGATGTTTAGCATTTTTACCACGAAAACCTGCGCTCATAGTCATTCCAACGGCGGTCGTCCAGCAAGCCCGCTTAGCCAATAACAAGAATTGGAGATACCTGAAATGTCGAAGAATGGTTATGAATCCGGTCGCCTGAACTTACCGTTCGTGGGGCACTGCACCTTTGCAAAATCCGCGGTGTGCACCGATTGGGATGCGCTCGATGCCGACGTGGCGGTCCTTGGCGTCCCTAACGATATGGGGACTCAGTGGCGTTCCGGCGCACGCTTCGGACCACGCGGGATTCGCGAGGCATCGACGCTGTTCTCCTTCGGCCACGCCGGTGCCTATGACCACGAAGATGACGTCATGTACCTGACCGCATCGGACGTGCGCATGGTGGATGTGGGGGACGCCGATATCGTGCATACCGACATGGTTACGAGCAACGAGAACACCGAGTATGCCGTCCGCAAAATTCTTGATGCCGGTGTCATGCCCGTTGTGCTCGGTGGCGATCATTCAGTTCACGCTCCGGTGATCAAGGCATTCGAGGGCCGCGGTCCGATCCACATCATCCACTTCGATGCACACCTGGACTTCGTCGACGAGCGCCATGGCGTGCGCTATGGACATGGCAACCCGCTGCGTCGTGCTTCGGAAATGAACCACATCGTCGGCATGACCCAGATGGGCATCCGTAACGTGTCTTCTTCCAATCGCGATGACTACGAAGCGGCTCATAGCGCCGGCTCGAAGATCCTTTCGGTCCGCGATGTGCGCCGCCTCGGCACTGAAGGCGTGCTGGAGTTGATCCCGCAAAACATCAACTACTACATCACCATCGACATCGACGGTTTCGACCCGTCCATCGCCCCCGGTACAGGCACGCCCAGCCATGGCGGCTTCCTGTATTACGAAGTGCTGGAAATCATCCAGGCCTTGGCCAAGCGCAGTAAAGGCAACATCGTTGGTATGGATCTGGTCGAGGTGGCGCCCGTCTATGACCCTTCCGGCATTACCTCGATTCTGGCTGCGCAACTGTTGCTCAACAGCATCGGCTTCATCTTTCACGAGCGGGCTCAAGCGCGGCACTTAATGAGCGAAACCACCCCGGCCTGATTGTCCGGATCGATCATCGAACCACAGTGACCCGGCGTCACCTGGCCGCCGGGCAGAGAGAATAAAAATGGACACGATCGTCAAGCATTACCTGCAAAAATTCGGAGTATCCGAAGCCACCCAAACCTTCCTCGGCAAGGTTCAGAAGATGTTCATCGGTGGCGCCTGGGTCGAGGCCAGCGACGGGCAGACTAGCGATGTCATCGAGCCGTCGACCGAGGGGCTGATCACCCGTATTCCGATGGGTACCACGCAGGATCTGGATCGCGCCGTGCAAGCCGCCCGTGCACAGTTTGACGGCGGCGCCTGGCGTCAGGCCAAGCCAGCGGAACGCGAGCGGATGATGCACCGCTTGGCTGACCTGATTGAAAACAACGCCGCTGAACTGGCCGAAATCGAATCGATCGACATGGGTAAGTCCGCTGCCCAGGCACGGGATGTCGATATTCAGGGTACGGTCGATACCCTGCGTTATTTCGCCGGCTGGGCGACGAAGCTCCACGGGCGTACCGTCGAGCCGTCGTTACCCGGCAACTATCTGGCTTATACGCGTAAGGAACCAGTGGGTGTCGTCGGTGCCATCGTGCCCTGGAACTTCCCGTTGCAGACCATGGCCTGGAAGCTCGGTGCTGCCCTGGCAACCGGTTGCACCGTGGTGGTCAAACCCGCCGAGCTGACCTCGCTGTCGGCCTTGCGCTTCGCCGAACTGGTTCAGGAAGCCGGGATACCAGATGGGGTGATCAACATCGTGACCGGACGCGGCAGCGTGGTCGGTGCGGCCATGGCCACGCACCCAGGCATCGACAAGCTCACCTTTACCGGCTCGACGCCAGTAGGCCGCACCGTCGGACGCGCTGCGCTGGACGAAATGAAGCGACTCACCCTCGAACTCGGAGGAAAATCACCGGTAATCGTGCTGGCCGATGCGGACCTTAAGGCCACCGCCCAAGCCATCGCCAACGGGGTGTTCTTCAACTCGGGGCAGGTATGCGATGCCGGCACACGCGCTTATATTCATCGCAGCATCTACGACGAATTCCTGCGCGAGCTGATCGCCTACACACGGACGTTGAAGATTGCACCGGGTCTGGATCCAGACTGCTTCATCAGCCCGTTGGTATCAGCGTTGCAGAAGGAGCGAGTGACCGATTACATCGAAACCGGCAAGCGCGAGGGCGCCGAACTGGTCTACGGCGGTCAGCCTGTCGACGGCCCGGGGTTTTTCGTCGAGCCGACGATTTTTGCCCATTGCCGCAATGATATGCGCATCGTCCAGGAGGAGATTTTTGGTCCGGTTCTGGTGACCGCGCCTTTCGACGATGAAGAGGAGGCGTTGGCGCTGGCCAATGATTCACCTTACGGGTTGGCGGCCGCACTCTATTCCAATGACCTTGGACGTGTGCACCGTCTGATTCCACGGTTGCGGGCGGGTTCGGTCTACGTCAATGCCCACAGCACCATCGACCCGTCTATGCCGTTCGGTGGTTACAAGCAATCTGGATTCGGCAAGGATCTGGGGTCGGAACAACTCGATTACTTGCTGGAGACCAAGGCGGTCTGGATCACGCTGCCCTGAGTCTCGGCTGACGCTCATCTTTACCCGGCGCCAGTGGCGCCTTCAGAAATCGGGAACGGCAAGGACGCGCCCGGGCTTCGTTCACCCGAAAGAATGCGGTTATCTCGTCATGATCTTCCAACAATAAGAGTACGTCATGAACACTAACGCCAAGTCCGCCTCGAGCGTGTCCAGCCTTGACGACAAGTCCGTCGTCGAGGGGCATTCGATTGACTTCATCCCCGAGAACGAGCGCACCGACAAACTGTCGAGTCAGGGTCCGTTCTGGTTCCTCGGCAACTTCACGTTCTTTACCATGACCATCGGCTTCGTCGGTCCCAGTGTCGGACTGACCGCCTTATGGACCACGCTGGCCGGTACGCTGGGCATCATGTTCGGCACGCTGTTCATGGCCTTTCATGGCTCGCAGGGGCCGCACCTGGGGCTGCCACAGATGATCCAGTCGCGTGCGCAGTTTGGCTATCGTGGCGTTATTCTCGTGCTGCTGGCGACGCTGTTTGTGTTTGCCGGTTTCAACATCGTCAATCTCGTGTTGATGATGCAGGGCCTGCACACGCTATTCGGCTTCAACCCCGCGGTGGTGGCGGTGGCCGTGACGGTGCCGGCCGCCATATTGGCCATCCTCGGCCATGACTGGATGCACCGCAGTTTCAAATGGGCGTTGTATCTGTCGATTCCACTTTACGGTCTGGTGACGTTGGCGGTGTTGATGGGCTGGGTTCCCGATGCGCCGTTGCCGGCACTCGCGGTCGGTGAGGTTGCTCCGGCGCCACTGGGTTTCAACTGGACCGGTTTCATCGCCCAGTTCGCGGCGGCGGCGAGTTACAACATCGCTTATGCACCCTATGTTTCCGACTATTCGCGCTACCTGCCAAAGAACACCTCGAGCGGGAAACTGATCGCGGTGGTGTTTCTCGGGGCCTCGTTGTCCGGCGCCTGGATGATTTCCGTGGGTGGCTGGCTGGCCGATCACCTGCATTCCACTGACGTGCTGGTAGCCCTCGGCCAAGTGGGCAACACGGTGTCGCCGCTCATCGGTACCGCAGTGGTGGTCGTCACGATTCTGGCCTTCCTGCCGGTCATCGCCATGAATATTTACAGCGCGAAGCTGACCACGCTGACCTGCGTCGACTCTATCAAGCACATCGAGCCGACGCGCAAGGCGCGCATTCTGGCCATTGGTTTCGTGATCCTGCTGCAACTGGGCGTCGCCCTGAGCATCCAGAGTTCGGGTAAAGGACTGTCAGTGCTGGGTATCTACCTGGTGGTGATGTTGTACTTCCTGGTGCCATGGACCTCGGTCAACCTGACTGACTATTTCTTCGTCCGCAAGGGCCGCTACGCCATCCCGCACTTCTTCATGCCGCACGGCAACATCTACGGCAGTTGGGGCCTGCGCGGCATCGCCGCGTACGCGATCGGCTTCATATCCATGATCCCGTTCTTTTACATCTTCGACGGCGTTGAACAGCGTGAGGTCTATGTCGGCCCACTCGCAAAAGCACTCGGCAGCATCGATATCGCCTGGCTCGTCGGGTTGATCGTGTCGGGGTTGGCGTACTACTGGCTCAGCCGCTCGATTGACCTTGCGGGTGAAGAAGCCGTCATCCAGCACATCGAAAAAACATCTCCGCAATACACCACTGGCGACAAGCTGACCAAGCAGGCATTGCCGGTTTTCAACGGATCGACAGTCGGGAGATAACCATGACTATCCAAAAATACGATTACATCATCATCGGTGCAGGCTCGGCAGGTTGTGTACTGGCCAACCGTCTGAGCGAAGACCCCGACACCTCAGTGCTGGTGCTGGAGTTCGGCGGCAGTGACCGCAGTGTGGTGATCCAGATGCCAAGCGCGTTTTCGATCCCGATGAACACCAAGAAGTACAATTGGCGCTACGAGACCGAGCCGGAGCCTTACCTCAATGGACGTCGCATCCACTGTCCGAGAGGCAAGGTTCTGGGCGGTTCATCGTCGATCAATGGCCTGGTCTACATCCGTGGCCACGCTTATGACTTTGACGAATGGGCATCGCTTGGAGCTCAGGGCTGGGGTTACCGCAATTGCCTGCCTTACTTCAAGCGGGCAGAAAGCTACGAGGCAGGTGGCGACAGCTACCGTGGGCAAACCGGGCCGTTGCACACCACCAACGGCAATAACATGAAAAACCCGCTGTACGGCGCCTGGGTTGAAGCCGGTGCCGAAGCGGGCTACATCAAGACCGACGACTGCAACGGCTTCATGCAGGAAGGTTTCGGTGCCATGCACATGACAGTGAAAAATGGTGTGCGCTGTTCCACGGCCAATGCTTATCTGCGGCCGGCCATGGGGCGCCCGAACCTGACCGTGGTCACTCACGCGATGACGCGGCAGATCATCCTTGAAGGCAAAAAAGCCGTCGGGATCAGCTATGACCACCAAGGCCAGACTCACCAGGTCTATTGCAACCGGGAAATCCTCGTGTCGGCAGGTCCCATCGGTTCGCCGCACCTGTTGCAACGTTCCGGTATCGGTCCGGCTGAAGTTCTGCGCAAAGCCGGGGTCGAGGTCCGGCATGACCTGCCGGGGGTAGGGGAGAATCTGCAGGATCACGCAGAGGTCTACATCCAGTTCGGGTGCAAGGAACCGGTGACGCTCAATAGCAAAATGGATCCCCTGAGCAAGCTGTTGATCGGCCTGCGCTGGCTGTTGTTCAAGGACGGGCTTGGCGCCACCAATCATTTCGAGGCCGGTGGTTTCATCCGCTCCGAGAAGGGCCTGCGCTGGCCGGACATCCAGTTCCACTTTCTGCCCGCGGCGATGCGTTACGACGGTAATAAACCGATCAAGGGCCACGGCTTCATGGTGCTCACCGGGCCGAACAAACCCAAAAGCCGCGGCTATGTGCGAGTCCGTTCCGCTGACCCTTACGAGCATCCGCAGATTCAATTCAACTACCTGCAAAGCGAACAGGACCGGGAAGGTTTCCGCCGCTGTATACGCCTGACTCGGGAGATCATCGGGCAGCCTGCGATGGACCGTTTCCGCGACGGTGAGATCGCGCCTGGGCCGCAGGTGAGCAGCGATGAAGAGATCGACGCCTTCGTGCGCGAGAATCTGGAGAGCACCTACCACCCTTGCGGCTCGTGCCGCATGGGCGAGGACGACATGGCGGTGGTCGATTCCGAGCTGCGTGTGAGGGGTATCGCGGGTTTGCGAGTGATCGACTCTTCGGTGTTTCCAACGGAGCCCAATGGCAACCTCAATGCGCCGACCATCATGCTGGCCGAGCGGGCATCTGATCTGGTTCGCGGGCGCAAGATGCTGCCTGCGTCCGATGCAGCCGTCGGTCTAGCCAAAGATTGGGAGACCAGCCAGCGAACATCGCTGCCGGGACGCAACGTCAGGGTTTGATCCAACCGAGCGTATCGCCTGCGCCAGGTTAACGGGAAGTTGGCCTGGCTCAGCCACGAAGGCGTCTCGTGTGGGGTTTCAACGTTGACGTGATTTAAGGCACTGAGTCTGAGGATGCGCTGGAGGTGGTGCGCTGACGACGGCAGGGAAGTGCCGAGCCTGCCTAAATCAACTTTTCCGGTACGCGATGTTGGGCAAGTACAGCTGCACCTCCATGGCGTCATGAAGGAGTCTGAGGACCTCAATCACTTCGCTTGCATTCTGATAACGGCCGGACTGAACCAGGTCATTGATAACCTGTTCCTGGTGAGGGGTGAGAACAACTTGAGATCTCATTTTGCGGGGGAAGGTTTTTCCGATGCGGTCATGCGCATGGGCCTTTCTTCCCGACGTCGTTAAGTAGCGAAGCAGAATGCCTGGGCAGGCCTATGGAAATCAAGGCTGCGAGCAGCACGAATGCGCTCGATATCCATAAGCACGCACCCAGTCCATGCACCTGATAAACCCAGCCGGAGAGCACAGTGCCTATCAGCCGTCCCATGGCGTTCGACATGTAATAAAAACCCACATCCAGCGACACGCCGTCTTCCTTGGCATAGGACACGATCAGGTAGCTGTGAAGTGAGGAGTTCACCGCGAACAGCGCACCGAAAACCATCAATCCCCCTAACAGCACCACCTGTTGCGACAGCCCGGTGTTCAACCCGAGGGCGATTGCCACAGGAAGCCCCGCCAGAGCCAGCGCCCAAAGGAATGCGGTGCGGCCATCAGGGACATGTCCACGTTTCTTGCCAGTGATGCGCGGGGCGAACGATTGCACGATGCCGTAGCCAATCACCCAGGCCGCGAGGAATCCGCCGACCTTCCAGAAATCCCAACCAAAGACGCTGCTCAGGTAAACCGGCAAGGCCACCACGAACCAGACATCACGAGCACCGAATAGAAACATCCGCGCTGCTGAGAGAATGTTGATCGCCCGGCTCTTGGAAAGGATTTTACGAAACCTGGGCTTGGCCTTGGCTTTGCCCAGGTCCTTCTTCAGCAGAATCAGGCTGCTGATCCAGATCAGCGCCAGGACGCTCGCCATGGCCAACAACGCACCCTTGAAGCCCATCAGGGCGAGCAATGCCCCACCGAGAAAGAAACCGACACCCTTGAGTGCATTCTTCGAGCCGGTGAGGATGGCTATCCATTGGTAAAGCTTGCCCTGTTGCCCATCGGGCACCAGAAGTTTGATGGAGCTTTTGGCACTCATCTTGTTCAGGTCTTTGGCGATCCCGGACAACGCCTGAGCGCCCATCACCCAGGGGATGGTCAACAAGGCTAAGGGCACCGTCAGCATCAACAGCGCCGCGACCTGGATGCCCAGCCCAATGTTCATCGTCCGGTTCAGACCCAGCCGGGCGCCGAGATAGCCGCCCACAAGGTTGGTGATCACGCCAAAGAATTCGTAGAAAAGAAACAACGCCGCGATTTGCAGCGGGCTGTAGCCCAACGCGTGAAAGTGCAGCACCACCAACATGCGCAAGGCACCGTCGGTGAGGGTGAAGGCCCAGTAATTACCGGTGACGAGCAGGTACTGCCGCACTTCTGGAGCGAGGGCTGACAACGCTTTCATGACCGCTCCTTAGACTGCCAGCCCGACCATTCTGGCCAGTTCGACGGTGCGGTTGGCATAGCCCCATTCATTGTCGTACCAAGCGTAGAGTTTGACCTGGGTGCCATTGATGACCATGGTCGACAGTGCATCAATGATCGACGAGCGAGGGTCGGTGCGGTAGTCGATGGACACCAGCGGGCGTTCCTCGAAACCGAGGATGTCCTTCAGCTCGTTTTCCGAAGCATCCTTGAGGAACTGGTTCACTTCCTCGACGGTCGTGGCGCGCTCGACTTCGAAGACACAGTCGGTCAGCGAAGCGTTGGCCAGCGGCACACGTACCGCGTGACCATTCAGACGTCCGCGCAGCTGCGGGAAAATCTCGGCGATGGCGGTTGCCGAGCCGGTGCTGGTCGGGATCAGGCTCATGCCCGAAGCACGCGCCCGACGCAGATCCTTGTGGGGCTGGTCGAGGATGCTTTGGGTGTTGGTCAGGTCGTGGATGGTGGTGATCGAACCGTGGCGAATGCCCAGTTTCTCGTGGATCACTTTGACCACTGGAGCCAGGCAGTTGGTGGTGCATGAGGCCGCTGTGACGATGCGATGTTCGGCGGCATTGAACAGCTGATGATTGACGCCCATGACGATGTTCAACGCACCTTTTTCCTTCACTGGGGCGCTGACCACCACGCGCTTCACACCTTGCTCGAGGTAAGCCTGAAGCACAGCGACGGTCTTCATCTTGCCGCTGGCTTCAATCACCAGATCGCAGTCAGACCAATCGGTGTCGGCAATCGCCTTGTTGGCAGTTACCTTGATTCGTTTGCCATCGATGACAATGCTGTCGCCCTCGGAGTCGGCCTGGTAGTTCCAGCGGCCATGCACCGAGTCGAAGTTCAGAAGGTGCGCGTGAGTCGCCGCGTCACCTGCTGGATCGTTGATCTGCACGAACTCAAACTCTGGCCAGCTCCAGGCTGCTCGCAGAGCGAGGCGACCGATCCGGCCAAAACCATTGATGCCAACTTTGATAGTCATGTTGTTGTGCTCTGTATCTGTTGTCAGTGGGAGTTCGACTGGGCGTCGAACTGGCCGATGTGTTCGATATGGGCTGGATGCTGAATGGCGTGGCGGCTATTAGCGGTGCAGAGAAACAGGATTTTCATCGAGCGATCTCGTAGTCGAGGGCGCAATCAGGCGATTTTGCTTTCGCAGCAAGCGGCTGCCCGTTCAGGACGGTCACCCATTTGATGCGCTCATGAATTTCGTGATGGGTGTGACGGAATGCGTCGGGTTTGGTGTTGGTGGCCGGATTCTCAAAGCTCCAGGCCAATGCCTCGCCGGCATCAGGTAGAGACAGGCATTGCGCTGCGGGTTATCGAATATATGATTTCCCGTATGAGAGGTAAAGCGTCAGCAGCAGATGAACTCGATAAGACCGTTGAACTCTGCTGAGCATCATTATTGCCCCCTGAATCCAGAGAGAGCGGGAGATCCAACCGGGGACGGCCGGAGGCGACCTGTGGGCGCAGGAGTGCTGGACATCAATACGCTTGGCTACTCCTGCGTGTAGCCAGCCGTGTTGGATCTCGAATTCCAATCGAACAGGGGCGGATAAATCGCCCCTGGTTTTGCTGACGGATGAGATCGACCGCATCGAACCGGTTGCAGCCCCCCAGTACCTGAATCCAGATCAGGTTCCAGGGTATTGCGCGATGATCTGATCGATGCCTGCTTTAGTCAGGCCGACAATCTGATAAGCGTCGTGCTTTCCATCGACTTCCATCCCTGGCGAGCCTGCCGGCATACCGGGCGCAGCGATCCCGACCAGGTCATCGCGTTCGCTCATCGCAATTATTTGCTCAGCGGGTACGTGGCCCTCAACGAACTTCCCGTTGATCACCGCGGTGTGGCACGACGAGAGTCGTGGAACGACACCGAGGTCCTGTTTAACCGCACTCATGTTGGTTTCTACATGGTCAATGACGGTGAAGCCGTTGGCCTCAAGGTGCTGAATCCACTTCTTGCAGCACCCGCAGTTCGCATCTCGATGAACATCGATTGTCAGGGCCTGTGCCGCGTGAGCAGTTGAACCAATGAACAGTGCCGCGAATGTCGCGATGCGTAATGTTCGCAGACGAAAGTTATTGTGCATGGGTAATATCCTTGCCTTGGCAGCGGTGTGAACCTTTGAAGTTTCGACACCCGCTGCATGGGTGTGCTTGATGTTTCTACCTTGAGCGGGGGAGAAGTCTCCCCGATCACTCAAAGGGCTTGATGGTGTTGCTCAGGCAAATGACTCAGAACCACATCCGAATACCAGCCACAAATCGAGCCTCGTTGGTCTTTTGTCCTTCGTCTTCGGCCAGGTCGGCGGTTTTGCCGTAGGAGCGATTCCAGGTCACCCCGATATAGGGCGCAAATTCGCGGACAATTTCATAGCGCAAACGCAAGCCCACTTCGGTATTTGCCAAGCCCGAGCCAATGCCGCGCTGAGGATCGTTTTTCCCGTAAAGGTTCATCTCGGCGGTGGGCTGCAAGATCAGGCGATTGGTGAGCAGAATGTCGTAGTCACCCTCGAACCGAGCGGCGCTCTGGCCGTTCTCGCCGATGTAAGCAGTCGCTTCGGTTTCGAAGTTGTAGAGGGCCATCCCCTGAATACCAAGAGCCCCCCAAGTCTGTGGTGAGCCGGGTTTGAAGTCTTGGCGTACACCGGTGACGACATCCCACCACGGACCGATCGAATGCCCCCAAAGCGCCTGGAGTTCGGCGCTCTCGGTTACGCCGTTGGTACGTTCACCTTCCGAGCGCAACCACAGGCGATCAACGTCTCCACCAATCCATCCCTTTGCATCCCAGCTCAGTGCGCTGCCGTTGTCAGCATCCTGGTACTCGAACTTATCAAGCAGGATGAAGGCGTTGAGTTTTTTGTCGTGCACGCCATGACCAGCGACGGATGGAAAGGCGGCGGCACGATCAGCGTCGGTCAGTACCGGAATGGGGGTACGACTGGTGGTGGTCGCTCCTGAATCCATACTCATATTGCTGTGGTCCATGCTCTCCATGCCGTCCATTTGGCCTTGGTCCATGTTCATCTTGCCGTGATCCATGGCCCCCATCTTGCTATGGTCCATGGTTCCCATCGAACCGTGATCCATCTCTTCAGCGGCGTTGGCCAAGGCAGAGAAAGCAGGACTGACGGAGACTGCCAGTGCAATCAAGGCTGGGCGTAAAAGCATACTGGTCATGATCTCAATCTGCCTGTTTGGTTTTTGGGTCATGATCCATCGACTCATGGCTCATCGTGTTGTGGTCCACTGCCCCGTGTTCAGGTTTGGACTCGCTCATCAGCGATTTACGATTTAGGTAAGTGCTCATAACCCGTCTCATTTACTCATCAACCCGTACTTCACGGAACATGCCCATTTCCATATGGAACAGCAGGTGACAGTGATAGGCCCAGCGACCCAGAGCATCGGCGGTGACTCTATAGCTGCGTTTGGTTCCGGGCGGCATGTCAATCGTGTGTTTGCGCACCATGAATTTGCCGTTCTCATCTTCAAGGTCGCTCCACATGCCGTGGAGGTGGATGGGGTGGGTCATCATGGTGTCGTTCACCAGCGTGATGCGCAGGCGCTCGCCATATTTGAGGCGCAACGGTTCGGCGTCAGAGAACTTGATGCCGTTGAACGACCACGAGAACTTCTCCATGTGACCAGTCAGGTGCAGCTCGATGGTGCGATTGGGTTCGCGGCCATCAGGATCCTGGAAAGTACTTTTCAGGTCAGAATAGGTGAGCACGCGACGACCATTGTTTCGTAAGCCAATGCCGGGATCGTTGAGCTTTGGCGTTGGGCTCATGGCCTGCATGTCAACCAAGGGGTTGTTGGTTTCGGAAGCGGGGTGAGTCTGCATTTCTCCCCCCATACCACTCATGCCGGCCATTCCCGACATATCGCCATGGTCCATCCCAGCCATCTTGCTGTGATCCATGCCGGCCATGTTGGACATGTCGCCTTGGTCCATACCGGTCATCTTGCTGTGGTCCATGCCAGCCATGTTGGACATATCGCCCTTGTCCATGCCGGTCATCTTGCTGTGATCCATGCCGGTCATGCCGGTCATATCACCTTGATCCATGCCGGTCATTTTGCTGTGATCCATCCCGGCCATCCCCATGTCATCCATGGTCAAAAGAGGGCGGGGATCAATCGCCGGTACCGGCGCCTTCAACCCTTCGCGTACCGCCAGGGTTCCGCGTGCATAACCGGTGCGATCCATGGATTGGGCGAAGATGGTGTAAGCCTCTTCGCTGGAAGGTTCCACGATCACGTCATAGGTTTCTGCTACGGCGATGCGGAATTCGTCGACGCTGACCGGTTTGACGTGTTGGCCGTCGGCGGCCACAACGGTCATTTTCAAACCAGGAATACGAACGTCGAAGTAGCTCATGGCCGAGCCGTTGATAAAGCGCAGGCGCAGCTTTTCACCCGGTTTGAAAATGCCGGTCCAGTTGCCATTGGGGGCCTGGCCATTCATGAGGTAGGTGTACGTATCCCCACTGACGTCTGCGAGATCGGTGGGGTTCATTTTCATTTCGGCCCACATCTTCCGATCGGCCACGGCTGCGGACCAGCCTTGCTTGCTGACATCGTCGATGAAGTCGCCAACAGTACGTTTGTGGTGGTTGTAGTAGTCCGATTGTTTCTTCAGCTTGGCCATGACGCGACCAGGATCTTCATCGGTCCAGTCGGTCAGCATCACCACGTAATCGCGGTTGTATTGAAAAGGTTCAGGCTCTTTTGAGTCGATCACGATTGGACCGTAGACGCCTGACTGTTCCTGTAAACCAGAGTGGCTGTGGTACCAGTACGTACCGTTCTGATGAACTTTGAATTTGTACTCGTACATGCCATCGGGTGCGATGCCATGGAAACTCAAACCAGGTACACCGTCCATATTGGCCGGCAGAATGATCCCGTGCCAATGGATAGAGGTGTCCTGGTCCAGGCGGTTTTTCACACGCAGTGTGACCGTTTCTCCTTCGCGCCAGCGCAGCAGAGGCCCCGGCAGAGTGCCATTGATGGTCATGGCTGTGCGCGGCGAACCGGTGATGTTTACCGGGGTTTCACCAATAAACAGATCAAACTCGTTGCCAGTCAGTACGCTCGGCAGACCAGGACTGGTCACTGCCCATACAGGGGTGCGCCACAGACCAAGGCCGCCAAGAATGCCACCCGCTGCCAGGCCTTTGACAAAGGTCCGCCTGGAGGTTTTGGAATGCATGCCGTATATGTCCAATCAATCAAAAGGGGAGCTGTGCGAAACAACCAGTGAGTTGCCCATACAGGTTGAAGGCACTCTCTCGGGAGTTCGTATTGGTCCCGGATGAGCTTCGCCCGCCGTCACTAAAGACGAATTGATACGGCAAGCGAGCTCAGAAATTGCCACATTTGAACCACCACAGTGATTACATTTCTGTCAGCTTGAGAGTGCGCTCAGCTATTCAGCAATCAGTGTGCTCGAGTGCTTTGGTTTTACTTTCTGCGACGGGAGGTTGAGTGCCTTGGGTTTGGGCTACTTGGTACGATTCCATTGAATCCTTCCTGGCCGCGTCCATCCGTGCGAATGTCCGGTCACCACCACCTTCGGCCATAGCGAGAGAAGAGACGGTCAAGGCAGTGATGACAAGCAGGGTTTTGACGGATTTCATTTGGGTATCCTCGGATGAGTTTTGTTTTCCCCTTTGAATCCACATCAGGATGATGATTCTTGGGGCTGAGCTTCAGGCTCGATACAACTTTAAAACCCGTTCCCTGTCAGAAGCCTTAAGTGAGCATTACCGTTGTGTCAGGTTGCGACTTCCTTCTTGAACAGATGCGTAAGCGCAGCGCAGGTTCAAGACATGATGCCCATACCCATGATGAGTGCGCACATGGCCATATTTGAGTAGCGCTTGCTGACATCTATCTGAGGCCAGGATTACTTTTCTGTCAGTTTCTGCTTGGCTGGACCTATTCATTGCAAACTCAGTCCGTCCTCACTTTGAGATCCACCCTCATGAGACTTCTGGTTGCTGAAGACGAACCAAAAACAGGTATCTATTTGCAGCAGGGCCTCACAGAGTCGGGGTTCAATGTCGATCGCTTTACCAATGGTACGCAGGCGCTTCAGCACGCCTTGAGCGAGGCGTATGACCTGCTGATTCTCGATGTCGTGATGCCCGGCCTGGATGGCTGGGAAGTACTTCAGAAGGTGCGTGCATCCGGGAAGGATGTTCCCGTCCTCTTCCTGACTGCGCGAGACCGTGTTGAAGATCGAGTAAAGGGGCTTGAGCTTGGAGCCGATGATTACCTGATCAAACCCTTCGCGTTTTCTGAATTGTTGGCCCGCGTTCGAACGCTACTGCGTCGGGGTAACAGTGCGCCTTCGCAAACCCATATGAAACTGGCCGATCTGGAGGTGGACCTGCTCAAGCGCAGGGCCATTCGTGGAGGCAAACGCATAGACCTCACGGCGAAGGAATTTGCGTTGCTCGAGCTGTTGCTGCGCCGCCGGGGTGAGGTGCTGCCAAAGTCACTTATCGCCTCCCAGGTCTGGGACATGAACTTCGACAGCGATACCAATGTTATCGAGGTCGCGGTGAGGAGGCTGAGAGCAAAGATCGACGACGACTTTGAGGTCAAGCTGATCCATACCTCGCGGGGCATGGGTTACATGCTCGACGCACCAGACTCGGAGTCGCAATTCGCTCCTCATGAGTGATCAAGCACCGAATTGATAACCATGGTTTGCGACCTCGCTCTCAGATGGACTGAGCGCTTTGAAGTGTCCAGAAAGTCTTGAAGTCGGGGCGGATGGGACAGCGCGTTATGCCCCGTGAGGCCCCCTGATTCCGGGCATAGAGCCAGTCCCAAGCTGACTGAAATGTAATCGAACGGTCCGCGTTCATGTGGCATCGTGTATCTGCACTGTGACGCTGGAGTCTTGGCCAACGCCCCCATGTTCAGTATGTACCAGGACGCGGAATACGCCGGGTATTCGTTTGTGGTTATAACAAGAATCGGAAAGTAAAAACCAGATATCCCCCCCAACCAAACCTCGAATCAACAGCTCATGCTGTGAGGAGTCTTGCATGTCATTCTTTAAAACTACCACCGTAGCCGTTGCGCTTACCGCTGGTTTGCTGATTAGCGCAGTCGCTCAAGCACATCCCAAACTCCTTTCTTCCACGCCTGCTGAAGGTTCGGACTCTGCGGCACCTACAAAAATTGAACTGCACTTTTCTGAGAATCTCACGACTCAGTTCTCTGGTGCAAAACTGATCATGACCGATATGCCAGGCATGCCGAACTCTCCAATGGGTGTTAAATCCGGTGTTTCCGGCGGCGCCGATCCAAAAATGATGGTTATCACGCCTGCTTCTCCGCTGACCACTGGTACCTACAAGGTTGAATGGCGTGCTGTCTCTTCGGACACTCATCCCATCACCGGCAACTTCTCTTTCAAAGTGAAATGATTCATGAGCGACTCAATTAATATCGTGATTCGCTTTGCTCTTTATTTGGACCTGATGCTGCTGTTCGGATTGGCAATTTTTGGTGTGTACAGCCTCAGGGGAAAAGAGCGAGTATCTGGCACGGTCTTGAACTTTGAGTCGCTCCTTTTCGGTACATCCACTATCGGCGTACTTCTATCCCTTGCTGCTATGTTGCTGCTGGCAAAAACAATGAGCGGCGTTTCAGGGTTTATGGAGCTTCATCACCATATCTTTCAAATGGTCCTTATGGGGACTGATGTCGGTTTGACCTGGATGGTCCGAATAGCTGCTCTGCTATGGGCAATTATCGCCGTCACATTGAATAAGCGCTTTCCGACACTCAGTCTCTGGATGGTCACCGCATGTGGAGCCATTGCACTGGCCACCCTGGCATGGACAGGACACGGTGCCATGGATGAAGGTAGCCGTCGCTATTGGCATTTCATTAGCGATATCTTCCATCTTTTAGCCGCAGGTGGCTGGTTGGGGGCTCTCGCGGCGTTTGCTCTGCTGCTGCGTTTGAAATCACTGAAGGGCGAGCAAGAGGCACGAATTCTTGCTCGGGTACTGACAGGATTTGAATCGGCTGGCGCGGTGATTGTAGTGATCCTAAGCATCACCGGTGTAGTGAATTACCTTTTTATCATAGGTCCAGCCCTCGATGAGGTGATGCTGAGCACTTATGGCATATTGCTGTTTTTGAAAATTCTACTATTTTCCGGAATGATCGTACTGGCCATTCTCAACCGTTTTCATCTAAGTCCGCTATTAGAACGATCAGTTCGAAATGGAGAGTATTCAGTCGCGGTCAACGCTTTGCGGCGTAGCATGACCTTCGAATTTTCAATGGCTGTGGTCATAGTGTGCCTTGTTGCATGGCTGGGGACTTTGAGCCCGGAGATGGAAATGAGCTCTGCATAGACGTTTGAATCGCCCCTGGTTTTGTAGGCACCTCCAAGCCTTGAAGTGAGGTCCATCAGGAGATGCCATGAGCACCAGCGTTACGATTCAGTGGGCGCATACGGGTAATCGATGGTTCTTGATCGACATCAACTTCATCGGCGTGCTGGCTCTGTAGGTAGAGGAACACCCATACGATGCAAGGGGATCGGGCAGGCCAAAACTTTTCCTTACATCCGAAGCACTCCTGGCGTGTCTGTTGGGGGGCGACAGGTACTGTTCGGCGAACTCCTTCGGTATGCGTCCGGCCAACACACCTTCTTGACACCGCCGCTTAAGGTAAGTGTCTGCCAAACACATCGGCCTCTCGAGCTTTCACACGGCTTGCAAAAGTTATGTGAATGGGGCTAGATCGCCTTTAAACGTCAATTCACCACATGCCTCGTCGCCAGGATCTATTTATGTCGCTGAGTTTTCATAAAATGCACGCAAATGGCGATGACTTCGTTATTGTCGACTCGCGAAACTCGGCCAATCCGATGACAAGTACCATGGCTCGGCGAATGGGTGATCGGAACCGAGGAGTCGGATTCAATCAACTCGCGGTGGTGCTCGATTGCGATGATGCAGTTGCGCGCTTGATGTTTTGGAATGCCGATGGCTCCACGCTGGATGCTTGTGGCAGCGCAACGCGAGGTGCCGCGGATATGCTGATGCGCGAATCTAATATTACTTCGGTAGCGCTCCGAACCAACCGTGGTCTACTAACTTGCGAACGAACCTCAAGCGGGGCAATTTCTGTCAACATGGGGGAGCCGCTTTTCGGCTGGTCGGATATTCCCCTGGCTCTGGAACTGGATACTGCTGTTTTGCCACTTGCTGGTGGCCCAACAGCGTGCAGCATGGGAAATCCGCACTGCACCTATTTTGTGGATGATCTAACAGCCGTTGATATAGCGACAATCGGACCGACAATTGAAACCAACCCACTATTTCCCCTCAGGACGAACGTGCATTTCGTCCAGATCATTAACCGAAAGCACATTCGGTTGCGCATTTGGGAGCGCTGGGGTGGTATTCCGCTCGGTTCAGGTTCCTGCTCTTGTGGCGCCGCTGTCAGCGGAATTCGTCGTGGCTTGTTAGACAATTCCGTTGAGGTTGAATGTGATGGCGGAACCGTAACGGTTCAATGGGATGGCGTAGGACCTGTCTTTCTCATCGGACCGGTAGAGACAATTTTTTCGGGAACAATCACGGATAGCTTATTACAGGTTTTATAGCTGCTATATCGTGATAAACAGAGGAATTAATCATTCCTTACAAAATTAAGCCAGTTGCCATCTATGCGGCAGCAGTTCGGCAATCGCACACTGCGTTGGCAGGCGCGTGAGGACGTCCTTCAAATAAGCATACGGATCATGCCCGTTGAGCCGTGCCGATTGGATCAAACTCATGATCGCGGCTGCACGTTTGCCGCTGCGCAATCCACTGGTAACAGCCGCGCAGCAGCTATTGTGATGGCCCCTCCGGTAGGCATTTGTACGCGTCCAACCGGGGGCACGACAGGGTCGCCACCTTCAGCCTTGAGCAAAGCGGTTCCTTCAAAGCAGTAGGACATACGTCGATCGATTCCCGATAGTCATCAAGCTTGGCGCTGCATTACTGGGATGGATTGCCGGCACCATGGCCATCACCGATATCAGCTTACCCTCGTCATCTTCCGCGCTGTATTACCCAGCCGGGTTGACGGGCGCGGTCCTGGTTCTGATTGCAGGAAGGCTGGTGGCCAAGCGCAATACATCGCACTCAGTAGAGTCTTCCGAATCCGGAAGGAGTGAGTAGCAATGGGACAGGATATTTTCGCTGTACGGGGCGAGTCAGCACCAAACGGTTGTCTGCGGGTTGCAATCAATCCGGGCAACCCTGTATTGGCGCAGCGAGACGAACTCTACGTCCAATGGTGCAATGAGCCCGGCAAGCTCTTTGAGATGCACTGCGACTTCTTCAGGCAAACCTCCAAATTGATGCGCAGCCCGCGCACGCCCAGCTCATGCATTTCTTTCAATCGCTCGGGTGAGACGGGTAAATCGAGCACAGCGACCGCCCGCGCCCGGTCACTGCCCAATTGCTTGAGTGCATCGATCATGCAGCGATTGTCCCCTGCATAGGGGCTTGGCTGCACGAGCACTATTGGGGCTGGATAATCTCATAGCGATGTCCGCAAGGGCCGCTGCGGCGTTTTCGAACCCAGGAACCAGGGGCTCGAAAATCTGCAACGGCCTCGGACCTTCCGTTATCGGCCCGCCACCCATCGGCCTGACCCTCAGCGCCTGTCGGCGTAAGGCGCTATGGGTTCGACCGGCAACGGCAGGTTGCCTTGCCAGGGGTCGAAGGTGTAACGCAGGTAGAGCAAGGCCCGGCTCGGCGCGTAGCCCTCGCTGTGCTGCCAGGTGATGCCGGAGCCCAGGACCAGGTTGTCCGATAGCCTGCGTTCGAACAGGCCTTGCAGGCGGACGTTGACCCCGTGGCTACTGCTACCGGGGTTGACCAGGCTGGTGTCATCGGAGAGCTCGTATCCGGCCTGATTGACCAGGCTGAGCAATTTATCGGTCTCGCCGTGCGGGTAAAGATCACTATCGCTCGTTTTGGCATAGGACCAGCCCACCGAGCTTTCCAACAGCACGGACCAGTCGGCGTTACGCCAGGCATAGTTGAGCGGTACACCGATGGAATAGTACTGCTGCGGGCTGTAGTAACCACCCTGACCCAAGGTGTACTCGCTCAGATTCTTGTTGTACCCCCAATACATGACGGTCAGACCGGTACGAAGACGCTCGTCGGCGCGGTCAGTCAGGCGGTAATAATAGCCAGCCATGGCTGATCGACGCTGGTTGTCTGCGACGTTCTTGCCTCGCAGCCAGTGAGCGCCAAGGCTGGCCCAGACACCGTCGACACCCCCTTCGTCATGGCTGAGCCCCAGCGTGAGGCCATTGGATGTGACACCTCCCCAGGTGATGCCAGTGACCGGGTCGACCGCGCCCGAGTAGGACACCAGAGAGTTGCTCATCGGCCGCCTCGAGGCCGTCAGGGACCAGCCGATAGAGCGCCAGTCACTGCTATAGCTGACCCCGCCGAGCCAGTTCGGCACCTTGAAACCCTCCGGCGAGTGCCCCAGATCCAGCGCCCAGCGCTCGTTTTTCCAGCCCATCGCCAGGCTCGTGCCGTTGATGCTTTCGGAGGTGCTCGGGCAGCCGTTGGGCACGAGTGCGCCGCTCGTCCGGTTGCGTAGCTGCACTGCACAGGTGCCGAACTGCTTGCGATGCAGGCCATCGGTATCGGTGTCGAAACTCCCGACATCCAGCTCGACCTGTTCTGCCTGTAGAAAACCCTGGCCTTCGGCAATCGGCGCATCCAGGCGCAGGATGGTGGTCTGTGTGGTCAGGTCGGAAATCCCCGACGACGAGTTGTCCGTACGCCAGGCGAAGTCATGGTAGAGGTGCACCGTCGGGTTCTGCGCCTGGTACAGGGTGTCCACGTCACTGCGCAGGCTGCGCGGCAGCCACTCGTCGGCGTCCTTCGCCCGGCTGGCCAGGGTCATGGCGCGATCGTCGCGGGGGTTGGCCTGCGCGGGATCGGTCAAGCCGGCGGCAGCCATGCTGCGGGCATAGTTGTCCAGCGCCTGCTGGGGCTGCTGGCGGGACATCAGCCGCGCCGCGTCTCGATACAGCAGCGGATCGCTCTGTGGCGTCTCGAGCAGACGGGCGTACAGCGCGCGCGCCTTGTCCGGCTGGTTCACCCCGGTCCAGGCATTGGCCAGGCGTCGCTGGTAGGCCGCCGGCGCATTCGCTGGCACCGCCAGTTGTTCCAGGGCGTGCTGCGCCGGCACAGGCTTGCCGCGGGCAATCAGGGTTTCGATCAGGCCCAGCTGCGCCTCGGCGTTGCGCGGCTCGCGCTGCAGGACTTGCCGATAGTAGGTCTCGGCTTGCAGCTGATCGCCGCGCTGGTAGGCCCAGTCCGCCAGGGTCGCCAGATCGTCGGTGCTCGGCGCGCGCAGCAGCAGGGCGATCGCCTGCGGCTCGTGACCGGCATCACGCAGGGCTCGGGCCCGGGCCAACAGTTGGCGGCGTTCGACCCGGCTGGACAGGTCGCGCATATTGTCGTCCCACTGCGCCGCGGGAATGGCGGCCAGGGTGGCGAGAGTCTCGCTGTCGCGCCCGATCGAGGCCAGGTACAAGCCGTGGGCGTAACGGGCCGGGGCATTGCTGCCCTGGCGCTGGATCAACTGGCGGAAGCTGTCTTCGGCCGCGCTGTCTTGCCCCTGTGCGTGCTGGGCATTGGCCAGGCGATAGGTCAGCCAGGGATCGTCCGGGGCGAGTGGCCGGGCCTTGAGCAGCACCCGCGAAACCGTCGGCCAGTCGGCGCGCCGGGTCGCGGCATCGGCCTGGAGGTTGAGACGATCGAGCTCCAGGCTCCGGCGCAAGGCCGCAAATTCGCGTTGGGTGGCCGCCGGCAAGGTGTCGAGGTAGGCCTGGGCCTTTTCCGGCGCTTGCGCCTGGTACAGACGCACCAGGGCGCGCACCGCCTTGCCGTTGTCGGGCTGCAGCTTGCGCGCCTGCAACAGCAGGGCCTCGGCCTGAATGTCTTCGCCTTCGGCCAGGGCGATGTTGGCCAGGCCCACCAGCCAGTCGGCTTCGTCGGGTTTGACCTGGCGCGCCTGTTGATAGGCCTTGCGGGCCGCTGCCAGGTCCTTGCGCTCCAGGGCTTCGTCGCCCTGTTGCAGCAGCATCCAGTTGCGGTTGGCCAGCTGCAGGTCTTTCCACTTGCTGATCCAGGAAGTGTCCTGTTCCTTGCGCAAGGCCTCGGTGAACGCCGCATAGGCCTGGTCATGCTTGTTCTGATGCATCAATGCGGTGCCCAGGAAACCGATCAGGCTGGCATCGTCCGGGTAGCTGCGCGAAGCGCGGCGCAGGAGCTTTTCGGCGCCGACATTGTCGTTGGCCTCCAGCAGCTCCTTGCCTTTGACGCCGGCCTGCCAGGCCGGATCGCCGAGCAACTGGCGCTGGTGCTGCAGCTGCTTGTTTGCCTGGTTCTTGAAGGTCGAATAGGGGTAATGCCGCTGGAAGTCTTCCCAGGCGCGAGCGGTTTCGCTGCTGACCGGCAGCTTGCTCAGGTAGTTGTATTCGCGCTCGGAGGCGGGGTTGCTGGTCTGGGGATCGCCAGCCAGCTGGTGCAGAATCGCCAGGGCTTCGGCATCGCGCTGTTCGGCGAACAGCAGGCCGGCGAGCATCTGGCGCAGCCCCGCGTTACCCGGGTACTGGCTGTCGAGGCTCTGCAACTGCTGGATCACCGCGGGGCGCTGGCCGCTGATGCCACTGCGCACGCCCCAGTATTCCAGCGCGCTGGAGAAGTCCGGCGGCTCACTGCCGAACAGCTCCTGGTACTGTGCCACCGCTTCTTCGGCCCGTCCGGCAGCTGTCAGCAGCCGGGCTTGTTGCAACAGATGCTGACCGTCCTTGCTCTGCAGCTTGATCAGGGCCTGGGCCTGGCGCAGCGCCGGCGAACCCGGGGCCTGGCGGCGCAATTGCTCCAGGCGTTGCTCGACCAGCGGCTGGTTATGTTGCAGCAGGGCCTGGCGAATCCCGCCGACCAAGACCTGCGGATGTTGCGGAGCAATCGACTCCAGGCGCGCCAGCGAGTCGCGCACCAGGTCCTCGCGATACATCGCTTCGCCCAGGCGTACCTGTTCGAGCAGCCACTGTTGCTGTTCCTGGGGTGTAACCGGCTGAGCCAGCGCGGTGCCCGACAAGCAGCTCAACACCAACGTCCATTGCGACACGACTTTGCGCATGAGCACTACTTGCATGATGAAGTCCACGCCGGCAGCAGCCGGCCGTCCTTGTCGAAACGATAACGCTGTTGGTCCCAGCCTTGGCCGAACATCAGCAGTGATTGGTTGTAATAGGCGTCCGCCGGGGGCGGGTTCTGGCGTAGGCGTTCGCGTTGGGCCGCCAACGCCGCACCGCCTTCGGCTGTGCTGGCCAGCAGCGGCAACAGCGCCGCCGAGAAGCCAACCGGGCCGACGCCCTCTGCAGTGCCCTGGGCGACATCCACACGCTCCGGCGGATGGCCGAGCCGCGCCGTCAGCGCCACCATGGGTTGCGCCTGCGCGAGCAACTCGGCCCTGCCCGGGACTTGAGGATCGAGCATGCCCAGCCAGAGGTAGACGCGGATCGCGTCATAGCTGCCGAGCGCGCCCTTGGCGTCCGCTGCCCAGCCTTGCCCGGTTTTCCAGACCACCCAGTCGGCGGGCTGGCCCTTGGGCGAGCTTTCCAGCAGCAGGCGCCGGGTACTGTTCGCCACGTCGCGCCACACGGGTGCGACCAGGGCAAAACGCGCCAGCAGTTGTGGCGGCAGGTAGCTGGGGTTGAGCCGCCAGCCGTCGGCGGATTCGAAGCCGGCATCCCCCGGCAACAGCATCAGGCCCAGCCCGGGCAGCGGGCGCAGGGTTTGCGCGGCGCTGCGCCAGAGCATGTTGCGGCCAAGGGTTTCATAATCCGGCCGCTTCCAGAGGCGGCCGGCCTCCAGCAGGCTGTAGGCCATCCACAAGTCGGCATCGCTGGCGTTGTTCGGATCCAGCACCTGCCAGCGACCCTCCTTGCTCAGGCCCCACTGCCAGGCGGGCAGTTGGCGGTTCAGGTCGCCGCCGGCGAGGTTGTCCCGGGTCCATTTCAGCAGCTTGGCGAAGCTGTCACGGTCGTTGCCCAGCAGGGCAAAGAACATTCCGTAGCTCTGGCCTTCCGAGGTGGTGATCTGCTGCATCGAGTGATCGATCACCCGTCCATCGGGGCTCACCATCGCCTTCTTGTAGCTCTCCCAGGCCGGCCAGGTGCACTCGGCGGCAGCCGCCAGACCCGGCAGGCTCAGGGCCAACGCCCATGCGATGGCGGCTTTCATCCCTTACTCCTCGTTCGCCAGTCGACGACGCGCGGCCCAGCGCAAGGCGCGCCACAGCAGGAAGGCGGCCAGCAGTACACTCAGGACCGCCATGCCAGCCAGCAGTACCGGATGTTCCGAGAGCTGGAACCAGAGCATCAGCCACCATGGCAAGTAGCCGACAAAGTACTGCTCGCCGACCAGCTGGCTGTTCACGCCGCTGCTCCGGATCATGGCCACGGAACCGGACACGGCGTCGATTTTCCCGTTATCGCTCAGGGTTTCGCGCAGCATCTGGTAGTCGGGGGTATTGGTGGCCAGCAGCGCGACAATGCTGCGCTGGCTATGGAAGGGCGACTGCATACCGACGATCGCCGCCATCGGGGCCTTGGCCGACACTTCGACCCGGTTGGCTCCCAGGTTGCGCTCATCGTTGATCTGCCCGGCCCGGGCCGAAGCCTGACCGGCGGCGGCATTCGACGCCTGTATCAGGGAGTCGAGGGTGTGGTCGAGCCACAGGTTGAGGTCCGGCTGATTGCGCAGGTCCGCGGGCAGGGCGCCCAGCACCAGCAGGTCGACGTCGGCTTTCCTGGCGTCTTCCCAGTTGTCGCTCAGGTTCAGCGCCAGCGCCGGGAAGCCGGTTTGCGAGGAGATCTTGGCGAGCGCCTCGAACAAGGTGCTGAGCTGGGTGGCGGTCGGATTGGCCGGCACCACCACCAGGGTCTCCGACAGGTCGGCCATGCGGCTGAACGGGAAGCCGCTGCGGGCGAAAGCGCGCAGGTCCGGCATGGCGATGTAATGGTGATAGCCCGACAGGTCGATGGTCGACTCATCGTCGATCAGAGCCCGGGTGTCCACCGGCAGGGAGGTCTGGCAACGGTCGCGCTGGGAGCTACCGAAGGTGCTGGCGAAACTGAAGTCGAAGCGGATGCTGTTGCGATCGCCGATTTTCAGCGCCGGTACCAAGAGATGGTCGCTGGTGTTCGCCGACTCGTTGGACAGCACCGCCAGGCGCAGTTCTTCCAGACGGCTGTTGGTGTTGCGCAGCAGCGGCAGGCTGGTGATGAACTGGTTGTTGAGGCTGATGTTCAGGCGCGACTCGTCGTTGGTCGACGGCGGCGTGTAGCGGTACTTGGTCTGCAGCGGGATGCCCTGGTTACGCCAGACGAACAGGTCGGGCGGCAGGTTGATGTCGAGGATGATCGGCCGCGGCAGAAGGCCGCTGACCTGCAACTGCTCAGGGTACTTGAGCAGTTCGGCGAAGCGCACCGGGCGATCGGTACGCATCCAGTTGGGGGCGTCGTAGGGTTTGCGCGGCTGCAACTGCTGGACGTTTTCCACCGTCACCCGCGAGCTGCGGAACAGGTCGCCGCCCAGGGCCAGGGCTCGGGCGGCCACCGCCAGGTCGGCGTCATTGCGCCCCATCACCAGCAGCACTTTGCTGTAGCGGTCGTTGGGGTTGTCGATCAGCTGCACCACCGGCGCTTGCACCGGCGGGAACTTCTCCAGGTCCGCGAGGAACTGTGGCCGATGATCGTTGGTGGCGAACACCACCGAAGGGTTGAGGTTGTCCTGGTCCTGGCTCGCCGGCAGCTGATCGAACAGCACCGGGAACTGAGCGCCGCGCCAACCCGCCAGGCTGCCGAAGTAAGAGGCCAGGATGCCGGCGGCGCGCTGTTCGCCTATGGTCGGGGAGGCGGCGAACAGCAGGTTGATGACCGGCTTGCCATCGCCCAGTGCGTCGAAGAATGGCCTCGGGAAGTACGCCAGATCGTTCCTGGTCGCCAGTGCCTGTTCCTGCAGGGAAACCTGGCTGGCGCGGCTGACGTTGACCCACAAGGCGCTGTTGGCCGGGTCTTCGCACATGTCGGTGTAATGGCCGATGAATTCCAGACGCACGCGGTTGAAATCGGTGACCAGCCGGGGATCCAGGGCGATCTGCTGCGTGGTCTTGCGCCCCAGTTGTTCTTTCTCGATGGGCACCACGCTCATCAGGGTGTCATTGAGGTAGACCCGCATATGCGAGAGCGTCGGCAGCAGCGCCGGAGACGGGGTGTATTCCAGCTTAAGCCTGGCATCACTGGCGATACGGTCGCGCCGCAGGGTGAACTCGATTTGATCGCTGTTGTGGATCCCCAGCAACAGGCTGTCGGCCGAACGCCCCAGCTGTTCGAAGGTGCGCGCGGTGGCCCAGCTCGGGACTTTCTGCTCCTGCGCCAGAGGGGGGGTGACAGGCGCCGGGGCGGCCTGTGCGCAGGCAACGGCCAGGAGCGCCAGGCTGGCAAATAGAGATTTGCTGAAATAGCGGCTCATGATGCGTTCACCGTTATAGAAGAAGAGGAGGGGGAAGACGCCAGGGGCATACGCGGCAGGTAACTGCCCAGCCAGGCCAGCAGGCGCAGGAACGGACCGATCACCACTTGGGTCCAGGCCGGCAGGTATTCGTAGAGCCGGTAGTAACCCTTGGCGCCCAGCTTGAGAATGTCCAGGAAGCTGTGCAGCGGCCGGTCCTGGGCGAAGTCTTCGCCCCAGTTAATCCAGGCGTCGGCCCGGGCGAAGGTGCACTGCACGAAATCGATCTTTTGTTGCTCCGTGAGCCGGGTGAAGCTGATGCCCACGAAGTTCTTGTGGCTACGGCAGACCTCGCCGGGAAACAGGAACTCGCGCTGCCCACGCTGCATCAGCAGAGACACGCGACCGCCCACCGGCAGCGACAGTGGCACATCCACCTGGAACCCGGCGCCGCCGTCGGAGTAGTCCACCAGCGTGCCGGAGTAGAAGCGACCGTTATCCAGACGCACGGCCGCTGGCAGCTTGGACTGCACCCTGTGGGTCTGGCGCACCTGCCGCACTTCAGCGGCAATCGCCACCGCGGCACCGGTGATCAGCAGGTTGTAGACCACCCAGAGAGTGCTCACCAGCACCGTGCCGATCTCGGTCGCCGGGCCAGTGAGCAGGCGCCAGAAGGCGAATCCCAGGCCCGCCAGGTTCAGGGCCGAGAGCACCAGATAGGGCTGGGCGATCTTCCAGTCGAACTGGTTGTGCTCCATCAGGCCGCCTTTGGCCGTGACGTTGAACTTGCCTTTCCTGGGGTTGAACAGCGCCACGGTGGTGGGTCGGGCGATGTACCAGGCCAGTACCGTTTCGTAGACCTCACCCCAGAACGTCTGGCGATAATTGCCCTGCATCCGCGAGTTGGTCAGGCTGGCATGGATCATGTGCGGCAGCACGTACAACAGGATCATCAACGCCGGGGCGTAGATGATGTAGGCGTGCAGAAACAGGAAGGCCAGCGGCGCGGTGAGAAACAACAACCGCGGCAGCCCGGCCAGGAAGTGCAGCATCGCATTGGCATAACAGATTCGCTGGAAGATCGTCAGGCCCTTGCCCAGCAAGGGGTTGTCGGTGCGGAAAATCTGCGCCATGCCGCGGGCCCAGCGAATCCGCTGGCCGATATGCGCCGACAGGCTTTCGGTCGCCAGCCCGGCAGCCTGGGGAATGCGCACGTAGGACGAGTTCCAGCCGCGCCGGTGCAGGCGCAGCGCGGTATGGGCGTCCTCTGTCACGGTTTCGACCGCGAAGCCGCCGATGTCCTCCAGCGCGGCGCGGCGCAATACCGCACAGGAACCGCAGAAGAACGCCGCGTTCCACATATCGTTGCCGTCCTGCACCAGGCCGTAGAACAGTTCGCCCTCGTTGGGCCGGCGACGGAACATGTTCAGGTTGCGCTCAAACGGGTCGGGAGACAGGAAGTGGTGCGGGGTCTGCACCAGGGCCAGCTTCGGATCGCGCAGGAACCAGCCCACAGTGAGCTGCAAGAAGGAGCGCACAGGGATGTGGTCGCAGTCGAAAATCGCCACCAGCTCGCCATCGATACGGCCCAACGCATGGTTGAGGTTGCCGGCCTTGGCATGCCGGTTATCGGTGCGAGTGATGTAGCCGACGCCGACTTCGGCAGCGAACTGGCGGAAGTTCTCGCGCTTGCCATCATCGAGAATGTAGATGCGTAGCTTGTCCTGCGGCCAGTCGATGCCCAGGGCAGCGTAGACCGTACCGCGGACCACCGAGAGGTCCTCGTTGTAGGTCGGTATCAGCAGATCGACGGTGGGCCACAGCCGGGTATCGCGAGGCATCTGCGCCGGCTGGCGCCCCAGCGGCCAGCAGGTCTGGATATAGCCCAGGATCAACACCACCCAGGCATAGGTTTCGGCCGCCAGCAGCAACAGGCCGACGGTCAGGTCCAGCGGGTTGTTCCAGTTCAGGGTCGAGGTATAGCGCCACCACAGGTAGCGGCAGGACACGATGGTCGACAGGACGATCATCAACAGCGTCGGGACGCGCCCCGGGATGCGCCGCACCAGCATGGCCAGCGCCCAGAGCAGAATCACGAACACCAGTTGGGCGATGTAGCCGAAGGGTTCGGTGATGCACAGCAGCATCAGCACCACTGCTACCGCGCCCACACCGATGTTCAGCCAGCGCTGACGGCGAGGCTCAAGGCCTTTCCACCAGATCTGGCTCTGCCGCACTCGCCGGCTTTGCTGGACGTGGCGCGGCAAGGCTTCAAGCAAGTGGCCCAAGCGCACGCCGAGCAGGCGTTGCCGCAGTCGCGCGGGGCGCGTCCAGCGCCGCCAGCTCAGCGGACGGCGTGGCCGCAGCGGCTGCACCAGCAGCAACCAGATGCTTTGCACCAGCAAACGCAGCGGATCACCCAGGCTCGGCGGCTTGTTCGCCAACTGCGGATACCAGCGCTGGCGCTGCTCGCGCAACTGCTGCCAGCCCGGCGCCTCCAGGCGCAGGAACAGCCAGGCCAGAGCATTGAGCGAGGCCAGCCAAAGCCCGGTCAGAGGGGGGGTATCGTACTCGCGACGCAGGTAGGTGTAGGGAAACCAGCGGGCAATCATGCCACCTCCAGGCGACGGGCCAGGCACCAGGTCGCCAGGCTCAGCACGTCCTGGGCCGCCAGACTGCCCGGCGCATACAGCCCGACCGGGGTCTTGAACGCGAGCGACTCGCGCATCGCCTCATCGTTGTGCACGGTCAGGGACAGCAACCGATCGGCGTGGTTCTTGCGCCAGATCAGCATCAGATCGCGCTGCAACTGGCTACCGGGATCGAAACGATTGACCAGCAACGGACCGCTCACCGTCTCTTGCTGTTGCAGCAGCACATGGCAGGCCGCGTCTGCTTCGGCGACCTGGATAGGGAAATGACAGGGGCCGGTGTTGCCGTGCCCGACCAGGCGCTGCGGCACATCGAACAGTACCCAGTCGTAGTGCTCGGCCAGGCTGGCCTGACGTCTGGCCCACAGGGTGTGGTCCTTCGCCAGGCGGCGTTCCATTTCAAGTTGTTCTTCACGGTCGAGGCGGCCATAGGGCAGCAAACTCAGATTTGGCGCCAGGCTCCAGGCCTGGTTGTACCAATTCTCGCCATCGAGCATGCCGCGGGCCCAGCCGCAACTTTCCACGGTCGCCAGGTTGAAGTACAGGCGCAGCAGGTTTTCCGGGCACATGTCGACCATCAGCACCCGCTCGCCCAGGCTGTGCAGGGCGTAGCCTATCCCCGCCAGCAGGGAACTGCTGCCGACGCCTCCACGCAACCCGCGCAGACTCAGCGATCTCACGTCCTCACCTCCTGTGGGGCCTTCAGTTGTGTTTCCAGCGGCAGTGCCTCTTCGAGCTCGGCCAATAGCGGCCAGCGCTGCAAGGCGCGGCGCAGTTCCAGTTCGGCGGAAATGTCCACGTATTCGAGGTCCGGCAGCTTCAGCTCAAGCTTCAGTCGGGCGATGTCATCGGCCCGCCCGTTACGGGCATGCGCCAAGGCACTCATTTGAAGCGCTGAGGGTAAGGTAGCCATGCACCTTTCTCCTTGATCCGGACATAGGGCTTGCCGGCGTAGTCGAGCACCACGGTGCCGGAGTTCTCCGACACCGCAGGGGTCTGCGGCAGATCGCTCAACAGCGCCTGCCAGTCCAGCCCCCGGCCCTCGGCCTGGGGAGCGGCGGCATACAAGCGGGCGATGATTTCGGACAAGGCCAGGTAACTGGTGGGTGCGCTGACATGCAGCGGCGCTGAATTCGCCGCGGAACCCATGCCGATCAGCTTGATGCCCACTGGCACGTGAGTGATCGAGGCGCTCGGAATCTCGCGCATGCCGGAGATCTGCATGCGGTCGCCATGCAGCGCCGCGCCGTGCTCGGGCACTATCACCACGGCCACGCGCCGACCGCTGCGCTCGAGTTCCTTGATAAAGGCCGTCAGGTCGTCGATCAGGGCCTGGGCGCGAGGCTTGTACTCGGCGCTCTTGGTGCCGCCGTCGGCGGTCAGCGCTCGGTTGCCGTCGTGCAGCGTGGTGGTGTTGTAGAACAGCGCCACGCGCGAATCCTGGTTGTTCTCGCGGTGCTGCCACCACTTGTCCAGGACTTCCCGGTCGCGCCAGATTGGCGAGCCGTCGAAGCCCACCAGCGCCCGCGACAGGTTTGAGGCGTTCACCGCCGGATTGGGCAGAGCCCCCTGGCTGCGGACTTCATCGAGGAAACCTTCGAACTGACCGGTGTGGTTGAGCATCACTTCGCTGGCAAACCCGAGCTTGCGCAGATCGTCCATCAGCAGGCATTGCTCCGGCGCCACGCCGTAGAGCTTGTTGTGCGGTTGCTGGCCACAGCTGGCGCGCAATAGGCGTATCGCCGCCGGGCCGCTGTAGGCGGTGGCCGAGTTGAAGTTGTCGAACACCACATCCATCTGCTGCAACAGCGGGTTGTCCCGCAGGCCCACGGCGTCCAGGTCGTCCCAGGCCATGGAGCAGATGTTGATCAACAGCAGATCGAACGGCTGGGCCGCCGAGGTCGAGGGTTTGAACTCGACGCGCCGGCCGGCCTCGGTTTCATAGAACTTCTGCAGGTAGTCGTCCAGCGTCGCGCTGTCGGGCTCGGCGTTGCTGACCACGGCGCTGGCAGAAGCCGTGCCGGGGTTCGCAGCCTGTTGCGCGGGCGCTTGCAACGCCAGCAGGTTGGCGCTGCCCAGCAACGCCAGCCAGCCCAGGGTCAGGGTGGTCAGGCGCAGCCACTGGCTGACGAACAGGTAGGCCACCACCACGATCAGCAGCAGCCCGCAAAGGTTCCAGTCGATGAAGCGACCGGCCAGCTCCAGCAGGTATGCACCGGTGAAGTTCAGTACGCCGGGTTGGTCCAGCAGGCGGCTGAACGGCGGCAGCCAGGAGTCCTGATAGAACAGCGCCACCCCCAGCGGCACGGCGATCAGCCAACGCAGAAGGCTCGCATAGCGATTGCGCAACGGCACCAGCAAGACGGCAGCGAACACCAGATTGGGCAGGACCTGCAGATTGAGGTAACCGCCCCAGAACAACAGCAACTTGATCAGAAAGTACAGGTTCCACAGGCCCAGACCCGGCCAGATCCACGCAGGTTGCGCGATGACGGGGATTTCAGGACGGCTCATGGGGCTTACTCTGGGTAGGTTGCGGGGGCGTACGCCGACGTACGCCACGGGATTTCAAGTACCGCGGGCGCAAGTAACGCTCAAGCCCGTGCCTGATACGCTGACTGAAACGGCTCAGCAGCATCGCCAGCGCCAGCGTCAACAGACTGCTGGCGGCAATCACCTGCAGCAACTCGGAATACATCATGCGCAAGGTTCCGTGAGCGAAAGGGTGATGCGGTGTGGCGTAAAGCCGGTCAACCCGACGGACTGCGACAGATTGTCGATGACCCGCTCATCCGCCAGCCGGAAGGTCTCGGGCAATTCGGTCGCCTCGATAAAGGCCTTGCGCGGCAAGTGATCCACCGACGGCAACGACTCGCAGGCGCTGAAAATATCGGCCCATGGCAGGCGGCATATATTGCCCAGGGCCGGCTCCAGGCCATCGGCGCGGCAGGCGAACAGAAACAGATAGAAGGTGCCGTCCAGCACACAAGCGATGTCGCCATAGCGGCGCAGGCTGATCTGACTCAGGTATTGCTCGATCTCGAGTCCGCCACGTGACTGCAGTTTCAGCAACTGGTGGCTGATCTCGCCCGAGGCGCCGCGGTACACCTGGTCCAGGGTTGCGATGAACGTGCTCGGCGTCAGCAGCCCGCGAACATGAGGGGGGTGCATGCGGTCGTACAGGGTCTGGAAATCAATGTCGCTGCGGTAATGCCAGAGTTGCCCCTGCACGCTATCGGTCAGGCTTAGAAAGTGCGCCAGCGAGGCCTTCAGCGGCACGATCAGATTGGCGCCGCAGGCCAGCAGTAGACGCTCGTCGCGGTAGCGCAGGCAGGGCTCCATTTCGCGAACGATGATTTTCAGTGCCGTTCCGCACTGATTGCGCAATTTGTGCAACTGACGGGCAAGGTCTTCGACCTGGTCGTTGCCTTCGATGGCCACGATCACGCTAGCGGCTCGCGCCTTGAGGGCGTGCAGCAGCAGTTCGTCGCGCCCCTCGAACAGTCGCCATTGCTGGGACAGCGGCGGTGCGCCTTCGAGTACGCTGCGCTGGGTCAGGTAGACGCGCTGGTCATCGGTGCGGATGGCTTGCGGGCTGCCACGTTGCGCCTGGCTCAGGCCAAGAACGCCGTCGGCCTGCTCCAGTTCGAACTCTCGGGCGGTGCACACGCCCAGCTCGTTGTGCCAGAAGTGCTGCTGATAGCGGATGCTGCCATCACGCCGATATAACTGCGCCAACCCCGACAACTCTTCGTTGAGGCCCACCAGTTCGGCATGCAGCGCCGGTTCCTGGCCGTGGCACAGGACCACCAGGGTACAGCGACGCTGGCGCAACCACTGGCGTACTTCTTCACACCATTGCTGCAGATGCCGGGCGTCAAAGCGCCGCCAGGCCAGGGCCGGTAATAGCAGGAGGATTTGACTGCCTGGGCTCCTGACGCCGCGATGCAACTCGGACACCAAGGATTTCAGGGCCATCCCGAGATCGTCGTCGGCTACTTCGAAGAGCCGCAGACGCTCCGGGCCAGACTCGCCGTCGAGGTTTTCCAGCAGGGGCCGGGGATCGCATCCGCCGCACACCAGTGTGGTTGGCTGGGCTTGCGGCAAGGCGCTCAGGAACTGAAGCGCAAGCGTCTGGGCATCGCTGTTCAGGTCGACGGAGACCCAGTACAGGCCTCCTTGACGCAATAACACTTGCTCATCCTGCAAATGCCGGATGCCTAAGCTGACATGACTCAAACTGACCTCTCCGTGCCCGAAAAATGCCTTAAACCAATCGGGCCGAGAGCCCTATGCAACAATCGATCCTCTACCGCCTTCTTACCGTGAACCGGGTGTGCAACGGCCGCTGCAAAGGCGCTGTCATCTGGCCGGAAACCTCGAAAAAACCAGGGACGTTCAGGGATGAACCCTGCGCCTGACATGACCTGAATCATCCTTGCTGCTGGACGGGGCAGACCCGTTCATGTGCCTGTTGCCATATCGAATGCGAAAACCATCCTCGGCGCTCGCCGGCACTCGGTGTCTGGCTCGTGTGACTTCTTGAACCATCCACGGCAGAGCCTCGGGGTCCCGAAAAGCCGGGACTCGCGGCGTGCAATCATCAAGTGTTTGTTTCGAGTAATGAATAACGTCCTTGTCATCTTTCAGCGAATTTTCCTTGGCTATCAAGGCTTTACGGCAGTTATTGGTGAACTTCGCGGCTCAGGGCCGAGGGCGCTGTCAACGCGGCGCCTCACTGGTGTGGCGCAAGTCCCATGCAACTCGAACCAGCCCTGTCGTCACCAATCACTCAGTCGAGTGTCTTGTCTGAATACTTCTGTGTTCAACCGGGTGCACGGCAAATCAAGCTGCTGGTCCGTGCATTTTGATCCGGGCCCGGTACGCAATGATTGCCGCAAGCAGCGCAACGTACAAACAGGTGCAACCAAGGTTTCGAAGCTTATCCGCTGCTTGTCGTGTCGGCTAAGCAAGTCGACAGCAGAGTTGATATCAAAATGATACCGCCAATTTTTTGAATTGTCCAAGCGTTACTTCAAGAATTGTCATTAAAAACAACCAAATGGCGCCATAAAAATGACGGTATGCGTTCAGCTGGTCAACGCAACGTACTCTTGTCGCTCGTTGATTGGAGCACGGTAAGACTGGCGACTTGCAGTCCAGTCGTCAGGCAATTGAGGGCACTGTAATATCGCCTGCAAACGTTTCGACGCAGTCGAGGCAACTTCACAGGGCTCTGTAGTGAACATCGACACCCGCGTCAAATTCCGTCACCTCGTATGCTTTCTTGAAATGGCTCGTCAGGGCAGCCTGGCGCGGGCGGCGGATGTGTTGGCAGTGAGTCAGCCGGCGATGTCGAAGACGCTCAAGGAGCTGGAGGAACTGCTGGCGACAAGCCTGTTTATGCGCAGTAAAAGTGGCGTGAGCCTGACCGAGGCCGGGGTCGCCTTTTTGCGTTATGCCGGGCCTTCGGTGCAGGCGCTGCGCGATGGGGTGAATACCTTGCGCGGTGGCGAATATGCGGCGGGCAGGGTGCGACTTGGGGTGTTGTCGACGGTGGAAAGCTTGCTGGTGCCTGAGGTTGTGCGGCGTTTGCACGAGCGCCATTCGGCGCTGGTGGTCAGTGTGGTGACCGGGCCGAGCGCGTATTTGTTGTCGCAGTTGCGAGTGGGTGATGTCGACCTGGTGGTCGGTCGTATGACCGACAGTCCGGAGATTCAGGGGCTGACTTTCGAGCATCTGTACAGCGAATCCATGACCCTGGTGGTGCGCCCCGATCATCCCTTGCTGGCCGGGCCACTGGAGCGTGGCGCCCTGGAAGATTTCCCGCTGGTGCTGCCACTGGCAGGGACGACGATTCGCAAGTTTGCCGACAGCCTGTTCGTGCAATGTGGCATCAGCCAGTCGCGGCAGCGTCTGGAAACCTTGTCCGTGACCCTGAGCCGCCGTTATGTGTTGTCCAGCGAGGCGATCTGGATCGCGCCGCTGGATGCAGTGCGCCTGGATCTGGCAAGCGGCGAACTGGTCGAGATCAATCCGGGGCAGCGCGAACCGGGTGGTTCAGTGGGGATTTCCAGTAACGCCAGCCTGCCGTTATCACTGGCGGCCCAGTGGTGTGTCGAGGTGCTGCGCGAGGTAGGGCAGGCGTATCGCGAAGGGTTTTATCCATAACCGTCTGGTTATGTTTAAGTGGCTGTTTTTCAATATTCACGGTGGGTCTGTTGTTTGAAACTGCGAGGCACCCCCTCCATAAATCAAACAACAGGAGATCGACATGTCTGATGCAGACAGCAGTCGCTTCGTCATCCGTGACCGAAACTGGCACCCCAAAGCCCTGACCCCTGATTACAAAACCTCTGTCGCCCGTTCTCCACGCCAAGCCTTGGTGAGTATTCCCCAGTCGACCAGCGAAACCAGCGGCCCGGATTTCTCCCACCTGAAAATGGGTCGGTTCGATAACGATCTGCTGCTCAACTTCAACAACGGTGGTTTGCCGGTGGGGGAGCGGATCATCGTTTCCGGCCGGGTCTGTGATCAATATGGCAAGCCAATTCCGCATACCCTGGTGGAGATGTGGCAGGCCAACGCCGGCGGTCGCTACCGGCACAAGAATGATCGCTATCTGGCGCCTCTGGACCCGAATTTCGGCGGTGTCGGCCGGGCCCTGACCGACCGCGATGGCTATTACAGTTTCCGCACCGTGAAGCCCGGCCCGTATCCATGGCGCAATGGCCCGAATGACTGGCGACCGGCGCATATTCACTTTTCCATCAGCGGGCCATCGATTGCCACGCGGCTGATCACTCAGCTGTATTTCGAAGGCGATCCGTTGATCCCGATGTGCCCGATCGTCAAGTCGATCGCCAACCCAGAGGCGGTACAGAGCCTGATCGCCCGGCTCGATATGGGCAGCGCCAATCCAATGGATTGCCTGGCTTATCGCTTCGACATCGTGTTGCGCGGCCAGCGCAAGACCCACTTCGAAAACTGCTGAGGAGTGACGCTCATGCCTATCGAACTGCTACCCGAAACCCCTTCGCAAACGGCCGGCCCTTACGTGCATATCGGCCTGGCTCTGGAAGCTGCCGGCAACCCGACCCGGCCTGAGGAAATCTGGAACCAGATGGCCAGGCCCGGCGCGCCAGGTGAACAGATTCTGCTGATCGGTCATGTCTATGACGGCAATGGCCACCTGGTGCGCGACTCGTTCCTGGAGTTCTGGCAGGCCAACCATGAAGGGGTTTATGACCCGGTCTTCGACTCGGAAAAAGCCTTCAACAGCTTCGGCCGGACTGCCACCACCTTTGATGCCGGTGAGTGGACGCTGAACACCATCAAACCCGGGGTGGTGAAGAACGCCGCCGGTGTGCCGATGGCGCCGCATATCAATGTGTCGCTGTTTGCTCGCGGGATCAATATTCACCTGCAGACCCGGCTGTATTTCGCCGATGAGCCACACGCCAACGCGACGTGCCCGGTGCTGAATCTGATCGAGCAACCGCAGCGTCGGGAAACGCTGATAGCGCAGCGTTGCGAGGTGGACGGCAAGGTGGCTTATCGTTTCGATATACGTATTCAGGGGGAGGGTGAAACGGTGTTCTTCGATTTTTAAGCCTGCATTGCGCCGAGCCAATGAAATTTACGAGCGAAGCCGACTACCACACGGCAGACCTCGTTGTTTACAACGTTTCGAGTCGTCATGGTTTGCTTCGGATCAGGACAAACAGGAATGTTCGATCATTGGCATATTGTGCCATTGCACTTGCGCAAGCATGATTTTTGCCTTGTGGATGATGGCAAATTGACGCTTTATCACCTCCGAACTGTTCCAGGCGCAGACGATCAACCATAAAAAATCGCCCTGATGGCTGGGGAGGGAGATGGCTAGCAAGTCAAACGAGACTTAGAGAGACACCGCTGGCCAAAGCCACGATTGAGGTCAGCACGACAAACCATGCCAGTGGCTGGATGACTTTTCTCATGACGACTCCGGGTAATCGAGGTGGAATCAAAGGTTTCTGTGAGTGTGCCCATGCTTGAGCAAGACGCGGGCCAGGCCCGGAGGCCCTTGTTTATTGGGGCTGTCAGAGTGTGAGGTGAAAAAGACCATGAGGTTTAGGGTGAAAACACCCATTTAATGGTCATTTTTACCCGGGTACATGGCTCGGGATGGGTGTATCAACCCAATCGCAGCCTTCGCTGGGTGCTCCGGCAGTGGTCGGTACATTCGTTTGGCTGTGTGTGTCACGAAGGAGGCGTCATGACGACGAGATGAAAGCGGCGGCATGACAATCCATGCTCCAAAGTGAATGGAGGTCGGCCCTCCGCTCAGGGCGTGCAGGCGCACTAATCAAACGGCCCGAAGCTGCGAGCATGTTCAGCATGCTGGTGGTGAGCGATTCGGGAAAAGCGCATCGTACGGTTCTGTGAGCAGCCGAGGGGTGAAATTCCCTTCGGCTGACTCGACTTACCGGGTCAGGACGCGCGGGTCGGCGGTCGGTGGCGAAGTAAAACTGATACCACCACTGCAATTCAGCCTTGGGTGGCAGCGGGTTCTTGCCGGCCGCCTGGTTACCGATCAGATAGCCGCTGACCGAGACCAGCGCCTTGACCCGTTCCGGCCACAGCGCCGAGACGATGTCGGCCGAACGCGCGCCCCAATCATAGCCACCGAGCACGGCTTGTTTGATCTTCAGCGCATCCATAAAGTCGATGACGTCACTTGCCAGCGCGGCCGTAGAGTCCCCACCTGCACCTTTAGCTTTATTGTTGCATGCAGTGCACTTATGAACTGCAATCTTCCTGGCTAGTGCTTTGTTTTCGACCAATTACACTCCTCGGCACAACGAATGCGCCAGGAGATCAAGATGGCAAGCTGCGTCAGGATTCAGAATATTGGTGGGCCTCAGGTCTTGCGGCTCGAACAGACAAGTACACAATCTCCTGGTGCCGGAGAAGTCTGGCTGGAGCAGGCGGCCATTGGGATCAACCCCCTGGACCTGAGCCAGCGCTGCGGCACTGTTCGTATTCCTCTGCCATCCGGTCTCGGTCTTGAAGGGGCCGGGCATGTTACGGCGATAGGGCCGGACGTCACCGAGGTGGCGGTGGGAGACAGGGTCGCGTACGCCACCGGCCCGATTGGCGCCTACGCCAGTGGTCGCCTCTATCCGGCCAATCGACTCGTGAAGATTCCCGATGATCTGGGCTTCGACGAAGCGGCAGCGGTGCTCTTCAAAGGCATTACCGCCCACTATCTGCTCAAGACAACCTATCGCGTTGGCCCCGGCTCCAGGGTGCTGCTGTATGGAGCTGCGGGCGCGTTGGGGCAAATCATGGTGCCGTGGGCCAAACATCTGGGCGCCTTCGTGATCGGCGTGGTCTCGAAGCAGGAAAGTGTCGAGCGCGCAAAGACAGCCGGTTGTGATGAAGTACTGGTGTTCAACGCAGCTACGCTCGCCGATCAGGTCGCCGAGGTAACCAAGGGGAAAAAGGTCGACGTCGTGTATGACCCTATCGGCCGGGTTTCTTTCGAGGCTTCCCTGGATAGCCTTCGCCCGCGTGGCCTGCTGGTATCATTCGGAATGGCCTCGGGAACGACGCCTGCCATCGAGGTCAGCACCCTGAACGCCAAGGGTTCTCTCTTCCTGACCCGACCGTCCCTCGCCGCGCACACGGCCACTGCGCACGAGTATCAAGAGCGCGCAAAGGATGTGTTGCAAGCGATAACCGACGGTATCATCCAGCCACGAGTCTGGCGTCGTTACCCGTTGGCCGACGTAGCCTCTGCGCACGCCGATCTGGAGAATGGGCGGTCGCAAGGCGCGATGATACTCACGCCCTGAGCGCAGGCCGGGACCAGGCGTATGCCCCGGGCCTTCGCCAGAGCCCTTTGTCTGGATGTGTCCGCGAGGTTTGTAGTTGTATGGATCTGTTCGATAGCCGTCAGGCGGATGAACTCGCCACACTCCTGGCACTGTCCGACCACGGCTCGTTTGCCGCGGCGGGAAGGATGCTGCAACGGCACCCTTCGGTGCTGTCCAAGCGGCTCAGCGCCTTGGAGCTTCGTCTCGGGATACGCCTGGTCGAACGGACCACGAGGCAACTGCGCTTCACGGACGAAGGGGCGCGCCTGGTCACGCGGCTTCGCCATGCAGTGAGCTTGATTACGGAAGCTGAGCATGATGCAGCTCAGGGCGCGGCGCAGGTCAGAGGGCGACTGCGGATTGCCTTGCCAGCGGCGATGGGGCGGCTATGGCTCAGCTCGATAGTGTCGGAGTTCGCCCTGGCGTACCCCCAGGTTTCGCTGGAGGTCGAGTACTCGGAGCGATTCGTGGACATTGTCGCGGAGGGTTTCGATGCCGCGATCCGAATCGGTGAGCTTTCAGATAGTCGACTGGTTGCCAGGAAGCTGTGCGACCACCGTCGTATTCTGTGTGCTGCGCCTGCCTACCTGCAGCGCCATGGAGAGCCGGAAGTTCCGGCAGACCTCGATGCCCACAATTGTCTCGGCTTCACCGGGCTGCACTCATACCCGGAGTGGAAGCTGACGCGCGATGGCGATCAGAAGTCCGTCAGGGTGCGTAGCGGTATGGTCAGCAACGACAATGAGGCATTGCTGTCCGCCGCCTGCCTGGGGCTGGGCATTCTTGCTGGAGGCGAGTGGCTCATGAAGAGAGACATCGATTCCGGTCATCTCGTCAGGGTACTTCCGCAGTGGCAGCTGGATGCCGACGCGGGCGTCTATCTGGTACGCCCGTCCGCCAGGTACAACACGGCAACGACGACGGCGTTCAAGCACTGGATCGAGGAAAGGTTTTCCAGGGGGGCACCTTGGCAATCGTTTTGACAGTGGGGATGCCCATAGCATGGGGCCATGGGGCAGAAAACGATCAGAAGCGGACCATGGACACAATGCATGTGACTCCGTAATGAACACTGTCATGGAGCCCATCCACCGCAAAAACTCACCGCACGATTGCGTGCGGAACTGGCGAACAAACCTATCGTCTGCCTGCACATTCCCGATGATTTTGAGTACATGGAACCGTTCCACGGTCACTCGGGCAACCCGGCCAACCGCAGTCCATCGACGAAGCGCGCGAAATCCTCGTGCCGTTGGATGGGCAGCCAGTCTTTCAGGTTGGAGATGCGCAAAGAGGGATCCAGCTCGCGAAGACGCTGCATCGCCAACCTCGCTTTATCCATTCGTCCGCTGAGGGCATGACTGGCCGCCACCAAGGCCACCGGGGCCAGGAAACTGGGCAGGTTGCCCAGCGCCTTTTCCGCCCAGTCCGTCGTGAGATCGAAGCGCCCGGCGAAGAAGTGCGCGAGCGCCATTCCGACCTGCATCCTGAACATTTCCGGATCCAGCGGACTCAAGCGAGTGGCATGGGTAAGCTGCTCGATGGCGGCGTCTGTTTCACCGCGCAGCGCGCGCAGGATACCGCCCAAGTACCAGGCGGGGGCGAGGTTGGGGTTGAGCAGACGTGCCCTGTCGAGCAATGCAATGCCGCCGTCAACATCGCCGGCGAGATGGCTTAATGCATGTCCGCCTCGCGTCAACGCGACTGCATCATCCCGGCCAAGCGTCACCGCCAAACGCGCAAGCCGTACGCCCTCAGCGATCTCTTGTATACGATCGGTCATCCAGCCATTCAGCTTGCGCCAGAAGTGGCACCAGGCTGCCATGCCATAGGCCGATGCAAATTCCGGATCGAGCTCGATGGCCTTGTAGAACAACGGCAGCGCCTGGTCGAGGGCTTCCCGGGTGCCGTTGTGCAGTTTTGCCATTCCGCGCAGGTAGTAGTCGTAGGCGTCCAGGCTTTCCGTCGGTTTGCGTTTGGCACGTTCGATTTCTGCCCGTTCGAGTTGCGGTGCGATGGCGCCGACGACGCTTTCGGCGATTTGATCCTGCAGCTCGAAGATGTCGTTGAGCGTGCCTTCGAAGCGCTCCGCCCAGATATGCGTCCCGCTCGTCGCGTCGATCAGCTGCCCGGTGATGCGTACCTTGTTCCCGCACTTGCGTACGCTGCCTTCCAGCACGTAGCGAACGCCCAGCTCCTGGCTGACGCCCTTGGCGTCCACCGTCCGGCCCTTGTAGGTGAAGCTCGAATTGCGCGCGATGACGAACAGCCAGCGGATACGCGACAGGGCAGCGATGATGTCTTCCACGATGCCGTCAGCGAAATATTCCTGCTCCGGATCGCCGCTCAAATTCTGGAAGGGCAAGACAGTAATCGAGGGTTTGTCCGGGAGAACGAGTGAGGAGGAGGGCATTTCCTTCGGGTCCATGTGCGCGCGTTCGTCGATGGCAGGCTGGTCAGGCTGTTGCGCTTCGCCGATCCCGCCGACCTTGATCTGGCCGACAAAGCGGTAGCCCTTGCGGGCGACGGTGCGCACCAGGCGCTGTTCCTCACCCGTATCGCCGATGGCCTTGCGCACCGCATTGATGTGACTGGTGATCGTCGATTCCGAGACGATCCGGCCACTCCACACCGCCTTGAGCAGGTCGTCTTTGCTGACGACACGATCGGGGTTGTTGACGAACAGCAGCAATAGATCGAAAACCTGCGGTCCGACGGCCACGGTTTGCCCGCGCAAGGTGAGTTCCCGGCGCTCCTCATCGAGCACGTAGTCTTCAAACACGAATGGCAAAGTGAGGTTCCCCTGACGAAGCGCCCGCAACTCCATGTCCCAGGCGACTGGCGATTAGTATTTGATTTGATGATACGGCAGCGCTAAACCCGCCGCACCGTCCGTGGCAGAGACGGCGGCGGACAGCGGCGTCTTTGGACGTAAAACCAAGCGTTCGTGGAGGGAAATCCACAGCAGGCACAAGGACTACGCTCACGCGCGCAGGCAATCTCTCCTTACACCGACGCAATGGTTGCAGTCGATACGTGGAGAAAGCCCATGAAGATCGTCGTCATCGGAGGCTCCGGCCTCATCGGATCGAAACTTGTGAAGAACCTCCGCGAGCGCGGCCATGACGTGCTCGCTGCTAGCCCCAGCACGGGCATAAACAGCATCACCCGCGAGGGCCTGGCCCAAGCGATGGATGGTGCTGACATCGTCGTCGACGTGGCGAACGCGCCGTCGTGGGAGGACCAGGCTGTCCTCGAGTTTTTCGAAACGTCGAGCCGTAACCTGCTGGCCGCCGAAGCGGCGGCCGGGGTTCGCCATCACGTTGCCCTGTCGATTGTCGGGAGCGAACGGCTTCCCGAGAACGGCTATTTCCGGGCCAAGGTCGCGCAGGAAAGCCTTATCAAGGCATCCGGCATTCCTTACTCTATTTTGCGTGCCACGCAGTTCTTCGAATTTGTCGGCGGCATTGCCCATTCGTTTACCGTCGGCGAAGAGCTTTGCGTTTCGCCGGCGCTGATCCAGCCGATGGCGTCCGACGACGTGGTGGCAGCACTTACCGATGTCGTGCTTGCAGCGCCGGTCAATGGCACGGTCGAAGTCGGGGGGCCCGAGGCCATGCCGCTCGACGAGTTGATCAGGCGCTTTCTGCGGGCCACCCAGGATACTCGCCAGGTCGTACCGGACGTACACGCACGCTACTACGGTGCCGTGCTTGACGATCAATCGCTGACCCCCGGCAAGAACCCGCGCCTGGGCGCGATCCGTTTCGAAGACTGGCTCAGCCAGTCAACGGCCGAAGCGGGCCGCTGAGGCTTCCAGGGACAACTCAGGAAGACGCCGCGCCGGTAAGGAGGCGCGCCGTCATAACGCCTGCACACGAAGGATTATTGCCATGGTTAGCCGATTTCTCTTGGCCGTGTTCGTCCTCGACACCGCCGAAAAGGTGCTCGTCACACCTGCCAGGCAGTGAGCCGATAAGTGCGCTCATCGACGTTCGACAGCCGGGCGGCAGGCCACTGCCGCCCTGGGGCTGCTGTAGTGCATGGCATTGAACAGGAAATGAAAAAATGAACTCGCTCCAGGACAAGGCCACCATTGCCACCGGGGCAATCGCCGGGCCCCCCGTCGTAGTGGCGCGGCGAAGCACGCGCAAGACAATCGGCATATTACTGTGCGTCGGCGCGGTGGTGGTCGTGGCCGCCTGGGGGACCATGGCTGTTTCGAGCAGCACAACCTCGACCGATAACGCTTATGTTCGCGGTGACGTGACCTCACTCGCCGCAAAGGTGGCCGGCTATGTCACTGCGGTAGAGGTCGTGGACAACCAGACCGTCCGGGCGGGTGACGTCCTGTTTCGTATCGATGACCGGGACTATCGCGCAAAGCTTGCGCAAGCAGAGGCTAATGTCAGCGCTGCAAAGGCTCGCCTGACCCATGTCGATGCGCAGACCCAGCTTCAGCGTGCGTTGATTCGGCAGGCCGAAGCCCAACGACGTTCAGCCACCGCCGACATGGATCTGGCAACCAAGACCCACGATCGCAGTCGCAAACTGATTGTCAGCAACGCGGTGAGCCAAGCCTTGGTCGATGAAACCGGCACCGCGCGTTCCAGAGCCGAGGCGTCGGTATCGGCCGCTTCGGCAACGGTCGAGGCGCAACAGCAACACATCGCCGTCTATGTGGCCGAGCGAGAGGCTGCCGTGGCGGCCGTGTCGCAAGCACAGGCTGCGCGCGATCTCGCCCAAATCGATTTCGACTACACCGTGGTACGCGCGCCTGTGGGTGGCGTCGTCGGTAACCGCCAGGTTCGTATCGGCCGGCTCGTTACGCCGGGCGTTTCCTTGCTCGATATCGTGCCGGTCAATGATGTGTGGGTCGTGGCCAATTTCAAGGAAACCCAGCTCGAACATATCCGCCCCGGACAGCGCGTGCGCATCACGGTCGATGGCTACCCCAACACGGCACTTGAAGGCGTGGTCGACAGCTTTGCACCGGGGAGTGGGGCGGCGTTCAGCTTGCTGCCGCCTGACAACGCAACCGGGAACTTTGTCCGTGTCGTGCAGCGGGTTCCGGTCAAGATCCGGCTGGCCGACAATCCGCTGCCGGGGCGCATCGTGCCAGGTCTGTCCGCGCGGGTGGAGGTGACGCAAGGGGGCGGCTCATGAACACCTTTGCCAGCGCAACACCGAGCAGCGCCAAGGCTACGACTGGCGTCCTGCTCATCGTGGGCATCGTGCTGGCCACACTGACGGAAGCGATCGCCGGCACCGTTCTTTCGATCGGGCGCGGCGATATCATCGGCGACACCTATGCAACACCTGATGAATTCGCCTGGCTGGATGTCGGCTACACCACGCTCAAGCTGGTCGGGTTCATCATGGCCCCATGGCTGATGCAGCGTTTTTCTGCGCGTAACCTGATCATCGGTTCAACCCTGGCCATGGGCCTGGCGTGCTGCGTGGCCGCCATCATCGCTCGACTGGACCTGCTGATCGCGCTTCGCATCATTCAAGGCTTCGCCGGCGGCACCCTGCTGGTGGCGGGCCAGGCGATGATTTTTCGTGCCTGGCCGCGTGCCTTTCAGCCGATCCTTCAAGCCCTGTTTGCCATGGGCTCGGTGGTCGCGCCAGCGACTATTGCCCCGGCCCTTCAAGGGTGGTTGATCGACAGTCAGTCCTGGACCTGGATTTTCTTCAGCGTGGTACCGCTGGCCCTGGCGGCGACGGGTCTTTTGCTCATTGCAGACGGCCCATCGCCTGCCAAGGTCCGGCAGCGTCCCTTTGACTGGCTCGGCTTCTCCTTGATCTCGGCCACCCTGTTCTGTTTCACCTACGTGTTCAGCCAGGGCAGCCGATGGGACTGGTTCGAGGAACCTCGGATCCTGATGCTGACAATGATCGGCACCGCCGCGCTGCTGGCATTTTTCGGCCAACAAGCGTTGGCCAAAGGCCCGGGGCTATTCGATTTCACGGTGTTCAAATCGAGTGATTTTACCTTTGCCTTTATCGTCAGCTTTGTCGCTGGCGCCGCCTTGTTCGGCAGCGCATTTTTGATTCCGGCATTCGCCCTGTCGGTGCTGGCGTTCACCCCGACCGATGCCGGCTTGCTCCTGCTGCCCAGTGGCGGTCTGTTTGTCGGCTCGCTGCTCATCGCTGCCTTTTTTATCAAAGTGCACCGCGTTCCACCGGTTGCGACAGTGCCCTTTGGCATCCTGCTTATCATGGGGGCGATGTGGATGCTGTCCGGTTCCACCAGCGACAGCGGCACCGGTGACATGATGGCGGCTATTCTGTTGCGCGGCCTGGGCCTTGGCTTCCTGTTTCTGTCAATCACGCTGATCGCCTTCAGCGACCTCAACAACCGCAACCTCGCCTGCGGCATCGGCCTGTTCAATACGGGGCGTCAATTGGGTGGCTTAATGGGTGTCGCCGGGCTCCAGACCCTGATCGACCATCACATCGTCATCAATGTCGCGGCCCTCGGCGCCAACGTCACCCCAGGGGGAAACGCGCTCATCGAACGGCTGACGACCACCACGGCGATGTTGGTGGGGAAGGGGATGGATCAAGCGGCCGCTGGCAGGGCAGCGACGAGCCTTTTGGGCAAGGTCGTGTCAGGTCAGGCCACGGTGATTGCCTTCGACACCGCGTTCTACGCCGTGGCCCTGCTGTTTGTCGTCGCCGCGCCCATACTGATCGGCATCAAGATCGGCCTGGTGCGATACGCGAAAGCGCGAGCTGCGCTTACTGTCGCGTGAGACAGCCCACACCAACCGTCGGGCGCTGGATCAAGGTTTCGGCGAGTTGGGATTAGGCAGGCGCGCTCAATGGCATCTTTTATGTGAATGCGTGCTTTTGGTCGATTCTGTTGAAAAAGTCGGCTTCAGTTTCCGCGACAGAAAAGTACCGGTCTGAGATTGAAATCCGAGTTTTGCGCAGAAGGTTCAGGACTCGGATTTTACGTAGCAGCGCGCTGAAAACGCGTTTTCACCGCTTATCTTCCCTTTATTTTCTACAGGCTTCACTTCGGTGCCATCAGTTCGCCGAGCCGCGACAGAAACAGCTTGAGAATCGGTGAGGTGTTCGACTTGCTGTAGCCCACCGCTAAATCGATCATCGGTGCCTCGCCTTCTAGCGGACGGCTGACGACAGACCACGGCAGCAAATTCTTGGCATAGGCGGGCATCAACGCCAGACCGCGGGTGGAGGCGACCAAGGACATGGCCATCGCCAAATTGTCCACCCCGTGATCCAATTTGATGTCGAGCCCCGAGCGACGGAGATAGTCTTCGGTGACTGCACGCAGCACCGTGGCCTTGTTCGAGCCGCCGATGAAAATCTCGCCCACTAAATCTTGCGGGCGCACTGCTTCGCGCGCGGTGAGGCGATGGTCGCTCGGCATCAGGACGATGAGTGGCTCCCGGTCCACCACGTGGTACTCGAGATCGTAATCCGGTTCTATGCGCAGGAAGGCAAGGTCCAGCCGGCCGCGGACGAGCGCTTCGGCGAGATCCGGTGAATAGTCGCTGGAGACCATGACCTGGATGTTCTTCAATTCGTCACGCAGTACGTGCATCGCTCGTGGCAACCAGTTCATCTCGTGCCCGGTTTGGAAGCCGATGGAGAATGTCTTCCTTATCGGCTGCGCAGCCCTGCGTGCCGTTTCGACCGCAGCATCGACCTGCATCAGCGCCAGGCGGGCGTGGTCGAGAAAGGCTTTGCCCGCAGCGGTCAGTTCGACGCCATGAACGCTGCGCGACAGCAACTCGACTCCGACATGATTTTCCAGATCCCGGATCTGCCGGCTTAACGAAGGCTGCGAGGTGTGCAGTCGTTTCTCGGCTGCTTCCGTCAGGCTACCCGTCTCGGCGACGGCAATGAAATATCGAAGATGTCGCAGTTCCATGGTGCTCTCATGCCTGTCAGGTATGCCCACAGCTTACAAAGTCTTTTTCAACTTCGCCATAAGCTCCTAGCTTGTTGCCTATGGAGGCGTCGGGGAATTTCTCCCAGCGCCGAAACCATTCAGCTATCTATACGCCGCAAGTCATACCTTGCAGGAGCTTAAAAATGAACAAGCCCGTTATTCTGATCACCGGAGCCCTCACCGGTATCGGCCGCGCCACTGCCGTCGCCTTCGCCAGGAAAGGTGCGAAGGTGGTCGTTGCCGGTCGACGCGACGAAGCCGGCAAGGTACTCGTTGAGGAGTTGCGCTCTTTCGGTTCGGAGGCCGAATTCATCAACGCCGACGTCCGCAACGAAGATGACGTCCGCAATATGGTCGACAAGACCGTTGCGCGGTTTGGGCGTCTCGATGTCGCCGTGAACAACGCCGCCACTGAAGGTGCGGTCGGCCCGATCACGGACCAGACCGCGGAAAGCGTTGCCGCGACGTTCGATACGAACGTTCTCGGCGTGGTCCTGAGCATGAAGCACGAGGTGCGCGTCATGCAGGCCCAGGGGAGCGGCAGCATCATCAATATTTCCTCGACCTACGGGCACAAGGGCGCGGCCTATGCCTCGATCTATGTGGGCGCCAAGCACGCTGTCGAAGGCATCACCAAGTCGGTGGCGCTCGAACTCGCCGCCTCGGGCATTCGCGTGAATGCGGTCTCGCCGGGCCCCACGGACACCGGCATGCTCACCCGCTTCACCGGCACGGAGGAGAACAAAGCGGCCTTGGTGGCGCAGGTTCCACTGGGCCGACTCGGCCTCTCGGAGGACCTTGCCAACGCGATCGTCTTCATCGCATCGGATGAAGCTTCATTCATCACCGGCCATGTCCTCAACGTCGACGGCGGTCATACCGCTAACTGATCCTGCCCGGGTGCGCAGATTTGCTCCGCACCCGGTTAAGGGGGTCATCACCAGAGGGAATCTCAATGACTCAGTACAATCATCAGAGCGCGCCGACGCAGTTCGTGGACGCAGCGGGTATTCGGTTCGCATACCGACGCTTCGGCAAATCGGGTGGGGTTCCACTCGTCCTCAATATGCATTTCACCGGCACGATGGATCACTGGGATCCTGCAGTGACGGACGGATTGGCACGCGACCGTGAAGTCATTCTGTTCAATAACGCAGGTATCTCCAGCAGTTCGGGGGAGGTGCCGAACTCAATTGAGGAAATGGCGGCCAACGCCGCGGTCTTCATCAGGGCGCTCGGCCTCACACAGGTGGACGTACTTGGTTTTTCGCTCGGCGGCCTGGTCGCGCAGGAACTGGCGCTAGCCGAACCGGCGCTCGTACGGCGGCTGATTCTGGTGGGGACCGGACCGCGCAGCGGTGAAGGTATGGCCTCGCTGACACCCGAAGCGCAGGAGATCTTCGGTGCGACCTACGACGAGCCTGATCACTTGTGGCTCAGGGTGTTCTTCACCCCGTCCCAAGCCAGCCAAGCGGCGGGCCATGCTTATCTCAAACGCTTTCGACAACGCATAGTGGATCGCGATCCAGGCGTTAGCGACAAGGTCGGACCTGCGCAGATCGAGGCGTTGACCAAGTGGGGCGCACCACGCGAGAACCCCTTCGATTACCTGAAGGCGATCAAGCAGCCAACGCTGGTCGTCAATGGTGACAACGACGTGATCATCTATTCGGTGAACTCTTTGATCCTGCAGCGGCATCTGCCGAACGCGCAACTGATCCTCTACCCGGATGCCAGCCACGGTTCGCAGTATCAATACCCCGAGCGCTTTGTCGGCCACGCGTCCCTGTTCCTTTCTGAATAGACCAGGCACGCCTGAATCTTGCAGCGGGATTCTGGATCAAGACCAAGGGATGCTTATCATGACTAACCTCTATGGCAAAACCGCACTCGTCACCGGTGCCTCCCGCGGCATTGGCCGTGCCAGCGCACTTGCGCTGGCAAGAGCCGGCGCTCAAGTGCTCGTCCACTACGGTAGCGGAGAGAAGGAGGCGACAGCAGTGGTCGCCGAAATTCGCAAAGCGGGCGGGAAGGCCGAGAAGATCTCCGCCAACATGGGCGCAGCGGACGGGCCGCATTTGCTGGCCGAGCGCGTGCGCGCCATCGTCGGTGGTCGATTGGACATCCTCGTCGCCAATGCCGGTATCTCGAAGGCCGACACGATCGAGAAAACCACCGTCAAGGACTTTGACGATCTCTTTGCGGTGAACGTGCGCGCCCCGTATTTCCTGGTGCAGCAGTTGCTACCCGCTCTGTGCAAGGGCAGCAGCGTCGTTCTCCTGTCATCGCGTGCAGCAGCGCACACCGGCGTTGGGACGCTGTCCGCCTATGCAGCCACCAAGGGCGCCATCGATACCCTGGTCAAGTACTTCGCATCGGAACTCGGCGGGCGGGGCATCCGCGTCAATGCCGTAGCACCGGGCGTGGTTCTAACCGAGATGTCCAGTTTCGCCAAAACCGATGCGGGGCGGGACTTCACGCTGAGCATCCAGGCGCTTAAGCGCATGGCCCAGCCCGATGACATCGCAGCGGCCGTTGTCTTCCTCGCTTCCGATGACGCCCGTTGGATCACCGGCGACATCCTGCACGTCGATGGCGGCACAAAGCTCTGAACGATGGTTCTTCGAGCTAAGAGTACTTTACCAGGAGAAAGCAAATGCCTACTCAATCCGTTGTTCTCATCACAGGCGCACTGACCGGCATAGGTCGAGCGACTGCGATCGCCTTCGCTAATGAAGGTGCCAAAGTTGTCGTTTCCGGACGACGTGAAGTAGAAGGTCAGAAACTGGCGGCCGAACTCCGTGCACTCGGCGGCGAAGCGGAGTTTCTGATGTCCGACGTGCGTCATGAAGATGAGGTTCGCAGTCTGATCGATGCAACAGTCGAACGCTTCGGCCGGCTGGACATTGCGGTTAACGCCGCCGGCACAGAGGGGCAGTCCATCGCCGTAACGGAGGTGACGCCCGAGAACTATGCGGCAACATTTGATACCAATGTGCTCGGCACATTCCTCAGCGTGAAACACGAGATGAGGGTGATGTTGGCGCAGGGTAACGGCAGCATCGTCAACATTTCGTCAACGATGGGTGAACGTGGTGGGGCGAATTTATCCCTCTATACCGCCAGTAAGCATGCCGTGGAAGGTCTGACCAAGTCGGCCGCCCTTGAGGGTGCGGCCTCCGGTGTGCGGGTCAATGCAATTGCCCCTGGACCGGTTCAGACAGCAATGCTCGACCGGCTAACCGGTACGGCCGAGCGCAAAGCCGCTTTCCTGATGAGTGTTCCACTCAAGCGTGCCGGAGCCCCGGAAGAGATTGCCGACGCCATTGTGTTTGTCGCATCCGGTAAGGCGACCTTCATTACAGGCCAAATCATTCGAGTCAACGGCGGCAAGACCGCTTCATGAACCGTGCCCGTCATCAGGTTGGCGGTGGCTCGAAACTTTGAGTCCTGCTGCCAGCACAAAGGAGTATCTGCCATGCCCGTTGTCTACCCGCACTGTCCACCGCCGCTCGCTGTTCTGGCTTCTCGGCCGACCGAGCTGAGCCCGCGCGCTAGTTTCTGGGTGTCGGCGGGGGTAGTCGCACACACTTTGTGGACCAGCGCAGCACCAGCCATGAGCTACCGATTGTATGCGGAGCACTGGCAACTGTCCCACACGGTGACGACGGGCATATTCGCCATCTATCCGCTCTTCGTGGTGGCAGTCCTGATTGTGTTTGGTGATCTCTCTGATTACATCGGCCGCAGAACGACGATGCTTTTCGGGCTGATCGCCTCGTTGCTCGGCGTGCTGCTATTTGCCATCGCTCCGGGCGTCTTGTGGTTGTTCGTTGGCAGAGCATTGATGGGCATTGGTGTTGGCCTTAGCGTGGGGCCGTCGACCGCCGCGATGGTTGAGTTCGGTACCGATGCTCAGGTCAGACGGGCTGCATCCGTCACTGCGGTCGCACAGGCCTTCGGTTTCACAGCGGCACTGCTCGTTGGAGGTGCGCTTACACAGTACGCTCCATGGCCGATGCATCTCTCGTTCTGGGTACTGTTTGCGCTCCTTGTGGTGCTGTTCGTTGCGGTGTGGCATCTGCCGCGCCATGTGGGTACGCAAGCTACCAGCAAGTGGCGGCCAAGGGCGCCGTCCGTTCCCTCTGTTTTGCGGCCTGCGTTCGCCATCGCGGCATTAGCGGTGACCACCGCCTACACACATGGCGTGCTGATCCTATCGCTCGGCGGACAGGTCGCCCGCGACCTCGTCGGGTCCCCTAATGCCTTGGTCAATGGCGCAGTACTGGCCTTATTTGCGGTCACCTCTGCGCTGTCCGGGGCAGTGGCGCGACGGTTGAGGCCAGGACTTTCCATGATTTTGGGTGCAATCGCCTCCGCTGTCGGGATGGCCTTGCTTGCGCTATCCGTCGTCTGGCACGCACTTTGGCTATACCTTGCGGCAAACGCGATGACCGGCATCGGATACGGTCTGCTCTTTTTGGGTGGACTTGCCTTACTCAATGGCGCGACGCCTGCACAACACCGCGGTGGTGTGTTCTCGGCGCTCTACCTATTCGCTTATCTCTCGCTTGGTGTTGTCGCCCTTGGGCTGGGCGTCGTGGCGACACACGCGGGGCTGGGTCTCGCAGTTGACCTTGGCGCGGGCGTTGTCGCCTTGCTAAGCCTCGCTGCAATCGCGCTTTTGGTGGCGCAGCGAAAGATGAGTTTTCTTAGCAAGACCGCTTCCCCCTAAACCTGTGTTGATTACCTCGACGTCGGGCAGTAGCTAAAGCCCGACACATTGCTTTACCTCTGAGTTCTCGCAAAGGAAATCAAGCCATGACCGCCAATACACTCAAACTCTATCAGTCCGCGGGCTCTCCCAATTCGCGGCGCGTGCGCATTTTTCTCGCCGAGAAGGGCTTGTCGATTCCGCTCGTCCCGGTCGATCTGGGCCAGGGTGAACAGCATTCCGAGGCCTACCGTGCGATCAACCCGCGCCGAGTCGTTCCGACCCTGGTGCTGGAAGACGGCACCGCCATCGGTGAGGTGCCTGCCATCATCCGATACCTTGAAGAGACCTATCCGCAAACGCCATTGCTCGGCGAGACCGCAAAGGAAAGGGCCTTAGTCACGATGTGGGAGCGGCGCGCCGAGCTGGAAGGTTTCGCGGCCGTCATGGACGCCATCCGCAATGTCGCACCAGGCCTCAAGGGACGCGCGATTGCGGGGCCCTATGACTACGAGCAGATTCCGGAACTGGCCGAGCGCAGCAAGCTGCGGGTGAAGAACTTCTTCGCCGACCTTGATACCCGCTTGGCTGAGGTTCCGTTCGTGGCGGGTGATCGCTACTCCGTCGCCGACATCACGGCTCTGGTAGCCGTGGATTTTGCGGCCAAAGCGATCAACTTCCCCATACCGGAGGAACACGCCGCCCTGAAGCGCTGGTACGACCAGGTTTCAAAGCGCGCGAGCACGTCGGCCTAACAACAAACGTGAATTTGCGCATCGGTTTTTCAAGTGTCTTTTTGGGCGGTGCAGCGCTCCGCCTGAAGTAGCAGGCAATGTGAGGAGGATCGATATGACCATCAAGACCACCCCGGAGCAGAACAAGGCACTCGTGCTGGAAGCTTTTGACACACTGTTCAACAAGCGAGATTACGGGGCGGCCACGCGTTTTTGGTCGGACACCTACATCCAACACAGCGCGCATATCGAACCCGGACGCGAAGGCTTGTTTGCCTTGATCCGCAGTGCGCCCGATACCCTGCGCTACGAGCATCAGCTTATTGTCGCAGAAGGAGACTACGTCATCGTCCACGGGCGCTTCTCAGGCAACGGTCGACCCGTTGCATGGATCGCTGCCGATGTGCTCAGGATCGAAGACGGTCGGCTCGCCGAACACTGGGACGTCTTGCAGGACGAAGCAAGTAATGCTGAATCCAGAAGCGGGCGGCCGATGTTCGGCGATACCTTTCCCACTTGAATTATAAGGACTGATCATCATGAAAATCCCCGGCCCCGATCATCCCATCACCATTACCCCATTCCAGGGGCGCGTCACCGTTCGCTTCAATGATGTCGTCGTCGCGCAGACCGACAAAGCAGTGAAGCTGGAAGAGGCCAAATATCCAGCGGTTTTTTACATCCCGAGATCCGACATTCGGGTTGAGTATTACGCGCGAACCGAACATACAACCCATTGCCCCTACAAGGGGGACGCCAATTATTTCGACCTGAGCGCCGACGGAAAGGTCGAAGAAAACGCGGTCTGGACCTACGAAGATACGTACCCGGCAGTGGCGGAAATCAAGGGACACGTCGCCTTTTACGCTGACAAGGTGACCTTCGAAATCGAAGGCGCGCAGGGCTGAGCCAGCGTTTACGAACCAGGCGCTTGCGAGCAGTCACGCATCATCGCTATTCGGGGCGGGACGAGGTGCACAAGCACTTCGCCCTGGCTCGGCCATGGAAAGAATGTATGAAGCCCTGTCCCCACTGGAAATACCCGGGGACCAGCAGACCCGCGCAACGACGATTCACCGGAGACAAAACCTGATGACCAGCACCTCAAGCGAGCTACGCGACCTCCCCGCCGGTAACGCGCTCCTCAAGCGTTACCAAACTATTCGCAACCGGACAGAGAGTCTGATTGCACCGCTCAGCCCCGAGGACATGGTCGTCCAGTCAATGCCTGATGCCAGCCCCACCAAGTGGCACATGGCGCACTGCACCTGGTTTTTCGAGACATTTGTGCTGGCCGAAAATGTCGTTGACTACCAGCCGTTCGATCCGGCATTCGGTTACTTGTTCAACTCCTATTACGAGGCGATCGGCCCCCGTCATCCCCGGCCACAACGCGGGTTGATGACACGTCCGACCGTGGACGAGGTGCTGGACTACCGCAAGCATGTCGACGAACACATGCATACTTTGCTGGAGTCGGCGTTGCCCGAAGGCACCGCCGAATTGATCGAACTGGGTCTGGCCCATGAGGAGCAGCATCAAGAACTGTTACTGATGGACATCCTGCATTTGTTCAGCACTTCCTCTCTCAAGCCAGCCTATGACCTGCGCTGGTGCAAAGACCTCTCCGGGCGTCGCGGCCAGTTCAAACCGCTCAAGGGGGGGCTGACCGAAACGGGTCACAAGGGCAGGGGGTTCGCCTTCGACAATGAAGGCCCAAGACACACCACTTATCTGCAATCCTTCGAAATCAGCGACCGCCTAGTGACCAACGGTGAATGGTTGGACTTTGTGGCGGACGGAGGCTATCGCAGAGCCAGCTTATGGCTATCAGACGGTTGGGCGGTCGTGCAGCAAAACGGCTGGAACGCCCCGTTGTATTGGCAGCACGACGACCAGGGCTGGCGGCAGATGACCTTGCGCGGTCTGGAAGCCATCGACCCGACAGCTCCGGTAATCAGCATCAGCTATTACGAAGCCGCTGCGTTTGCCCAATGGGCCGATGCACGCCTGCCGACCGAAGCCGAGTGGGAAGCCGCCGCTGAAGCCGGTCTGCTGGAGCAAGTCGATAACGTGGCATGGCAGTGGACACAAAGTGCATACAACGCCTACCCGGGTTTCCGCCCGGCGAACAGTGCGGTGGGCGAATACAACGGCAAGTTCATGATCAACGCGATGGTGTTGCGTGGCGGTGCCAGCATCACGTCACCAGGCCATGCCCGCTCGACCTATCGCAACTTTTTCGCCCCGGACAAGCGCTGGATGTTCTCCGGTTTGCGGTTGGCCCGAGATGCGCGCCAGCCGGGTGCGGTGAACAACTACCACAGTGAATTTGGTCGTGATGTCGTCGGCGGTTTATCGGGAACGATGAAAAATCTGCCACCTAAATACTTCTACGATGCAGCGGGCTCCGAGCTGTTCGAGGCCATCTGCGAGACGGCTGAGTACTACCCGACGCGCGCCGAAACCGGTCTACTGGCCCAGGTTTCGCAACAGATTGCTGATGAGATTCCAGAGGGCGCGGCTCTGGTGGAGTTCGGCAGCGGCGCCAGCGAGAAAACCCGTCTGCTGCTTGACGCCGCACCACAAATTGCGCTGTACGTGCCCATCGACATCAGCGCCAATGCGCTGAACAAAGCCGCCGCGCGGCTGACAATGCAGTACAAACAATTGAGGGTCGTGCCACTGGTCGAGGATTTCAGCCGTGCGCTGCAATTGCCGGCCGAAGCGGCTGGGTACAGCTGCGTAGGGTTCTTCCCCGGTTCGACCATCGGCAATTTCACCCATGATCAAGCCGAGGAGTTCCTACGTTCGGCTCACGCGTTATTGGGTGATGAAGCTCACTTCATCGTTGGCGTGGATCTGGTCAAGGACGCCGACATCCTGGTCGCTGCCTACGACGACGCTGAAGGGGTGACCGCGCGGTTCAACAAGAACCTGCTGAAACGCATCAACCGTGAACTGGATGGTGACTTCAACATCGATGCCTTCGACCATCTGGCATCGTGGAACGACACCGATGAGCGCATTGAGATGCATCTGGTGAGCCGCGGCGAACAAGTGGTCAAGGTCGCTGGGCATACCTTCCTCTTCAGCGACGGCGAACGTCTGCATACCGAGAACTCGCACAAATTCACCGTCGAATCCTTCACCAAATTGGCGGCGCGTGCTGGCTGGTCGGTAAGCAGTTACTGGGTGAGCGAAACGCCGCAGGTTGCCTTGTTCAATTTGAAGGCGTGATTGTCGTGTGGTCAACACGATGGTGAAGACGGTGGGAGGTGGGGCGGCGGCTGCAATATGCAATCGATGTTCCGCGGCTTCGGCCAGGCTGCCGGTGTTGGCCCTATTTGAACAGCTTGGCGCATTGGTGCCGGGCAATGGAGATTGTTGTCATGACTACTGCACGAGAACTCTTCGAAGCCCTTCGCCTTGGTGCGATCGACCTTACTCATCGAGTTGTCCATTCCTCTACGACGCGATTACGCGCCGAGACGGATGAAAGCCCCAGTGCAATGATGATTGAGTACTATCGCCAGCGTGCTTCAAAAGGCGGCTTGCAGATTACCGAAAGCGCCCACCCCTCCCGTGACAGCCGTGGCTACCCTGGCGCCCCGGGCATTTACACCCAGGCACACGTTGATGCCTGGCGTAAAATCACTGATGCGGTTCACGCCAAAGGCAGCCAGATTGTCATGCAAATCGCCCACGTCGGTCGTCAGTCCCATGTAGACCTGAGCGAAGGCAAAGCGCCCATTGCACCCTCGGTGGTGCCATTTGAAACCCAGGTGCTGACCCAAGACGGCTGGGTGCCAAACTCTCCTCATCGGGCGCTTGATCTTTGGGAGATTCCGGCGTTGGTGGAGTCCTTCCGTATGGCCGCCATGCGGGCAAAGGAAGCAGGGTTTGATGGTGTGGAGTTGCACAGCGGCAATGGCTATCTCGTTGACACCTTCCTTCAGGATGGAACCAACAAACGCACCGATGCTTATGGAGGGAGTCTGGAAAATCGCGCCCGGTTTTCTCTCGAAATACTGGAAGCGATGATCTCGGTGTGGGGCCCTGGCCGGGTTGGTATCCGCATCTCGCCAAGCGGGCAGTGGGGAAATATCTCGGACAGTAACCCTGAAGCGACTTTTGGCTATTTCGCCGCGCGGCTCAATGAGTATGAACTGGCTTACCTGCACATCATCGAGCCGCGCATCAAGGGCGCGGAGGTGTCCCAGCGACCGGTGGCAGCCGCCGCGCTGCGTAGTATCTTCCGCGGACCGATCATCGAAAATGACTATCTCGCTTTTCCATTCGCAACCTGATGGTTGACATGCTGGGGCCAGAACTGTCACCGGCCACCTTCGTGGTACTGCATGACCGGCCTCTGGATACCAGGGGCTACGTCACCAACGCACGGCGCTACGCTTGACCGACCAGAAAATCCTCTTTCGTTTTTCCTGAAAGGCAACCCGGTGCTTAAGGGGTAACTATGTCTCGCATCATCGGTTTCACCCAATATGGCGGCCCGGAATTCCTCACCTATTCGGACATCGACGTGCCGACACCGGCCAGCGGTGAAGTACGTATCCAGGTTAAGGCCATTGGTCTTAATCGAGCTGAATCCATGTGGTGCAACGGTGCCTATGTTGAGCCTGCTCATCGAGTTTTTTCGCGATAAGCTCGAAAGAGCGTAACGCACCAACCCAATAATCAGGTTGAGCATAGAGTGCGCCATACGGTGCGCTACTCAATGTGAGGATTTGATCTTGGCCAATACAGCAAGTGATTCGCTCCACACACCACTGGTGGTCATAGCGTTTTGGAAGCAGGCAGGGCCACAGAGATGGTTCAAGAAAGGCGAAGCGTTCGATAACCAGTTTCGGGAAGCATTCTCCACATTGCATTTCGGGCTGCCAGACGTGAGCTGGAGCATTGGATGGCAACCCCTGAAGGGGCGTTGGCATTTCTGATTTTGCTCGCCCAGTACTCTCGGAATGCGTTTCGAGGTACAGCCCATGTGTTTGCGACTGACCCGCTCGCCTGTTTCAATGCTCGTCAGATGGCACATACCGAGATGGACAAACAGATCGAAAGTTCATTGCGAATGTTTTGCTATCTGCCCTTCGAGCACTCGGAGAATGCCGACGATCAGCGTCTGTCTTTGCGCCTCAATCGGGAACTCGAACAGAAAGGGTTTCGCGGGGTAGTTATTCGGCTGGCGATCAGGTGAATGACCGCTTCTGGCCGTTATCTGCCCGATGCAAAAGCCGGTTATCCCTGCAACGCAGCCGGCCCGATGCGCTCGGCTATCGGTCCAGCAGAGGTGCCAGCAGTGCACACATGCCGCGCCAGTGCGAACCCTCCCAGTAAACCCGTTGGCAGGCGTCGCAGCGCAGGAAGCGCGAATAGAGGGCGCCAATGCGTGGCGGTACCTGCGACCGGGCCAGTTCCGGGCTGATCTCGTGCAGCGGCAGGTTGCAATGCAGGCACAGGCTGAATGGCCGCGCGCTACGCGCCAGGTCGAGGCGCTCGTACAATTCGCGCAGCTGCAGTGACGGTTTCAGGGCATGCACGTAACAGCCGTGGCTGATGATCCGCCGCTTGAGCAGTTCGCGGTCGCGGGTTAGCACGATGCGTCCTTGCTGCGCAGCGATCTCGGCGATCTCGCCATCCTCGAAGCGATTGTCATAGAGGGTGTCGAAGCCGCTCATGCGCAGCAGGCTGGCCAGCCCGCCAAGGTGCGCATCAGCGACGAAGCGCAGCACCCGTAAAGGTTGCGCACGAACCTTGAGCAGCGGGCTGATGTCCAGCGCTTCGAACTTGGGATACACCGCCAGCCGGTCACCGTCGAAGATCACCCGCTCGAAGCCCACCGACTCGCCGTTGAGCAGCACCAGCTCGACCTCGGTGTGCGGTATCCCGAGCGCCTCGATCATGTGCTTGACCGTCGCCCCTCGCGCGCACTCGCAGGTGAAGGACTGCCGCCGCCGTTCGGCCGGCAGGAAATCGTTGAGCTCCTCGTAGAAGCGGAAGGTTGCACGGGTCATGCTGAACAGTATGGCAGGGCTGCAGGATGAGCGAGTCTAGTCCGGAGATCTTCTCCGGCAGGTCCCATCCACCACCGTTCGTCCGCCAGGTTCGGTAACCCTTCTTGACAGAAAAAAGCATCAGGAGAATACTCGCCCCAATATTCATATATATGACTAGATAACAAGGTGAATAAAGTCGATGAATTCCCTGTCCAGTGATGTCCGCCTACCGCTTTATCAACGCCTGCGTGATCAGTTGGCTGAGCAGATTGCTAACAATCGCTGGCGTCCGGGGGAGGCCATTCCCACTGAAGCTGCGCTTTCAGCGGAGTACAATCTGTCCACTGGCACCGTGCGCAAAGCGGTCGACGCGCTGGTCAGTGAGGGCGTTCTGGAGCGTCAGCAAGGTCGAGGCACCTTCGTTCGTCGGCCGCAGTTTCAATCTTCGCTGTTCCGTTTTTTCCGCTTTCAAACCGCTGCCGGCGAGCGCCAGGTACCGGAGAGTCGCATCCTGTCTATTGAGCCGGTGGCCGCACCTTCGGCGGTGGCCCATGCGTTAGGGCTGCCAATCGACTCTCCGGTTATTCGCATTGTCCGCGTTCGTCTTCTGGATGTTCAGCCGGTACTTGCCGAAGAAATCTGGCTGCCTCGCAGCCGGTTTCAGCCGCTACTAGAGATCGACCTGAATCGAAAAGGGCCATTGCTTTACCCGATTTACGAAGAAGTCTGCGGTCAGGTCGTCGCCTCTGCCGAAGAAACACTCACCGCCGAATCGGTAAATGACGTGCATGCGCGGTTATTGAAAATACCGACCAACAGTCCCGTGGTGGTGATCGAGCGTCTGGCGCGTGACTACGCCGGTACGCCTCTGGAGTGGCGGCGCTCCCGTGGGCATGCCGAGCATTTCCGTTACAGCGTGGACATTCGCTAGCGCATTGCCTGAATAGCGGATCGCTCACCGGCGAATCGATCGCTGCCGGATTCATCGTTTTGTTTGCCATGACTGGCCTCGTAGCGGCGCGGTTCGCTCTCGGCTGCCTCACGTTCCACTTATAAGGATAAGAAATCATGTTCAGCTGGTATCGCCAAGTCACTCCTCGGGAGCGCAAAACGTTTTGGGCCTGCTTCGGTGGATGGTCGCTGGACGCACTGGAAGTACAAATGTTCGGCCTGGCAATTCCGGCGTTAATTGCCGCCTTCGCCCTGACCAAGGGCGATGCCGGGCTGATTAGCGGCGTCACGCTAGTCACTTCGGCCATCGGCGGTTGGGTAGGGGGGACGTTGTCCGACCGCTACGGCCGGGTGCGTACGTTGCAGTGGATGATTTTGTGGTTCTCCTTCTTCACCTTTCTGTCCGCCTTCGTCACCGGCTTCCAGCAGTTGCTGATCGTCAAGGCGCTGCAAGGCTTCGGCATTGGCGGTGAGTGGGCTGCCGGCGCGGTACTGATGGCCGAAACCATCAACCCGAAATACCGCGGCAAAGTGATGGGCACCGTACAAAGTGCCTGGGCCGTAGGTTGGGGCGTGGCGGTCGGGGTGTTCGCGCTGATTTATTCCTTCGTACCGCAAGACATGGCCTGGCGTGTGATGTTCATCGTTGGCTTGTTGCCGTCGCTCCTGATCATTTGGGTACGGCGCAATGTCGAGGAGCCCGACAGCTTCCAGCGTCTGCAAAAAGAACACGCTATCGCGCAAAGTTTTTTCAAATCCCTGGCCGGTATTTTCCGTCCTGAACTGATCCGCGTGACACTGTTCGGCGGGCTGTTGGGCCTGGGCGCACACGGCGGGTACCACGCGGTGATGACGTGGCTGCCGACATTCCTCAAGACCGAACGCAACCTGTCGGTGCTGAACTCTGGCGGCTACCTTGCCGTGATCATCTTTGCCTTCTGGTGTGGCTGCGTCGTCAGCGGTTTCTTGATCGACCGTATTGGCCGCCGCAAAAATATTGTGCTGTTCGCCTTGTGCTGCGTCGTCACCGTGCAGTGCTACGTGTTCCTGCCCCTGACCAATACCCAAATGCTATTCCTCGGTTTTCCGCTCGGCTTCTTCGCGGCGGGCATTCCGGCCAGCCTCGGCGCACTGTTCAACGAGCTGTACCCGGCGGACGTGCGCGGCGCTGGCGTGGGGTTTTGCTACAACTTCGGCCGAGTGCTCTCGGCGGTATTCCCGTTTCTGGTCGGCCATATGAGTGATTCCATGTCACTGGGCTCGGCCATTGGCATCGACGCCGGGATCGCCTACGGCGTGGCGGTCGTTGCGGCCCTTTGTCTGCCGGAAACCCGTGGTCGCAGTCTCGAAGCTGCGATCCCATCCGTCTCGGTGAAAGGCAGCGAGAGCGCCCGAGCGTGATGATCATTACTTGCGATAGATAAAACCCATGTCTGATACCTGTTCAACATCGATCACTGGCATCGATTCCCATGCTCATGTCTTTAGCCGGGGGCTGAAGCTGGCCGTTACACGGCGCTACGCCCCTGACTACGATGCCACGCTTGCGGAGTATCTGAATCACCTGGGTGCCCATGGTTTGAGTCACGGCGTATTGGTGCAGCCGAGCTTTCTGGGGATCGACAATAGCTACCTGTTGGCGGCGCTGAGGCAAGTGCCGGAGCGGTTGCGAGGAGTGGTCGTGCTGGAGCCAGGTGTTAGTCGTGCCATGTTGAATGACATGGCTCACACAGGCGTGGTCGGCGTTCGTTTGAACCTGATGGGCAAGGCGTTACCTGATTTTCGCAATCGCGCCTGGAGAGAATTTTTCAGCCACATCGCTGATCTTGACTGGCATGTCGAATTGCATCGGGAGGTAAAGGATCTGCCGGCACTGATCCATCAATTGACGCCGTTCGGTTTGAAGCTGGTTATTGACCACTTCGGACGGCCGGATGCCAGTTCGGGAGTTGATCAGCCAGGGTTTTCCGAGTTACTGGAATTGGGATCGAGAGGGTCGATCTGGATGAAGGTATCGGGAATTTATCGTTTGGGAGGTACGCCGCAACAAAACATCAATTTCGCCCGATCGGCATTACCGCTGTTGGAGCAAAGTTTCGGCCTCCACAAACTTGTATGGGGCAGCGACTGGCCACACACGCAGCATGAGAAAAGCATCGGTTTCGGCACAGTAATCGATCAGCGACAAGCCCTGGAGTGTTCGATGCAACTCAGCCATTCGTTGCTCGTGCAAGCACCTCGACGGTTATTCGGTTTTGCAAAACGTGAAGGCTGAAGCTCACCCGCGTATTTGCAGATGACCATTCATCCTACCCACGTGTAACGAAAGCTTGCAGAAAGTCTGAAATACCACGTTGCAGTCAAACCTCTCGTGCCGCATCGAGAGGTTCTGCACAAGAGCAGCCTATTACAATTACAAGAGAGCGGTTTCCATGAACAAACCATCCAATACTGAAATTGAAAAATCGACGATGCGCAAGTTGGGGGTTCGCCTGATACCCTTTCTCGTACTCTGTTATTTCATCGCCTACATTGACCGAGTCAATATCGGCTTCGCTGCACTGACCATGAACCAGGACATCGGCCTGACGGCCAGTGCCTTCGGATTCGGTGCCACACTCTTTTTCGTTGCTTATGTACTTTGCGAAATGCCCAGTAACATGGCCATGGAGCGTTTCGGTGCCCGCCGGTGGATCGCGCGCATCATGATCACCTGGGGCATCGTCGGTTTCTGTTCGGCATTTGCGGTCGGGCCGATATCCTATTCGATTTCCCGATTCCTCTTGGGTGCAGCCGAAGCCGGCTTCTTTCCCGGAGTCATTCTTTACCTCACGCAATGCATCCCCAAAGCGTACATGGCTCGAATAGTTGCGCTATTCATGGTGGCGATACCACTCTCCAACTTTCTCGGCTCACCTGTGTCGGCGCTGCTGTTGCAATTAGACGGTCTGGCAGGATTCAAGGGATGGCAGTGGTTGCTGATGCTTGAAGCCATTCCCGCCATCACGCTGGGATTGCTCGCGCTGAAAGTGTTGCCAAATCGGCCAAGCGAAGCGAAATGGTTGACTCAGCAGGAACAGGATTGGCTAGGCGAGCAACTGACTAACGATAAGGCTGCGCGCGAAAGTGGTATTCCTCAGCACGCTCATAGCATAAGCGGCACCCTCAAGGCCGTGTTTACCAACAAATATGTATGGGTGCTTTCGATTATCTACATGGGCAGTTCGGCAACCAGCAACACGCTGTCGTTGTGGATGCCGCAGATCCTGAAATCCTTCCATCTGACCAACATGCAAACGGGTCTGCTGAACATGATTCCGTTCGGCATGGCCGCAGCTTTCATGATTTTCTGGGGACTGCGTGCGGACAAGAGCGGGGAGCGGATCAAGAGCACTGCTATTCCGCTAGCCATTACTGCGGTGAGCTTCGCTGCCACGCTGTTCACGGACTCCCTGAGCATTACGCTGGTACTGCTGACGCTCGTATTGATGGGTAACTATGCGATCAAGGGGCCATTCTGGGCGCTTTGCTCCGAATCCCTGCCGCCGGCGACTTTGGCCACAGGGATTGCAGCAATCAATACCTTTGCCCATTTGGGTACGGGCGCCATGAGTTCGGTAATCGGTGTACTGCGTGATCAGACCGGGAGCTTTCCAATTGCACTGATGCCGCTCTGCGTATTGACCGCTATCGGTTCGCTATTGGTGTTTCTGATTGGCAAACAGAACGGTCGTGCAAAGCAAATCGCTACGGTCGGCAACTGACCCATTCCTTCTGAGGAGGCTCTAAATTGGCGAGCCTCCTCGTTGCGCATGATCCAGTTTTCGGCATTCAGCGTTGAATGCCGAAGTCGCTGACCTTGCATGAGAGCGAGCGCCAAAAGGCATTGAACAATTGAGTCGAGGGTCTGTTTTTGGCCAATCATGTTGAAATTGACTATGCCATGGAGCTTCGATGCTGGATGTACTGCTTGAATTTGTTATCCGCGTCATTTGCTACCCAGCAGGCTGGGCGTTCATCAAGGTCGTAATAGTGGCAGGTGACCGGATACAAGTGTAGGGCGCGCGGATACACCAGAGAACGAGTCCATCACCGAGTTGGGAGCCGCAATGTATGGTGGTACTCGTGTTGATGCTGTTCAGGCAGTTCACATTAGGCTGAGCAAGCCAGCTTTTTGGCCGTTAGTCGCACTACATGACCGGCAGCTTTCGACCCAGGCTGTGTGAAAACGTTTTAGAGCAGGTTTGACAGTCAGAATCGGAGCGAAAATCTCGTTCCTACGCAAATTTCATGTCTGTTGATTCACCAAACGCTGGCAGATTTTACGCAGCAACTCAGACTTCAAAATGATGTATGCGTTTTTACACAGCCTGGACCCATAGCTGCCCATCGCATGAGGCAGAAAGCGGTCCAGGCTGTGTGAAAACACGCTGGACGCCTTTAAAATCGGGTTTTGCTTGTTGACCACTACAACTATCGCTTAAGGGTGGAGCTTCACGAATGGGCTGGGCTTTGTTCGCGTAATGTAAGATGCCATGTAAGGCACGAAACAGGCTTGAAATAGACCGTCCAGTCTGTCGCACAGCCGAACCCTTCTGAATCAGACTGAGTCCACGCCATGCAACTCCGCGCTTTACGTTATTTTCATGAGGTCGCCCATTGTGCATCGCTTCGCAAGGCAGCGGAGAGGCTCTATACAAGCCCCACAGCAGTTGCCCGCCAGATAGAGCATCTGGAACATTTTTTTGGTGCAACGCTGATCGAGAGAGGTTCGCGAGGAATCAAACTCACGAATGAAGGGCAACTCCTTGCTGATCAAGTCGCCATCACGCTGCGAGGTATGGATCAAGTCCGGGAGCTCATCGCCAATCGGCAAAGCCAGATAGCAGGAAACATCAGCATTTATGTGTCAGAGAGCTTAGCGTCGACTATTTTGGCACCGGCGCTCGCGACACTTTACAGAGCGCACCCCAAAGTTACTTTTGATATTGTGATCGCTAGTGCATCAACTACGGTCGAAGCCTTGGTCAGCGGTCAGGCAGACTTGGGCCTGACGCTTTATCTGCCCGATCGAGCCGATGTCGAAAGTACCGCTCACTGCGGTTTGTACCACAGGGTTTTGGTCAGCGCTGATCACCCATTTGCCCGTCGAGACAGCATTGAACTTGTCGAGTTGCAAGGGCAGCCCTTCGCGATCCCAGACGCGAGCTTCGGTATTAGGCAAGCACTAGAATTGGCAGCAAAGAGGCGAGGGGTCAGTTTTTCTCCCATATTTGTCACTAACTCACTCGAAGCATTGAAGGGGCTTGCCCGCTCTGGTGCCGCCGCACTGTTCTTGCCTCAGGTTGATGTGGACGCACGAGATCTGGGAGACGGCCTGTTTGCCGTTCCCATCTCAGACAACGATCTTGAACCTATCCGTGCCGATTTGTGTGTTTACCGCAATCGTCCCCGGTCCAGCGCAACCCTGAAATGTCAGGAAGTGCTGGCGACGGCGATGCAGCACTATGGGCTTGGCGACCAGGCTATCAAAAGATATTGATAGGGAAATTACCGACCAAACGAACCTCGTCGTAGCTCCCATCGATCTGCCCACCGCTGGCCCGGTGGTTGTAAACGATAGTCCGTAGCGTTGTGTTCTTCAGGCGCCCAGACTGCACGGTGTAAGTCACCATCAATCCATTTTCATCGTGTTTGGCGCCCTCTAGAGCTCGCACGTTGTACCCCGTGTTATGTCCGTTTCGATCCCCGTCATAATGGGTGCCATCGATATCCCAGCCCTTTGCATGCCACGCTGCCGCAGTTAGTCCGGGGACTCCCACGCTCGCCAGGTCAAAATCGTAACGCAACTGCCAGGATTTTTCGTTGGGCCCGTTATAGTCCGAGTACAGCGAGTTAGCCAAATAGTTACCCGTTGATTCCCAGACGTAGTCAAAGTACTCGTCGCCGATGATCTGCTGCCAGGCGAGAGTCAGGCTGTGGGCCAGGTGGCTGCCAGTGAGCGCGACGCTATAGGCGTTGTTGTCGATGTAGCCCAAGCGCTGCTCGCCTTGGTCCTTCGTGTGGTAGTAATTGAACGATATCTTGGTCGCAAGGCTAGCGTTGTCGCCGGCACGGTGGATGGCACCGACGTAGTACTGATCCCACATGTTCTCAAAGCGCGATGCATAAAGAGTCGCCTCCAAGCCATATCCTGGCTTAAGCGTACCCCCCACATAGCTGATGCGATCGCCGCTATATATACGGTTGCCAAAAGTGGTGGTGAGTCGCTCAGCGCCTGTCCCCGTACGGGGGATGGCGCGGTCAAAGCTACCCGCTTGCAGCGACAACCCATCAGTCTCATTGCTGTACAACCCAACACCCTGGAAGCTGGAAGGTAAGGCGCGGTTGTCTTTGTAACGGAGTATCGGGTTTTCCGTCATCAGTCGGCCAATCTTGAGCTCGGTGTTCGACACTCGAAACCGCACATCTCCAACACCAAGACGGCTCCATGTGGGTATGGCGTCGCCGCTACCGTCGACGAGTACACGGTCACCACCGTTGGCGACTTGTCCGTGGCCACGTGCGAGGTTCACGGCGCTGAAGACGCTGGCATCCAAACCAAATCCGACCGTTCCCTGCGTGTAACCTGAGCTGTATTTGAGCATGCTTGCTTGTACCCAGGTTTCGCGTGTACGCGTGAGCACCCTACCTTCCGGTTTTTGAATGGTTAAGTAGGTGGAGCGTTGAGTGTGCTGGTTTGAGTAATAATGCCGAAGATTGAGGTCAAGGCTACTCCCCTCTAAAAAGCCCTGAGCTTGCTCTTGCTGAGTAGGATTGCCAGCACCCTGTGCCAAACCCGACAGGGCGCAGGCCACGGTAGTGCCGAAGAAAAATCGTGCGAGCATTGTGAGCCCCCTAATCGAAACTAATAGACGACTGTCCCGGTCAAGCAAGGCTTGACCGGTTATTGTTTTTGGAAAATGTTCGACAGTAGAAACGATGCGGCCGAAGTCCGCTTAGTGACCGTGGGCTTCAGCGAGTCCTGGGTTCCTGCCAGTCTGCTCAACTGGCGTGGGGCGAGTTTCGTGAGCGAAGTAGGCCGACGAAATGCACACGAGGTTAGCGATCAGCAGATACCAGGCCGGCGACATCGGGTCACCCGTGGTGCCGATCAGCCAGGTGATAATGATCTGCGCTGTACCGCCAAATGCGGCCACGCCGAACGCGTAGACGATGGAAAACCCGGTGGAACGTACTGCCTTCGGAAAGCTTTCTACAAGCAACACGATCACGGCTGCCGCGCTTATGGCATGCAACCCGGATATCACTGCCAAGGTAGTCAGGAACGTTGCCGGGCTTGGATGTGCGGTCATCAGTTGCAAGGCTGGGAAGAGGATCAATAGAAGAGCGATGCGTGGGATTATTAGAATGGGTCGACGCCCGAAACGGTCGCAAAGAACACCACCAATCACTGCACACACCGCAATCGTGGCGCCCGCAACCAGTGTCGAAAGCATCGAAATGCTGGTCGACAAATGCAACTCAGTGATAGCGAAAGTCGTCATGTAGTTAATGAAGTACTGGGTGATGGTAGTACCCGAGAGGATCAGTAGTCCCAATACCAGGGCGCGGCGATGCTGCCCTACCACTTGTTTCACCAATGTGCCGGTACTGGCTGCCTCACCTTGACCGTGAAATGTTTCGGACAGGTTGCGACGGATGTAGATACCGATCGGCAATACGAGCAGGCCGAACACGAAAGGCACCCGCCAGCCCCAGCTATTAAGGTCTTCGGGTGAAAGCACCTCAGAAAGGGTCCAGCCGGTCAGGCCGGCTGCCATCGCTGACATCCCTTGCGCGACTAACTGCCAGCAAGCGTAGGTGCCCCGTTTATGTGGCGGTGCTGCTTCCAGAATGTAAGTGGTCGCAGGTCCGGCTTCACCACCCCATGCCAACCCTTGGATCATTCGAGTAATCACCAAAAGGATAGGTGCCGCAATGCCGATCGTTTCATAGCCAGGAAGGATCGCGATGGTACCGGTACCCACAGCCATCATAACCAGCGTCAGCATCATGGCCGGCTTGCGACCGGCGCGGTCGGCATAGGCTCCGATCAGAACGGCACCTAGCGGGCGGACAATGAAACCGACGCCGAATACGGCCACCGTTAACATCAGGCTCAGAAAAGCGTTTTCTGAGGGAAAGAAGGCGTGACCAATCATCACGGCGAATGTGGCGTAGACACCAAAGTCGAAGTACTCAACCACGTTGCCGAGTATGACTGCGAAAACACTTTTACTGTTGCCTGTACCTTGAGACGGTTGTTCGGTATTCATGGGTGCCCTCTCGAAAGCTCGAAAGTAGTTTTTATTGTCCCGCAGCTGTGAGGTCGCAGCTGCGGATGGCTGAATGGGCAATGTCAGAATGTTTCGGGTGTAGGCCAGCTCTGGATCGGGCCACGCCAGCTCTCGTATGTCTTGGCCACTTGCAGCAACCATTGGTCGTCGAATCGTGGAGCAATCATTTGCAAACCGATCGGCATGCCGTCTTTAGCGAAGCCGCAGTTGATCGACAGCGCCGGTTGCTCGCCCATGTTCCATGGAACGGTGAAGACGAGGTGGTCAAGCGCCTGTTGGGGATTGCAATTAGGCGAGGGCCAATCGGCGGGGTAGGCGTTCACTTGGTTGGTTGGCGACAGAACCAGGTCGACGCTTTCAAAAACTTGAGCTGTGCGTCGGCGCATTTCGAATGTCTGATTGAAGCCTCGAATGACCTGAGTCCCGCTCATGTCCGCGCCAGGTGCGGCCCACTCGCGGATGAACGGCAAAACTTTTTCGAGCTTATTTGCACTCAAAGTTGAGAGTTCGCTCCACAGCCGTGCTTGCCAGAAATGGTTCAGGCCATCGAGGAGCTGGTGATCCATGATCGGTTTGATCGGAACGATGGTGGCACCGTGGGTCTCGAACAACCGTGCTGCCTGTTCTACAGCAGCACACACAAATCCTTCGGGTTGCGCTCCAGCACCTGGATCGAGTATCAGACCAATCCTGAGGCCTTTGACGCTCACTGAAGTGCTTTGCCAAGCACCGGTTGCAGCCGGAAGGCTGGTAGCGTCACGGGGGTCTGGGCGAGAGATGTATTCCATCATCAGCACGCAGTCGTCAACAGTCCGAGCCATCGGACCTGCGCATCGACCCGTGTAATAAGGATCGACAGGGACGCGCCCCAGCGTTGGCTTGAATCCAACCAGGCCGCAGCGAGCTGAGGGCAGGCGAATGGAGCCACCGATGTCCGTACCAATGTGCAGCGGTCCATATCCAGCTGCTGCTGCAGCCCCAGCGCCTGAGCTGGAACCTCCAGTGTTATTGTTGGTGTTCCAAGGGTTCCGTGTAATGCCATGGAAACTGGAAACACCTGAACCGAGCATGCTGTATTCGGGAACCGTGGTTTTAGCCCAGATAATGGCCCCTGCCTCTCGCATACGTGCTGACGCAGGGGCGTCTTCTTCTGCTGGCTTGAGCGTGCTAGCAGCCGTCCCATAAGGGATTGGCGTCCCTTTTGTGGCGATCAATTCTTTGATCGTCACAGGAACACCGTCCAGTGGACCGTCTGGTTGTCCTTTGTTCCAACGCTCAGTCGAGGCACGTGCTTGCACCAGTACTGCTTCTGGGTCAAAGGCGTAGAGCGCACGCAGCTGAGGCTCGCAGCGTTGTACGTGTGTGATCAGGTTTTCGTAGTAATCAAGTGGAGACAGCTGTCGGCTGCTGTAAAGCCTCAGCAGCTCTTTTGCTGTGACGTTGTTGAGATCGGTCATTAAGCACATCCGTATGGGGTTTGGGACGGCTCGACTATATAAAGATAATTCGACGCTCACTATCACCAATGGCAGAGGTCGGCGTCATGGTTTTGTGTGCACTGAATGCGTGTAAATAGGGTGACTAATGGTTCAGCGCATGGACAATAAGTATCCTTTACTGCTGTCGTCATTGGGCCGGGAACTCGTAGTGCAAGAGCCAACAGCTGCGGGTATTAGAATGATGCGTCGTCAACAAAGGCCATTGTTCAAGCGAGGATAAGGCGAAAAACAAATCGCCCCCGAGTTTTTGGACGTATTTGACCGTCCTCTTTTGGCCGATTTTGTTGAAAAAGTCGGCTTCAGTTTCCGCGACAGAAAAGTACGCGTCTGAGATTGAAATCCGAGTTTTGCGCAGAAGGTTCAGGACTCAGATTTTACGTAGCAGCGCGCTGAAAACGCGTTTTCACCGCTTAATACATGGGTAGCCAGGCCGGGTGGACTTTTTCAACACAATCGGCCGATTTCTGTCTGTCACCAAGGGCCGCAGTCGACCCATTGCGGCCGTTGACGGCACCGAACTAATGATCGCCTTATTCCAGCCAGTCAGAATGAAGCTGCGGAAAACGCTCTTGCAGCCATTCAATAAAAACTTGCACCTGCGGCGCTAGGTGCATCCGGCTTGGGTACAGCACCGACACAGGACGAGGGGTTGGCCGATAGGGTCTTAGAATCTCCACCAAAGCGCGACTGTCCAAATGCTCGGCCACGGTGATGCCTGGCGCCTGGATTATTCCGAAACCCGACACGCCACACTGAACGTACGCATTCGACTCGGTGACTGTGATACCGGCGTTACTCACAAACGCTTGATCCTGACCCTTTACCGAGAAGTGCCAAGGCAATGTCCTGTTGCTCTGGCCGGACAAGAAGTTGACACCTCGATGGGCGACTAGATCGTCGAGTTTCTTGGGTTCGCCGTGCTCGTGCAGATACTCGGGAGCTGCACATGTCACCATGGTTGCCATCGCAATGGGGCGAGCGATCAATGTCGAGTCCGGTAAATCGCCTATACGCAACGCACAGTCAATGCCTTCACCTATCAGGTCAACTGCTCGGTCTGTCACGCCCAGCACCATGTTGATGCCCGGGAAGGTGGTGGTGAACTCTTTAAGGCTTTTGTTGGACAAATTCAGCCGGGGCAAACTGTGTTAGTTCAAGGCACTGGCGGTGTATCCATATTTGCCGTGCAGATCGCTACTGCGCTTGGCGCGAGGGTAATTGCAACGTCGAGTAGCGAGCAGAATCTGCAAACCGTGAAGGGGCTGGGGGCCGTGGCGGGCATCAACTACAGAACTACTCCGAACTGGGCGCACGAAGTGTTGAAGCTGACCGAAGGCAAAGGCGTGGATCTGCTGCTCGATGTGGCCGGCGGCAGCGGCATCAATCAATCGGTCGCAGCGACTAAGGCATCCGGGCGTATTGCGCAAATCGGCTTTTTGACCGGGCAGACCGTTGAACTCAATCTGATGCCACTCATTTTCCGCCAGACGACCATTCGCGGTATCGCCGTGGCGCCGCGCTCATCGTTCGACCGGATGAATGCGTTCCTCAACGAACACAAGATTCGTCCTGTAATCGATCAGGTGTATCCATTCGAGAAAGCACGAGAAGCTTACGAGCATCTTGCGAAGGGGGCATTTGGGAAGGTTGTAATACAAATCGCTTGATACCGCTAAGGCGCCAATATGGCCAATGCCAGTCAGTTAAGGGTAGGTGTAGGAGCGAGCTTGCTCGCGATGGACCTGAGGGCGACGCGTTTATCCAGCAAACACGCGTCATCGTTAACGTCCATCGCGAGCAATCGAGCGTCGACCGGCTGCTCCTACAAAGGCTGCGTTCGCTTAACTGACTGGCATTGGCCAATATGGTGCCTTTTTTCACCGTATTTCAATTTAGATCTAATTGCCTGGTCTGGGCCGAGCGCGGCTCTGGCTCGAACGTCCGTATTGGCCGTTTTCTGCCCCAGTGTGAAGTGCAACAACTGATCACGCTTAGATGATGGGATGGTAAAAAATGATACGGGTTACGGTGGCCGTTGCAGCGGGAACTTCAGGGTACTGGCCAGGTCAATAGGGGCCCTGTATCGGAGATGCCGAGCAGCGCTGTGGCCTGTTTTACGGCAGTGCCTTCCGAGATCAGCCGAGTCCGCCCCCTGATGCCAACCAAGAGTTTTCTGCCGGGTCTCATCCTGGCGTTCTGCGCCGTCGCGTCGCTTTGTTCGGTTGCTGCCGAGCGAAGAGCGCCCTCGCAAAGTAACAGCGCATCAACCACCCTAATCGAAACCGCCTCGCGGCAGTATGAAAATGGCCAGTTGGACCAAGCCGCTGCCACGCTGGAGCGTGCCCTGCATATCCAGCCGAACAATCCCGCGACGCTGCATTACCTCGGTGTGTTGCGTCTTCAGCAGGGGCAGTACCAGCAGGCAGAAACGTTGGCGGCGCGCTCGAACATGGGGGTTGGTCGCAACGTCGCGTTACGCAACCGCAACATCCAATTGATCCAGGCGGCGCAGCAGGCCCAGGCTTCGAGTACCCCACCCAACGCCAAAGAGGACCTGGTCGCAGTACAGAAGGGGCTGGAAGAGGAGATCCAAAAGCGCCGCGACGCAGAAATGGCCGTTGCTGAACAATCCACTCCGGACACTGGGCGCCACGCTGGCAACTTCGCTCGCGCAAAGGCAGGTTGGGTATCGGATTCACCGACGGCTGGCCGGCCTCGGCCCGAAGGAGAATTGCAAGTGGCTTCCGTCGAGCCAGAGCCCGCGTACGATGAGGTTGAGATTCCCCGCGGCCATTTGCCGCCTCCGGGTAAATGCCGAATCTGGTTTCCTGATCGCCCGCCGGGTCATCAGCCCGCACCCGGCAGCTGCAAGAAGCTGCGATATCGGGTTCCGTTAGGAGCCTACTTGGTGCACGGTTGAGTTTCTGATGTCCACTTCCGGCCGTTTTTTTGCCAATCGCCTCTTCGACATGCATTGGTCAAGTCGGATGCAATCGATGGTCAGCACTAATGCACTTGGCTAGTCAGCGCGAATGCAAACAGGTGGTCAGATGGGATGTAATAACGCAGTTAGCTGACCCGCTGCTGGCGATGATGGAGTGGCTGGCCAGGTTTGGTCGCGTCTGGAGGCGGAAGCGGGGGAACCTTGATTCAGTGTAGCGGTCAACAAACTCCGGACACGGCAATAGGTCGTTCTTCTGCCATTATCCGTTCGCAGACGGTAGAACCCCGCTCATGCCATCATCAGCATGATTAAAGTTGAAACCCTGGCGCGGATTTTTAGAATGGTCGGGATCAACGTACAGAGCTTCGTGTTCGGGGCTGACCGAGCCCGCATCGGTGGTGTGATCAAGGATATTGAAAACATGCTCGCCGCAGCATAACCAGAAACCGCTCCAACTAAAGCCCTGTGATACGGGGCTTTACCGTAAGTATCCCCCCTCAATCCAATTCAAAGATTTTAAGCATGAACCTACGCAAAATTGCAGTGGGGCTGTCGGCCCTTGTTTTGTTCTCGACGGGTGCGGCTGAAGCTCGCAACCTGCTGGACTTCATCAAACCGTCCAGCCAGCATGAGGAGCAAGGGTACCGCTCTGGCTCAATCAGCCAGAACGTGGCGATTGACCTCTATTCAAGCAAACAGAAACAGGCATCGTTTGATGGGTGTGCAGACCTGTTCCCGGCAGCCAGGCCGATCGACTTGGCTAGCGTGCCTGCAACGATGAAGCCCTTGGCGCTGTGTTCCGACGACTTTGCGGTGCTGTACTCGCAAACCAGCAAGACTCCGCTGGTTGTGGTGGAGCGCCTCAATTCAGCCCAGCTAAAGGATGCCAAGGGTGAGGAACGCACCAATCAGTTCTATCCGGACCCACGCATTCCCAAGAGCGGGCGGGCAGAGTTGAGCGACTACCGTGGCCAACATCCGGCAGTGGATCGTGGCCATCAGTCCCCGGCGGCAGATGCACCGAATCCGCATGCAATGGCCCAGACCTTTGCGCTTTCGAACATGGTGCCGCAAGACCCAACCAATAACCGGAAGATCTGGAGCAAGGTCGAATCTGATGTCAGAAAGTTCGCGATGCGAGCCGATGGCAATGTCTATGTCTTTACCGGCCCGCTCTTTGACGCTGGCCATACCACTGTTGGCGACAACAAGGTCTGGGTACCTACCCGCCTGTTCAAGCTGGTCTACGACGTTTCGTCCAAGCGGGCCTGGGCCTATGTGCTACCGAACGCGGAAACCCGCATTGAGAAGCCGATGGACTATGAGACGTTCGTGAAGACCACGGGACTCAAGCTGCTGGAAAATCTACCGGTCTCCGGTTCAGTGGTTCGCTCTTGATCTTCGAGCGTCCACGTCCCTGGCGGGAGTGTTGAATCCCCATGCCCACATAAAACCCGGCACCGTCCGGGTTTAATGAGATGATCAGCCTGACCGAGAAGCCCTGCAGGTTTACGCTTGCAGGGCTTTTCTCGTTTTCGGACGGAGGATCTCCCATGAACGCGGTGACGCTTCTCGGTATCGACATCGGCAAACACAGTTTCCACCGGCATGGCCAGGACGCTAAAGGCCACCAGGTATTGCGCAAGAAAACCAGCCGCGGCCAATTGCTCTGCACATTGGCTCAATTACCGGCTTGCACAGTGGTGATGGAGTATTGCGGCGGCGCCCGCAAGTTGGCGAGCCGCGATGAGTCTTTCTGATTCATCGTTTTTATCCCTGAATGAAGGTTCATCCACGGCGAGCACAGCCGAGAGTGGTCGCGTTCGCGATGCCACGTGTGATGAAATACTTTTCGACCCCGGCGAAACAGAGCGAACCGCTCCGGCCACCCATTATTCTGGATTCGCGAAATATGGACACGATCGACGCGCTGCGAATCTTTGTCAGTATCGATGAAGCCGGCAGTCTGAGTGGTGCAGCACGCCAATATTCGCTGGCAACCTCGACAGTCAGTGTTGCCTTGCAGCAGTTGGAGCAGAGCGCAGGGGTGCGGCTGATCACGAGGTCCACTCGGCGACTGAGCTTCACTCACGAGGGCCGACAATTCCTGTCTGAGGCAAGAAAGATATTGGCCGTGTGGGACTCCACACTTGAGGGCGTCAAAGAGGGGCCGTTGACAGGACTCATCCGCTTCACGACCACTCAGGATTTTGGCAGCGAAGTGGTTGCTCCCTTGATCGACAGGTTTTTGGAGTTGCATCCCGGCATTCGTTTCGACCTGCTATTGGCCGAAGGCGTGCTTGATCTGGTTCAGAACCATCTGGACTTTGCGCTACGTCACGGCCCATTGTCCGATTCTTCGCTCAGGGCTCGACTACTGGTTTCAGGACGTCGAGTGATTTCTGCGGCTCCGGCCTATTGGGCCGCTCATGGCAAACCGACTTGCCCTCAGGATTTGGCGCATCACAACTGCCTGGTGATCTCGTGGCCAGACCGCTCATTTTCAACCTGGTCATTTACCGAGGGCGGTAAACGGCTCAGGGTGAAGGTGTCGGGGAATCGGATGGCCAACAATGGCGGAGTGCTCCGACAGTGGGCCATCAAAGGCTACGGCATTGTCATTAGTCCGTTATGGACTATCCGCAAAGACCTGCAAGCCGGTGTGCTGTCGACTGCCCTGGAGGGGTTTCTTCCCGATGAGGCTAACCTGTATGCCGTTACCGCTGAAGGTGTGGCGAGTCGTCGGGTCACCGCGTTCCTCGACTTTCTCGCGCGGGAATTGGCAGGGTTTGCGTAGCCCGGCTCATTCCAGTCCGTGGATTCCATTTCCATTTGCTCGGTACTTTTTCTCACCATCAAAACTGGTTTTATTTCTCGCAAATCGCGAAAGGTGATATCGATTTTCACCGGCTTATCGTCCCTCCAAAAACACCTGAAACTGTACCTCTTTAAATCGGGTTAGCTCGTAACCCTACTGAGGAACATGATCATGCCAGTTACCGCCAAAGCCGCCGTTATCCACGGATACGGTGCCCCAGAAGCCCTGAAGTTTGAAGAGATCGAGATTGCCGAACCGGGTGACGATCAAGTACTGGTGCGCAACACCGTAATCGGCGTGAATTTCGTTGACGTCTACTTCCGTCGTGGCACGCTGCCTGTACCGCAGTTCCCTATGATTGTCGGTGATGAGGCCGCTGGGATCGTCGAAGCCGTTGGCCGCAATGTCACCTCGGTCAAGGTCGGAGACCGAGTGATTTATGGCGATAGCCATGTCAACTTCGGCGCCTATGCCAGCAAAAAGCTGCACCTGGCCGATCGGGTGATGCTCATCCCCGAAGGCGTCACCGACGAGCAGGCTGCAGCCAGTTTTCTCAAGGGCCTGACCGCGCGTTATCTGGTGAAAGAAGTCGTGGCACTCAAGCCGGGCGACACCATTCTTTACCACGCGGCCGCTGGCGGCGTTGGGCAGATCTTCGTGCAGTGGGCCAAGTCATTGGGGCTGCGCGTGTTCGGCACGGTGTCCACTGACCGCAAGGCTCAAGTCGCGCGCGATGCGGGTTGCGATGAGGTCATCAACTACACCACGGAAGACTTCGTTGCCCGTGTTCTCGAGCTGACTGGCGGCGTAGGTGTGAACGCGGTATTCGATTCCGTGGGCAAGGACACCTTTCTCGGCTCACTGGCCGTACTCAAACCACGCGGTACGCTGGTGCAGTTTGGCAAGGCGTCTGGTTTCCCGGAACCGTTCGACCCTTTCTTGCTGATGCCAAAAGCACTGTACCTGACGTGGGCGATCCTGTCGCACTACACCTCGTCAGTGGAGGATTTCAAAATGGCTGCCGCCGACCTGCTGGGGGCCATTCAATCGGGCATCCTCAAAGTCGATCCGAGCCACGTCTATGCGTTCGAACAGGTCGTGCAAGCGCACCAGGATCTTGAAGAGCGACGCACGACCGGTGCTGTGGTGATGCGCGTTTAGCCGATTACGGATCACCCGCCAGTAAAGATGTGCAAACGACGCGGCAGCGCCTACTCAATCATGAGGCTGGCGCTACACCTTGAGTTATCTCCCAGAGGCGCCCATGAACACCGAACTGAACCAACTGATTTCGCTGGAAGCCATCAGAAATCTACGAGTCCTCTACTGCCACCATTTGGACAGTGGCCGGATCGACTTGCTCACCAGGCTGTTCACCGAAGATGGCATTCTCCAAGTGGATCGAGGCTGCTGGAGAGGTCGTGAAGAGATCCACGCCGGCCTGTCCATAGCCTTCGCCGAGTACGACGTCGAACAGCGCGGCGCCTACCCGTTCGTTCACCTGGTTTCCAACCAGTGGGTTGAACTACTGGACGAAAAACACGCCGAGGGACGCTGCCACATGCAGTTCTTGGCGACCGAACGAGCCGTCGAGGTAAACCCACTGATACTCATGGGCATCTATGCCGACGAGTACCGCCGGGTCGATGGTCAATGGCTGATCAGCCGCACACGCCTGGACGTCATCTGGCCAAAGCCCGACATCGCTGGTGGTGAACCTGGCAATGGCCTCGTGCTGCCGTCCTGACCCCTCCATGCTGCCTTTGTTATTTGGTGATTGACATGTCTGCACTCTTTTCACCCGTTCACACCTGAGCTAAAGAACCTCGAATAAGGTTGACTGAGGGAGGTTCTTGAAATAAATCCCCCGGCACTGACTACTGCGCACAATCCGTACTCCGCGAGAGGGCCCAACGGGGGGGGGGGCATAACCAGGGTGTGATAGAAGAGTTGTTTGTAGAAGCCGTTCGATCAGTCGCCACCGTGCATTTATCAGAGGCGGTGGCGCAACTATCCGCCCATGACCGGGATAACGTCACGCTCGAGCAGGCGCTGACGCGCTTTGGCGAGCGCATGTTATTGGTGTTGACCAACGAGAGCAGCGCACTGGCGGTTTACCGGACGGTCATGGCCGAGGCAGGGCGCTCCAATATCGGCATGCTGTTCTACGAGGCCGGGCCAAGCGATTGTAATGCGGTATTGTCAAGCTGGATGCGCGACGCCATGGCCCGTGGTGAGCTACGCCAGTCTGCCCCTGAGGTAAAAGCAGCGCAGTTCCTGGTGCTGCTGACCGCTGAGGTACAAGTACGGCTTTATCAACCCGCCTCGCAGCCTCTGGAAATCGAGCAGATCAGGGAATGGGTCAATCGAGCGGTAGAGATGTTCCTGCTGGGTGCCGCTGCTCACTGACCGCCGCATGTTCTCGTTTTGCGTGACGCTTTGAACCCTAAGCCAGGTTCCGCCGAAACCAGTCCAGCGTCCTGCTCCACACAAAACAAGCCTCCATCGCTATTAACTTCTACTTCGTACTGATAATGCTGGCTTAATTCAGGTTCGGTGTTATCGCCCGGGTCAGGGGCTTGCGGCAGGCTGCTGATGACACGTGTCCAATTGTAAGAGCCATTCTCAACGACTACACTCCAGCCCATGAAACGCTACCTGCGGTTTTGCCTCATATTCCTGATTAGCCTGGCGCTTCCCCTCAGCGGGATGGCGGGCGTTCAGGCACCGACAGAGCCTTGCCCAATGAAGACGATGGGCATGGCGATGATGGACGATATGGGGATGGACTGCTGCCACGACATGAAAAGCCCCTCCGATCACGGCAAACCCTGCAAGCCGGGCCAGGAGTGCAAGACTGGCGGCATGCTGCAAGTCTCGATCATCAAGCCCCCAGTCACATTAACCAGCCCTGTCGTACTTTCCTTCTCCAGCGATTTCCTGCCAGTGCAAACCCCTTCAGGGGTATGGCGACCGCCCCGCGCTTGATTCCTGTACCTCACTGAGCCTCATTCCGCTTCAGCGGGATGGCATATCTGTGCGCATCTCTCATGACGCGCGCAGTGGATCATCACAGGAATCGTGAACATGAACTCCAAGTGCTATTGCTCAGGTTGGTCCCTCGTGGCCGGCCTGGCGGCAAGCGTACTGGCATTGCCGAGCCTCGCAGCCCCACTGACACTCGATGAAGCATTGCGGCTGGCCGAAAACAATGCGCCGTCGCTGACGGCCCAAGACGCCAAACTGCAAGCTGCTAGCAGTGCTGCCATTCCAGCTGGCGAACTGCCTGACCCGAAGTTAAAGCTCGGCGTGCAGAACTATCCCATTGGCGGCCCCGACCGCTGGAGCATTGACCAGGACTCCATGACCATGCAGATGGTTGGGGTCATGCAGGAAGTGCCCAACCGCGACAAACGCAAAGCACGTATTGAGGTGGCCGATGCGGCCGTTGACCGAGCCGCGGCCGAAGGTCGAGTCGAGCGTCTGAATGTCCGACAGGCCACGGCATTGGCCTGGATCAGAAGCTATTCCGTCGAGCGTAAAGAGGCGCTGTTCCAGGACTTTTACAAAGAAAATCGTCTGTTGACCGATACCGTTCGGGCACAGATTGCCGGTGGTCGGGCTCAGCCTGCGGATGCGGTCACGCCGAAACAGGAGGCTGCGCAGTTAGCGGATCAACAGGACGACCTGATCCGTATGCGTGCGCAAGCTCGAGCTGCACTCAAGCGCTGGATTGGCCCGGCGGCCAACGACCCGCCAACCGGCAGTTTGCCGCAATGGCCCGTCGAGACCACAGGCTACTCCCATAAGCTGCAACATCACCCCGCACTGGCGGCCTTCGAACCGATGACCCGTGAGGCGCAAGCCAAAGTCCGTGAAGCCGAGGCGGAAAAACAATCCGACTGGAGTTGGGAACTCGATTACCAACACCGTGACCGTCAGTTCGGGGACATGGTCAGCGTGCAGTTCTCGTTCGACCTGCCACTGTTTCCCGGCTCCCGACAAAATCCAAAAATCGCCGCCAAACACGCTGAATTGAATCAATTGGAGGCTGAGCGTGAAGCCATGGTGCGTGAGCATACCCAACAACTGGAGGAGGATCTGGCCGAATACGAACGCCTGAATCGTGCCGTGCGCCGCAGTCAGGAAAGTCTGGTGCCTTTGGCCAAGGAAAAGGTAGGGCTGACCATGGCCAGCTACCGCGCCGGCAAAGGTGATCTGGCGCCGGTCATCGCTGCCCGACGTGAACTCATAGAGGCCCGCCTCAAACAGATCGATGTCGAAGAACAGCGAGCCCTGACCAACGCACGTTTGTATTTCAATTACGAGGAAACCAGCCAATGAGCGCTCGAATCTGGAAAGGGGCTTTGTTGACTGGCTTGTCGATCGCCCTGGGTGTTGCCGGCGGCTACTGGTTTGCTCAGCAGCGCATGAGCACAATGCCCGGGGCAGCAGCCGAACAAGGTTCCACAATGCAAGGCGAACGCAAGGTGCTGTATTGGTACGACCCGATGTACCCGCAGCAGAAGTTCGACAAACCGGGCAAGTCGCCCTTCATGGATATGCAGCTGGTACCGCAATACGCCGACGCGGCAACAAACAGCGCGGCTATTAGCATTGACCCCAGTCTGACCCAGAACCTCGGCCTGCGTCTGGCCACAGTCACTCGTGGCGCCCTCGCTTCCAGCCTGGATGTTGTCGGCGTGCTGACGTTCAACGAGCGGGATGTCGCCGTGATCCAGGCGCGTACTGCCGGTTTTGTCGAGCGGGTTTATGCCCGTGCTCCCGGCGATGTGCTCAAAGCCAATGCACCATTGGCGGATATCCTGGTACCGGAATGGGCCGCAGCCCAGGAAGAATTCCTCGCACTTAAACGTAATGGCGATGCCGACTTGATGGCAGCGGCCCGCCAACGGCTGCGCCTGACGGGGATGCCGGCAGCGCTGATTACCCAGGTAGAACGCAGCGGCAAGATTCAGCCGAACCTGACCCTCACCAACCCCATCAGTGGTGTGCTGCAAGAGTTGGATGTCCGTACGGGCATGACCGTGTCGGCCGGCGAGACGCTGGCTCGCGTCAATGGCTTGAGCAGCGTCTGGCTAGCGGTGGCCGTTCCAGAGTCGGAGACCGGATCGATCGTCATCGACCAGACGGTAGAAGCACGCCTTCCGGCCTTCCCGGGGACAGTACTCAACGGCACCGTCAGTGCGATTCTGCCCGAAACGAATATGGACAGCCGCACCGTTCGCGTACGCGTCGAACTGCCCAACCCTGATGGGCGTCTCAGACCCGGATTATCGGCGCAGGTGCGCCTGAGCCAGAAGACCGGGCAAAGTGTGTTATGGGTGCCCAGCGAAGCGGTCATCCGCACTGGCCGGCGCACGCTGGTAATGCTCGCCGAAGACGCGGGTCGCTATCGTCCGGTGGAGGTGCAACTCGGGCAGGAATACGACGGTAAGACGGCGGTATTGAAAGGCTTGCAAGAAGGTCAACAGGTGGTCAGCTCAGGTCAGTTCCTGCTCGACTCCGAGGCCAGCCTCAAGGGCATCGTCGCAAGCGCGCTGGAAATGCCAGCACTTCCAGGCACCGCCTCCGCCCTTCATGAGTCGCAGGGACAAGTCCTGCAGATCAATAGCAAAGATGTGACGCTTGCCCACGGTCCCTTCAAAACATTGGGCATGCCTGGCATGACCATGACCTTCCCATTGGCGGCCCCTGCGCTCATGCAGGGACTCAAGGCGGGCGACAAGGTTCGTATCTCCGTCAGTCAAACCGATGATGGTTTGCGCGTTGAGCGTCTGGAAAAACTAGGGGACCAGCCATGATCGCGTCCCTGATTCGCTGGTCAGTGGCCAACCGATTCCTGGTATTGCTGGCCACACTGTTCGTCACCGGCTGGGGCGTCTGGTCGGTGCAGAGCACGCCCATCGACGCGCTGCCAGACCTCTCTGATGTGCAGGTGATCATCCGCACGCCGTATCCAGGTCAAGCGCCGCAAATCGTCGAGAACCAGGTGACCTATCCGTTGGCGACCACCATGCTGTCAGTGCCTGGCGCCAAGACCGTGCGCGGTTATTCTTTCTTCGGCGACAGTTTCGTGTACGTGCTGTTCGAAAACGGTACCGATATGTATTGGGCTCGCTCGCGGGTGTTGGAATACCTGAGCCAGATACAAAGCCGCCTGCCCGCGGGCGCCAAACCTGCCTTGGGGCCGGATGCCACCGGGGTGGGCTGGATCTATCAGTACGCCCTGGTGGATCGCACCGGTGGGCATGATCTGGCGCAATTACGCGCTCTTCAGGACTGGTTTCTCAAGTTTGAACTCAAGACTCTGCCCAATGTGGCGGAAGTGGCCACCGTGGGCGGGATGGTCAAGCAGTACCAGGTGCAGCTCGACCCACTCAAACTCGCCAGCCTGGGTATCACTCAGGCGCAGGTGACCGAGGCGATTGGCAAGGCCAATCAGGAAACCGGTGGTGCGGTGCTGGAGATGGCAGAGACCGAGTTCATGGTGCGCGCTTCCGGTTACCTGAAGACCCTGAATGACTTTCGCGCGATTCCACTCAGGCTCGGTGCGGGTGGCGTGCCGGTCACCCTGGGAGATGTGGCCACGATCCAACTGGGGCCGGAAATGCGTCGTGGCATCAGCGAACTCGACGGTGAGGGTGAAACCGTCGGCGGCGTGGTGATTCTGCGCAGCGGCAAAAACGCCCGCGAGACCATCGCAGCAGTCAAAACCAAGCTCGACGAGTTGAAGAAAAGCCTGCCGGCCGGGGTGGAAATCGTCACCACCTACGATCGCAGCAAGCTGATCGACCGTGCCGTGGAAAACCTCAGCCACAAGCTGCTCGAAGAGTTCATCGTCGTCGCCCTGGTCTGCGGGATATTTCTTTGGCATATGCGCTCCTCCCTGGTGGCCATTATCTCGCTACCGGTCGGGGTGCTGATGGCCTTCATCGTCATGCGCTACCAGGGAATCAACGCCAACATCATGTCCCTGGGCGGGATTGCCATTGCCATCGGTGCCATGGTCGACGCCGCGGTGGTGATGATCGAGAACGCTCACAAGAAGATCGAGGCCTGGCACGCAGCCCATCCAGGGGAGGAGCTCAAGGGTGAACATCACTGGCACGTGATGACCGAAGCCGCGGCCGAGGTAGGTCCGGCACTGTTCTTCTGCCTGTTGATCATCACCCTGTCGTTCATCCCGGTGTTCACTCTGGAGGCGCAAGAGGGCCGGCTGTTCGGCCCGCTGGCGTTCACCAAGACTTATGCCATGGCGGCGGCGGCCGGACTGTCGGTGACCCTGGTGCCGGTATTGATGGGTTATTGGATTCGTGGGCGGATTCCCAATGAGGAACAGAATCCGCTGAACCGTTGGTTGATCAGGCTCTACCAGCCAGCCTTGGACGCGGTGCTGCGTCGGCCAAAAATCACCATGCTGGTCGCACTGCTGGTGTTTCTCAGCGCGGTATGGCCGATGTCACAGTTGGGTGGTGAGTTTCTTCCTCCACTGGATGAAGGGGACCTGCTCTATATGCCATCAGCTTTACCGGGGTTATCGGCGCAGAAGGCCGCGCAACTTCTGCAACAGACCGACCGGCTGATCAAGACCGTGCCAGAGGTCGAACATGTCTTTGGTAAAGCCGGCCGCGCTGAAACTGCTACTGACCCGGCACCACTGGAGATGTTCGAAACCACCATTGAGTTCAAACCGCACGAGCAATGGCGACCCGGCCTGACCCAGGAGAAGTTGGTGGAGGAACTGGATCGGGTGGTCCGTGTACCAGGACTGACCAATATCTGGATCCCGCCGATCCGCAATCGCATCGACATGCTTGCCACTGGCATCAAGAGCCCGATCGGGGTGAAGATTGCCGGTAGCAACCTGACAGAGATCGATGCCGCCACTCAGGCCGTCGAGCGTGTGGCCAAGGACGTGCCTGGGGTCAGTTCGGCCCTGGCCGAGCGCCTGACCGGTGGCCGCTATATCGACGTCGATATCGACCGCAAGGCCGCTGCTCGCTATGGGTTGAATATCACCGATGTGCAGTCGATCGTCGCCGGTGCTATCGGCGGTGAAAACATCGGGGAGACCATTGAAGGGCTCGCCCGCTTCCCAATCAATGTGCGATATCCGCGTGAATGGCGTGATTCGCTCGGCGCCCTGGAGCAATTACCGATCTACACCCCATCAGGGAGTCAGATCACCCTCGGCATGGTGGCGAAGGTCAAGGTCAGTGACGGTCCGCCGATGCTCAAGAGCGAGAACGCCCGGCCTTCCGGGTGGGTGTATATCGACGTGCGTGGCCGGGATATTGCCTCCGTGGTCGCCGACCTGCGCCGGGTCGTCAGTGAGCAGGTCAAGTTGCAGCCAGGCATGAGCTTGAGTTACTCCGGGCAGTTCGAGTTTCTCGAACGGGCCAACGCCCGGCTCAAACTGGTGGTACCGGCCACGTTGCTGATCATCTTCGTGCTGCTCTACCTGACCTTCGCCCGTTTCGATGAGGCTTTGCTGATCATGGCCACGCTGCCATTCGCTCTCACCGGTGGCGCATGGTTTCTGTATCTGTTGGGGTACAACTTGTCGGTGGCCACCGGGGTCGGCTTTATCGCGCTGGCCGGTGTATCGGCCGAATTCGGCGTGATCATGCTGCTCTACCTGAAGAACGCCTGGGCCGAGCGCGAAGACACCGGTGACAGCACCGAACGCGGGCTGGTCGCTGCGATTCGTGAAGGCGCCGTGCAACGCGTTCGACCCAAGGCCATGACGGTGGCGGTGATCATCGCTGGTCTGTTGCCGATTCTCTTGGGCAGCGGCACCGGTAGCGAAGTGATGAGTCGCATCGCCGCGCCCATGGTCGGCGGCATGGTCACCGCACCCTTGTTGTCCCTGTTTGTCATTCCGGCAGCCTACCGCTTGATGCGCCGTCGGCACCTCCCTGTTGTACTCACTAACCTTCAAGGAAAGGTCGTATGAAACTGACCCTGATCGCTGTTGCAAGCACCGTTGTCGCACTGTCTCTTTCCGCCCAGGCAGAGGACATGCAGGGTATGAAAATGGACGCTACACCCATGGAAGGCATGCAGATGAAGCAGGAGACCAGGCAGGCTCCCGTAGCCAAAGCAGAAGGCACGATCAAGGCGGTCGATACCGCGAAACATACTGTGACCATAGCCCACGGAGCCGTTCCGGCCGTGCAATGGCCCGCTATGACGATGGCCTTTTCCGCAACGGAAGATCAGCTCACAGGGCTGAAGACCGGAGATCGTGTGTCGTTTTCATTTCGTGTAGAGGGTGGCGGAGCCACGATTGTTTCCATTAAAAAATGAAATAGCGATGGTGAACGTAGCCGGCACGCGTTGTCGCGTCGGTTACGGCCAGTAGATTCTGTTGCTCACGAAACCAGTGCTTCATTTTAATGAAGCCTGAATGGCAGCTTTTGGCCGATCCTGTTGAAAAAGTCGCTTGCAACAGAATCGACCCAAGCAGTCGGTCGCGAAATTCAGAAACGAGCATTCGATTGAGCATTGACTACCTGGTCTGTTAGACAAAAAGCCTTGGCGCTTTCAAGTGCTTGGGCTTTTTCACGTTTTCAGGATCAAAAGATCGCAACCTTCGGTAAGTCTTACAGATATCAATTCGTGCGCTTTGCCACGACCCGAACCCCCCTGTCTGCATCACCCGATAAGAAAAACCGATACCTGCTTAAGGATTTCCCAGAGGCGGGGCAGGCACCTGCGGCTTTAGAGTCACGCCCAACGTTCGACTGTCGGGCGGCCTCTGTTGGCCAGCATCCACCCCCAAGCCTGTCGGAATTTCTACAAAAACAAGAAGGTGAAAAGCATGAGTAACGAAACGGTCGATATAAAAGCGTGGATCGACAACCGGCCGGTCACCAGATACCAGTGGCTGATCATGAGCCTGTGTTTCTTTATTGTTCTGTTCGATGGCTTCGACGTCGCGGTCATGGGCTTTATCGCCCCATCGCTGATTCAGGAGTGGGGGCTTTCCAAGGCTGCCTTTGGCCCGGTAATGAGCGCTGGCATGGTCGGTCTGGCTATCGGTGCCTTGACGGCCGGCCCCTATGCCGACCGCCTGGGACGCAAGAAGGTGCTGCTGTTTGCCGTGACCGGCTTCAGCGCACTGAGCCTTGCATGCGCTTTCGCCCGCAATCCCTATGAACTGGCAGCCCTGCGGCTGTTGACTGGCGTGGCGCTGGGAGCAGCGTTGCCTAATACCACCACGCTGCTGTCCGAATACCTGCCTGAGCGCAATCGTTCGCTGTTCATCACCATCATGTTCACCGGTTTCAACATGGGCTCGGGGTTGGGAGGTTTTCTCGCTGCGTGGCTGATTCCTGACCACGGCTGGCAATCGGTGCTGCTCGCCGGCGGTATTCTGCCGCTGTTGTTGCTGCCGTTCCTCTGGATTCTGTTACCCGAGTCGGCACGTTTTCTGGCGGTTCGCAATGCGCCTGCCAGCCAGATCGCCAAGGTGCTGAACAGGTTGGGCGGGACCTTTTCGTCAGCCACCAATTTCACGATTGCCGAACCCCAGGCTCAGAACAAAGCACCGCTGCGCATGCTGTTCACCGAGCGCTATCGGTTCGGCACCCTCGCGCTCTGGTTGACCTACTTCATGGGGCTGCTGGTGATCTACCTGACCATGGGCTGGATGCCGACGCTGCTGCGTGATGGCGGCCTGTCCATCGAACGTGCGGCCACCATCACCGGCTTGTTCCAGATAGGCGGCACCGTCGGGGCGATCGTGGTCGGTTGGGCCATGGACCGGCGTAATCCAAACACCGTCATCGCCACGTCATATGCTCTGGGCGGTGCCTTTATTCTGCTGCTGGGGGCCCTCAGCCTCGAGTCGAGTCTGCTGGCGCTTGGTGTGGTGGCGGCCGGGTTCTGCATGAGCGGTGCACAGACTGGTCTCAACGCCTTTGCTCCTGGGTACTACCCGACCGATTTTCGCGCCACGGGTGTGAGCTGGATGCTGGGCATCGGTCGTTTCGGGGCTATCTTTGGTTCTCTTATCGGCGGTGCGGTGCTCAGCCTGGGGTTGGGTCTGCCATTGCTGTTCGCGCTGCTGAGCGTGCCAGCATTCATCGCTGCGCTGGCGATCCTGGCCAACGGTCATGCGAGGCGTCGGGTAAATCGGGCCTTGCTGGCGCAATAATCTTCTTCGAACAAAGGAACTCGTTATGGCACGCATCATTGGTGGCCTCGCTGTATCCCATACCCCAACCATCGGCTTCGCAGTCGATCACGATAAACAGAATGAGGCTGCCTGGGCGCCGATTTTCGAAGGCTTTGAGCCCATCAAGGTCTGGTTGAAGGAGCAGCAACCCGATGTGTTGTTCTACATCTTCAATGACCATGTGACGTCGTTTTTCTTCGACCACTACGGTGCCTTTTCTCTCGGGGTCGATGAGCGTTACGAGGTTGCCGATGAGGGCGGCAATCCGCGCTCGCTGCCCTCGATCGGCGGGCATGCGGCGCTGTCGCGGCACATTGGTGAAAGCCTGATGGCCGATGAGTTCGACATGAGTTTCTTCCGCGACAAGCCGCTGGACCATGGCTTTTTCTCGCCGATGTCGGCGCTATTGCCCTGCGACCCGAAGTGGCCGGTGGAGATCGTGCCTCTTCAAGTAGGCGTGCTGCAGTTTCCGATCCCCAGCGCGTTGCGTTGCTACAAGTTGGGGCTGGCCTTGCGCCGAGCCATCGAAAGCTACCCCGAGGACCTGAAGGTTGCCATCGTGGCAACCGGTGGCGTGTCCCATCAGGTGCATGGCGAGCGATGCGGTTTCAACAACCCGCAGTGGGATGAGCAGTTCATTGATCTGCTGGTCAATGACCCTGTGCGCCTGACCGAAATGACCCTGGCCGAGTACGCCACCCTTGGTGGGCTAGAGGGTTCGGAGGTGATCACCTGGCTGATCATGCGCGGCGCGTTGTCGGCCACGGTGAAGAACCTCCATCAGGACTACTACTTGCCGTCCATGACGGGCATCGCGACCCTGCTGCTGGAGAACCAGGACCGGCCGGTTCCCGCCGAGGTCAATGCACGCCACTTGCAGCATATGCAGCACCAGTTGGCCGGTATCGAGAAACTTGAGGGGACCTATCCGTTCACGCTGGAGCGTAGCGCCAAGGGTTATCGCCTGAACAAGTTTGTGCATCGCATGATCGAACCCGAGTGGCGTCAACGCTTTCTCGATGCGCCCGAGGCGCTGTTCGATGAAGGTGGCCTGAGCGAAGAGGAACGCGATCTGCTGCGACGCCGCGATTGGCGTGGGCTGATCCATTACGGGGCGATCTTCTTCGTGCTGGAAAAACTCGCTGCCGTACTTGGGATTCCCAATCTGCAGATCTACGCGGCGATGCGTGGGCAGAGCCTGGAAGAGTTCATGAAAACCAGAAACCAGCAGGTGCTCTACTCGGTGGCGGGCAAAGCCCCTCGTTGATCATTTGGGGCCAATGCTCCACAAGTCTGCGGCGGTTCTTCCCGGGCCGCCATCGCCACTCTCTTGTTTGACTTCACTGCCCCCGGTACTTCTGGGCGCAGCGGATTTTTTTACCCAAAAAACGGAAAACAATAATAATGAAAATCAGCGCCACCCATCGCATCGTCTGCACTCTGATTACTACCTGCGGGGCCGTCGCCTGCGCGTTACCTCTGGAGGGCTCGGCCGCAGGTTTCGCCGAAGATGCCAGCGCGAATTTGAACCTGCGTAACTTCTACATCAACCGCAACTTCACCAACCCGTCCTACCCGCAGAGCAAGGCCGAGGAGTGGACCCAGAGTTTCATACTTGACGCCAGATCCGGTTTCACTCAGGGCACGGTCGGGTTCGGAGTGGATGTATTGGGGATTTACTCGGTCAAGCTCGATGGCGGTAAAGGCACCGGCGGGACACAGTTGTTGCCGCTCGATCACGATGGCCGTCCTGCCGACGATTTCGGACGTCTGGCGCTGGCCGGAAAAATGAAGGTGGGGAAAACCGAACTGAAGGTCGGCGAATGGATGCCCGTGCTGCCGATCCTGCGTTCCGACGATGGCCGCTCACTGCCGCAAACCTTCCGCGGCGGGCAAATCACCTCACAGGATATTGATGGCCTGACCCTGTACGGCGGCCAGTTCCGCCAGAACAGCCCGCGCAACGATTCGAGCATGGGAGTCATGTTCATGCAGGGCAAAACGGCGTTCACCTCCGATCGTTTCAACTTCGTTGGCGGTGAATACAGCTTCAACGAAAAACGTACCTTGATTGGTGTCTGGAACGCGGAACTCAAGGACATCTACCAGCAGCAGTATCTGCAACTCGTCCACAGTCAACCGCTGGGTGCCTGGACCCTGGGCGCAAATCTGGGCTACTTCCGGGGCCGTGAGGACGGCAGTGCCCGCGCCGGTGATCTGGACAACCGCACCTTCTCGGCGCTGCTCTCGGCCCGTTATGGCGGCAACACCTTTTACGTCGGCCTGCAGAAACTCAGCGGTGATGATGCGTGGATGCGCGTCAACGGTACCAGCGGTGGCACCCTGGCCAACGACAGCTACAACTCAAGCTATGACAATGCCAGGGAAAAATCCTGGCAGCTGCGTCATGACTACAACTTCGCCGCTGTCGGCGTGCCCGGCCTGACGCTGATGAACCGCTACATCAGCGGCGACAATGTGCATACCGGGACCATCACCGATGGCAAGGAATGGGGTCGCGAGTCAGAGCTGGCCTACACGGTGCAGAGCGGCACCTTCAAGAACCTCAACATGCGACTGCGCAATTCCAGCATCCGCCGGGACTACAGCACCAACGAGTTCGATGAAAACCGCTTGATCGTCAGCTATCCACTGAGTCTGTTCTGAGTCCGCAGCCATGCTAGACGGCCGCTTGCTCGCGGATCACCCGACGAATCATGTCCATCAGGGCTTGAGCCACCGGTGAATGCAGGCAGCCGTTGCGATAGGTCAGGCCGATGGCCCTGGTGGTGTGTTTCAACACCAATGGCAGAATGCACAGTTCACCGCAGGCAATCTCCTGTTCCAGCTGATGGGCAGATACCGCCGCGAGCATGTCCGAGCGCAGCAACAGGCCGCGAATGATCGCCATGTCACCCGTTTCCACCACTGGCCGAGGCGCCGCGATGCCGAACCCGGTGAAACAGTCATCGAGCATTTGGCGGGCCGGAGAGCCAGCCCGGGGCAGTACCCATCGGGCACCGCTGAGCTCATCGTGCAGGTCGGTTTTCGAATAAAGAGGGTGATCCCGTCGCGCCAGCACCACCATTTCTTCCGTGAGCAAGGCCTCGCCGACGAGGTCGCTGGCATAGGCCGCCGAGCGCAAGGCGCCAAAAATGAAATCCACATCGCCTGCTCGCAGTTCCGTCGCCAGCAGATCGAAAGGGCTTTCATTGGTGATCACCTGGATACCTGGATGCTCGGCCATCAGCCGCACGATGGCTTCGGGTAATATGCGGGTGCGTCCCAAGGGCAGGGCGCCGACATGCACCACGCCTTGCAGGGTGCCGCGTATGGCGGTGATGTCCGTTTCGATATGGCGCAACTCGTTCAGTGCCCGGCGAATCGGGAACAGAATCTCATGGCTGACACGCGTGGGCTGCAAGCCGCGAGGCGTGCGCTCGAAGAGCGGTTGACCGCAGCCACTTTCCAGCACCTTGAGTGTCGAGCTGACGGCGGGCTGGCTCAGGCCCAGTAGGCTGGCCACGGTCTGCATGTGGTGCGTCTCACAGAGTTTGACGAACACTTGCAAGCGCCTGGCCTGGAACAGATAAAGCGGTTCGACGGCCTGTTTGTCCCCTGAGCCCAAAAGCTTCGGCACCGTTTCCAGTTCAGCCAGCACGCGCCTTGCTCGAGGCAATAATCGGTCACCGTAGTCGGTCAATCGCATGCCGTTGGCGTGCCGTTCGAACAAGGACACGTCAAGCCGGGTCTCCAGCTCGGAAATCGCCCGAGTCACCACCGACTGAGCCCGGAACAGGGCCACCGAGGCCTTGGAAACGCTCCCATGATCGGCCACTCGGACGAAGGCCCGCACGTGCATCAGGCTGGGAAGTTCATTCGGTTCCATGGGTATTCATGCTCTGCAGATCAGCGTTTGAGCCGGACTATGCCTTTGCCATGTTTGAGTGGCAATAAAAAAAACGCATACCCCAAACACTTGAACGCATTACTCCAGTGGTGCGTCCGGGTGCGATGCTCTTTCGAAACGCAGGAGGAGCACCCGCAATGATCGAGTCACCGAAAAACGCGCTGGTCGTCAGCGCACACTCTGCCGATTTCGTCTGGCGTGCGGGCGGTGCGATTGCACTGCATGCGCAGCAGGGATACGCCGTACACATTGTTTGCCTGTCCTTTGGCGAGCGTGGCGAATCCGCCAAGCTGTGGCGCAAGGGCGAGATGAGCGAGGAGAAGGTCAAGGCGGCACGCCGCGAAGAGGCCCAGGCTGCAGCCGATATTCTGGGCGCCAGCGTCGAGTTCTTCGACATCGGCGACTATCCGATGCGCGCCGACAAAGACACGCTGTTGCGCCTGGCCGATGTGTTTCGTCGAGTCCAGCCGCAATTTGTCCTCAGCCACTCGCTGAAAGACCCCTACAACTACGACCATCCTCTGGCCATGAACCTGACCCAGGAGGCGCGCATCATCGCCCAGGCCGAAGGCTACAAACCGGGCGAGAAGATTGTCGGTGCGCCGCCGGTGTACAGCTTCGAACCGCACCAGCCCGAGCAGTGCGAATGGCGCCCCGACGTATTGCTGAACATCACCGATGTCTGGGACAAGAAATATGCGGCCATCCAGAGCATGGCCGGCCAGGAGCATCTCTGGGAGTATTACACCCGTGTCGCCCTGCAACGCGGCGTGCAAGCCAAGCGCAACGTCGGGATCGCCTCCAGCCGCAACATCGTTTATGCCGAGGGCTACCAGAGCATCTTCCCGCGGGTCACGGAGAACCTGGCATGAGCGAACTCATCGGAAAAACCGGCGTAGTGGTCCGCAACATCTCGAGGGCCGAGGCTGTTCTGGTCGATGAGCTGGGGCGCTTCGGTGTCGCGACCATCCATGAAGCGCAGGGACGCAAGGGCCTGTTGGCGTCTTCGATCACGCCCATTCAGCAGGGAACGGCCATCAGCGGCACGGCAGTCACTGTCCTCGTAGCGCCGGGCGATAACTGGATGTTCCATGTGGCCGTAGAGCAATGCCGTCCCGGCGATATCCTGGTGGTTGCCCCCAGTTCACCGTGTACCGATGGATACTTCGGCGACCTGTTGGCGACCTCGCTCAAGGCGCACGGCGTGCGCGCACTGGTGATTGACGCCGGAGTGCGCGATACCCACACATTGCGCGAGATGGGCTTCCCGGTCTGGTCCCGTGCAATCAGTGCCCAGGGCACGATCAAAGAGACACTGGGCTCGGTCAACCTGCCACTGTTGTGTGGCGCTCAGTTGGTCAATCCGGGTGATGTGGTCGTTGCCGATGACGATGGCGTGGTTATCGTGCGTCGCACCGAAGTCCGGCAAGTCGTCGAGGCCAGCCGCCAGCGCGCCGATCTGGAAGAGCAGAAGGCCCTGCGCCTGGCCAAGGGCGAGTTGGGGCTCGACATTTACAACATGCGTTCACGCCTGGCCGAGAAGGGTTTGCGATATGTCGACAGTCTCGACGAACTTGGAGACTGAACATGGGACAGACACGCATTCCTTGCCTGCTGATGCGCGGGGGGACCTCGAAAGGTGCCTGCTTCCTTGCCAGCGATTTGCCTGAGCAACCAGCGCTTCGAGACCGTGTGTTGCTGGCGGTCATGGGCTCGCCAGACAGGCGGCAGATCGATGGCATCGGTGGCGCAGACTCGCTGACCAGCAAGGTTGCGATCATCAAACCCTCCGAGCGCCTCGAGGCTGACGTCGATTACCTGTTCGCCCAAGTGCTGGTCGAAGAGCCTCGTGTCGATTACGGTCAGAATTGCGGAAACGTCCTCGCGGCTGTAGGCCCGTTCGCCATCGAGCGTGGGCTGGTGACAGTGAAAGGTGATGTGACCCCGGTGCGCATCTTCATGGAAAATACCGGGCAGATTGCTGTTGCTCACGTACCCACACCCAATGGCGCCGTCAGCTATTCAGGCGATGCGCGGATCGATGGGGTGCCGGGGCGTGCCGCGCCGTTGATCATCGAGTTCGAGGATGTCGCCGGCTCCAGTTGCGGAGCGCTGCTGCCGACCGGCAACGCGCTTGATGTATTCGAGGGTGTCGAAGTCACCTGCGTCGACAATGGCATGCCAGTCGTTCTGATCCGTGCTGAAGACCTCGGCCGCAGTGGCTATGAAAGCCCCGTGAAACTGGATGCCGACGTCGAGCTCAAGGCCCGCCTCGAGTCCATCCGGCAGCAGGCGGGGCCACGGATGAACCTGGGGGATGTACGCCTGCGTAACGTTCCCAAAATGTGCCTGGTTGCCCCGGCACAAGCGGGCGGGGCGCTCAGCACCCGCACTTTCATCCCTCATCGTTGCCACACCAGCATCGGCGTCTTCGGCGCGGTCAGTGTTGCGGCTGCCTGCTTGATCAAGGGAACTGTGGCGGCGAGCCTGGCCAATGTCGGTGAGGGCGAAGTGAAGCGGCTCTCGGTCGAGCACCCTACGGGAGAGTTCACCGTGGAGCTGCGCCTGCAGGATGGTCAGCTGGCGGGTTGCGGGCTGATGCGCACTGCCCGGTTGTTGTTCGATGGCCTCGTGTGCGTTCCAGATACTCTCTGGGTTGGCAATCCGGTCAGTTAATCCGTGTATTTCTGTTTGGCACCCGTCACATACGTTGGCTTGTTCGCGGCTGATTGCGTGATGAAGAAGGCGTCACTGCCCGTAATCGCGAGGCTGCATGACCGCTCGTAACCCTGCATAAGCGTTAGCTCACACTTCGCTACGCTTAAGAATACGGACCGCCAGGGCTGTTGAAGGCTTGGGCGGCATGGGAGCCAGAGGCAAAGTTCTGGCTACAGGGCAGCAAGCTGGAAGGAGGATTGAATTATGAAGATGCTACTGACGGTCGAGTTCCCTCATGAACCCTTCAATTCCCTCGTCAGATCCGCAAAGGTGGGCGAGATTATTGAGCGTATCCTGGACAGCATCAAACCGGAGGCGGTGTACTTTACTGAGAACGACGGAATGCGTGGCGGGATCCTTGTGATCGACGTGCAAAATTCATCCGACATTCCCGCTTTTGCGGAACCCTTTTTTCTCAACTTCAATGCCAACTGCAAGTTCCGCCTCACGATGAGCCCGCAGGATCTGAAAAAGGCTGGTCTGGAGGAGCTCGGGAAGAAATGGGGGTGATGAAAACCTCGAGATCTTGATAAGACCTCAAGCCCCGATAGGTGGGCTCGGAGCTACTTGCGTTTAATTGCTCAGCACAATCTGAGTGTGATCAGGCTGCAGACAGGCCTGGCCCTGAGTATCTGGCTTACGAGCACATTGGCATCAACGGGGCTTGGCTTTGGGGGCGATTGCTTTTATTGAGGGCGGGGTAAATCGCGGTCCGTCCTGTCGTCTCTGCACACAAGCTTCGGATATTTCCTGCAATCCGTACCGTCTCAGGCCGACTTGTATGTCATGAACTGCGGAAGTAAATTCCATCCGTCGCTGCAAAATCAGCGACCGGGTTTAGCAGCTCGGTTAATATCAAGGCACGCAGGTGCCGCTATTCGATCAGTTGGCACTTTTTTGTGTCCGCTGTTCTGTGTTATGGCGGCTGTGCGGGGGGCACCTTCGGGTGCGCCGGGTTCCTTGATTCCTGGTCTGCTAACCCGCGTACAGTCGCCACCCTTTTCGTTTAGCAGCGATGTCTGGTGACTCCACCAATCAAGGAGTTGCACTCATGAAAAAGATCACCCCCGATCCCCCCGAAAACCCAAGCCTTTCAGCTGACGCTTCCCTCGATTCCGCCAAACTCCGCGAAGCCGCCGAGCGCGCTCTCGATTTCCATCCGGCGTCGCCCCTCGATAAAACGAAGCTCAACACGAGTCCGAGCACTATCTTCGTCATAGCTCCCCACGTCGACACCGAGACCCTATTGGTCCACGCTTCCGAAACGTTCGCCTCCCTCAGTGCAATGACCACTGACCTGGCCTTCGAGCTCGAAGGCTCGCGCCGCAACAAGGCACTGGCGATTCAGCAACTGATCGTTCTGGGCGAGTTATTGGTGAACAGAGCGCTGGATAACCTCGACACGTCCGATTCGACGGCGTCTGCGGTCACTCCGGTATCCGGCCACTAAGTGGTCACGTTCTTTCATCAAATGGAGTTTTCCCCATGGACAGATACATGCCTGTCACCGGCATCGACAACGATTTCCACTCGCTGCTGATCGACACCGAAGCCCCCCCTCGACGTGCTGCACGATACCGCCGCTTACCGCATCAGCGCCGTGACCCAATTGCTGGAGAACCTCGCCATGCGCGAGGAGATCGGCAGCGACGCGGTCATCCTGCATGACTTCGCACGGGTGTTGGCTATCCCGTTGCGCGACGGCTGTGATTTGCTGGATGTCATCGGGCGACGTTTGCAGGCGCAGGTTCTGGCGTCGTAATGAAGATGGGCGACCTCACGGGTCGCCCATTTCTCGTTGTGAGAAGAGATGACAGACCACCCTCAAGCCCAATGCCGGTCAGTTAAGGGTATGTAGGAGTAGCCGGTCGACGCTCGATTGCTCGCGATGGACTCAAGGGCAATGCGTTTATTCAGAAAACACGCGTTATCATTAACGTCCATCATCGCGAGCAAGCTCGCTCCTACAGGGAATTGGGACAAGACCCCTCGTCACAGTTGATCGCCAAGTCGCCTATCTGTCTTAACTGACTGGCATTGACCCTCAAGCCCCTTTTTCAACCAGCTGGCTAAAGGCTTCGAGCTCACTTTTTTCGAGGTCGGATACGACGATAAAGCGCATGTGATTCTGTTGCCAGGCGACGATGTTATAGCCGCGGATGGACAGATTCTGTCGGGGTTTATCCGTTTCGGTGGTTGGCAGGATGAACACGTTGATGATGTGTTTTGCGTGGCCATAGGACAGGGCTGCGGTGGTCTGGTGTTGCAGGTAGTCCAGTCGCCCGCCGAGCAGTGGGTAGCCTTGTGCCGAGTAGTCATACACCGGCGGTGAGAAGTCGAGCTTGCCGGTAAACCATGGCTTGACGGTGTGTCTGTCGGAGGAGGCCACATCATTCAGGTGCTCGGCCATCAGCGACCGAACATGGCTGGACACCGCCTCGTCCATCCAGGGTTGCTCGCTTGAAGGGGTTGCCACATACAGCACCAGTGCCATGGCCAGCGCTATGGCTGAAAAAGCAGGTGCGAGCCACCTCCGCGATGCGTTTCGCAATACATCCCAAACGCTCCTGGCCGAAGAGGTCTGTGATTGAATGTTGGCGAATACACTGTGAGTCAGGGAGTCAGGCGCAACGTAATACGGCGCCTGTGCCTTCACGCTGGCGATCAGTAATTTCGTTTGGTCATGCAGGCGCTGGCAATCGGCGCAACTCGATAGGTGTTCGGCAACATTCGCTGCCGTTTCGGTATCCAGCTCGTTGTCCAGGTAGCCATGAATCAATTCGTGGCAGTGGGTGCAGTTCAGGTCATTCATGGTTTTGCAACTTCAGTAGTTCCAGCTTGAGCATCGCGCGCGCCCGGGCCAGTCTCGACATGACGGTTCCTAAAGGTATGTCGACCACCTTTGCTATGTCCTTGTAGGGCATGCCTTCCAACTCCTTCAGGACGATCACCTCACGAAAAGCCGGGGCCAGGGCTCGCAGCGCTTGCTGAACCAGCGCGGCATCCTCGGCATGCATGGCAAACAGCTCCGGGGTCTGGGTGTGGCCCAACGCGAGATCGTCTGCTGATATCTCATCGCCTATGGCGACCCATCGATTGCCGGCCGATGCCTTGAGCCAGTTATAACTCTCGTTGCGCACGATCGTCAGGAACCAGGCTTTGGCATTTCCGTCTGCGTAGCGGTGCATAAATTTAAATGCCCTGAATGCACTTTCCTGTACGACATCCTGGGCAGCGCTCTCATTGCCGGTGAGCCAGCGCGCGAGGTTATAAGCCGCATCCATATGCGGGGCAAACAGCTCCTCAAATCGCTTCATAGTGGCTCCAGCCCCTTCCAACCCCTATAACGGGGATACGTCCTGTTTTATTCCCGAAATAAAACGCATTTTTGCCTGGAATAAAACTCCACCCCGGTCGGTTTTACATCGTGTCAGCTCATCAATGTAAACCGCTACCGAGGGAGTTCCCATGGACATTCACTCAACAACACACGATAAGCGTACCGACGGCCCGCTTGACCCTGACCGCAGAAACCTGCTCCTGTGCTCGGCATGGGCCGGAGCCGGCGTCATATGGGCGCTGAGCGGCGGTATTCCACGGGCTTTTGCGCTGGATGACACCGGTAAATTATCGGACCCGACAGCACTGGCCAGCAATTTCCACTTCGTGCAAATCAGCGACTCGCACATCGGCTTCAACAAGGAAGCCAACCCTGATACGCACAAGACATTGCAGGTGGCCATCGATAAGGTCATAGCGCTGCCTAAAAAACCGTCACTCATTCTCCACACAGGTGACATCACCCACCTCTCCAAACCGGAAGAGTTCGATACCGCCGCGCAGCTCCTCAAAGGTCTGCCATCAACCGTGCACTATGTGCCGGGCGAGCACGACACCCTCGATGAAGGCGGCGGAAAACTCTATCTGGAGCGTTACGGCAAAGGCACGAAAGGCAATGGCTGGTACAGTTTCGACGATCATGGCGTGCATTTCATTGCGCTGGTGAATGTCTTCAACTGGCAGGCGGGCCACGAGGCCACCCTCGGTACCGACCAGCTCACGTGGCTGGCCGATGATTTGCGCGCAGTGTCTACGAGCACGCCTGTCGTCGTCTTCACTCATATACCCTTGTGGACGATCTATCAGCCGTGGGGCTGGGGTACGGAGGACGGCGATCAGGCCATCGCCATGCTTCGCAACTATGGCTCGGTGACGATCTTGAACGGCCACATCCATCAGGTCATCCAAAAGGTCGAGGGCAATATCACCTTTCACACCGCTCGCGGCACCGCCTACCCGCAACCGGCTCCTGGAGCCGCGCCTGCACCGGGTCCGATGACGGTGGCCGCCGATCAACTGCGCAACTATCTGGGGATTACCGACGTCAAGGCGACACAAGGCGATCACCCACTGGCGCTGATCGACTCAACACTCACTTAAGGGAGGCGCTCATATGAAAAAGCTCTTGCAGGTGCTGACCCTGGGCTGTCTGTTGGTCTCGATACCCGTTTGGGCACAAGATGTAAAAATCGACATCAAAGAGTTCATGTATGGACCCAAGGATTTGACGATAGCCGTTGGCACAAAAGTGACATGGGTCAACGACGATCAAGTACCGCACACGGTCGTGGAAACCAATAAGGTGTTTCGCTCGGGCGCGCTCGACACCAATGACAGCTTTTCCTATGTGTTCAATACGCCAGGGGCGTTTGAGTATTTTTGTGCTCTGCACCCACAAATGATTGGAAAGATCACCGTCAGTGCTACTCAATAAAAGGGAGTTTTTTGCGCTGCGACGTAGACGATCGTTTAGGTTGTAACCTCGCTATTCGCCCTGATCCCGGGTGGTACTCCAGCATCTGTCGCTGGCTACCACCCTTTTTTGTGTGGTTCGACCTTTAATCCGGGGGAGGGGGGCAGATTTATTGAGTTTCTGGCGGATATCACGGGGGCGGTGTGAAATTCAGGGCGGCTCGGTGACGCTTCAGGTTTCCGGGCGTCTATGACTTGGACGACTGACAGAACTACAGCCAATGTCGGTTCTCGGCATATTGGAAGAGGGGGATCTTTTATGATTATCAAACCGCGCGTTCGTGGCTTTATTTGCGTGACGACCCACCCAGTTGGCTGCGAAGCCAACGTCAAGCAGCAGATCGACTATGTCACCGACAAAGGACCGATCAGCGCAGGGCCAAAGAACGTACTGGTGATCGGTGCATCGACCGGATACGGGCTTGCTGCACGGATTACTGCGGCTTTTGGTTGCGGCGCCAATACGCTGGGTGTGTTTTTTGAACGTGAGAGTGTCGACGGCAAACTCGGCACGCCCGGCTGGTACAACACCGCTGCCTTTCACAAGTTTGCCGAGTCGGATGGTCTCTACGCGAAGAGCATCAACGGCGACGCTTTCTCTGACCAGATCAAACAAAAGACCATCGAAACCATCAAGCGGGATCTCGGCAAGGTCGACCTGGTTGTCTATAGCCTCGCTGCGCCGAGACGGACCCACCCTAAAACCGGCGAGGTTTTCAGCTCGACACTCAAACCTCTCGACAAGCCGGTCAGCCTGCGAGGCCTTGATACCGACAAGGAGGTTGTCAAAGACACCACCTTGCAGCCGGCTACACAAAGCGAGATCGACGGCACAGTGGCCGTGATGGGCGGCGAAGACTGGCAGATGTGGATGGACGCCTTGCACGAGGCGGGTGTCCTGTCCGAGGGTGCCAAAACGACTGCGTTCACCTATCTGGGCGAAAAACTGACCCATGACATCTACTGGAATGGTTCCATTGGCGCGGCCAAGAAAGACCTGGATCAGAAGGTTCTCGGTATTCGCGAGCGGTTGGCTGACCTGGGAGGCGATGCGCGGGTTTCAGTGTTGAAAGCGGTCGTCACTCAGGCCAGCTCCGCCATCCCGATCATGCCGCTGTACCTGTCCCTGTTGTTCAAGGTCATGAAGGAGCAGGGCACCCACGAGGGTTGCATCGAGCAGGTCCACGGGCTCTACAAAGACAGCCTTTACGGCCAGTCTCCTTGCATGGATCCAGAGGGCCGTCTGCGCGCCGATTACAAGGAGCTGGCTCCTGAAGTCCAGGATCGCGTCAAGCAGCTCTGGGATCAGGTCACCAACGACAATCTATACGAGCTCACCGACTTTGCCGGCTACAAGGCGGAGTTCTTGCGTCTCTTCGGATTCGAGATCGACGGGGTGGACTATGAGGCTGACGTTGATCCGGACGTGAAGATTTCCAACCTGATTCAAGGTTAGGTCGCGCGTGTGGAAAGCTGTCGACGCGGTAAAATGCGTTTAAGTTCATGTCAGGTTTCCCGCACTCTGTAGGAGCGAGGCTTGCCCGCGATGGCGGCCTGACAGCCGGCCTGTCTCTTGCTGGTGTACATATCCGTTCCTGCGG
>NZ_JBWKQB010000019.1:19872-20452 GCF_059418545.1 Pseudomonas sp. GW821-FHT07G10 | reverse complement strand
TAGGAGCGAGGCTTGCCCGCGATGGCGGCCTGACAGCCGGCCTGTCTCTTGCTGGTGTACATATCCGTTCCTGCGGTAACGGCTACTGGCGGTTTCGCTCTTACAGCGGTCTTGCACCGGCCCTGTAGGAGCGAGGCTTGCCCGCGATGGCGGCCTGACAGCCGGCCTGTCTCTTGCTGGTGTACATATCCGTTCCTGCGGTAATGGCTGCTGGCGGTTTCGCTCTTACAGCGGTCTTGCACCGGCTCTGTAGGAGCGAGGCTTGCCCGCGATGACGGCCTGACAGCCGGCCTGTCTCTTGCTGGTGTACATATCCGTTCCTGCGGCAATGGCTGCTGGCGGTTTCGCTCTTACAGCGCCTCACTTTTCCAGACGCCGAAAAGTAAGCAAAAGGCTTCGCCCCGGCGTACGGCACCTCGCTGGGGCTCGGCGTTCCCTCGCTACGGTGCCCATCAGGGGGCATCGCCTCCGGTCGGCTTCGCTTCGACCTCCTCTCGATGTGTTCGGCTTCGCCGAACGGCGCTACGCGCCTACCCCCTGATGGACACCTACGCTCGGCCTGCCGAAGGGGCGGGTAGGT
>NZ_JBWKQB010000019.1:0-19776 GCF_059418545.1 Pseudomonas sp. GW821-FHT07G10 | reverse complement strand
AGATCAAGATCAAGATCAAGATCAAGATCAAGATCAAGATCAAGATCAAGATCAAGATCAAGATCAAGATCAAGATCAAGATCAAAGCCAAAGCCAAAGCATTCTGCAGAGCCCATCTACATCGTGTACATCCACAAGAAACTGGTCGGCTGTCAGGCCGCCTTCGCGAGCAAGCGAACGTCGCCTGGCCCCTTCCCGCACTAGATCAGCGTACCCCCGAGCAAACAAACAGGCCGGCCGGTAGGCCGCCTCGGCGTGCTTTTGATCTGCCCGCCCCTTCGGGAGGCCGAGTGGAGGCGTTCATCAGGGGGAGGCGCGAAGCGCCGTTCGACGCAGTCGAACACATCGAGAGGAGGTCGAAGCGAAGCCGACCGGAGGCGATGCCCCCCTGATGAATGCCGGAGCGAGGGAACGCCGAGCCTAGGCGAGGTGCCGTACGCTTGGGGCGAAGCCTTTTGCTTACTTTTCGGCGTCTGGAAAAGTGAGGCGCTGTAAGAGCGAAACCGCCAGCAGCCGTTACCGCAGGAACGGATATGTACCCGGTCAAAATCAATGGTGAATCTGCCGCCGCCATCGCGGGCAAGCCTCGCTCCTACAGGGCCGGTGCAAGACCGCTGTAAGAGCGAAACCGCCAGCAGCCGTTACCGCAGGAACGGATATGTACCCGGTCAAAATCAACAGTGAACGCACCGCCGCCATCGCGGGCAAGCCTCGCTCCTACAGGGACCGTGCAACACCGCCAATTGGCCGTTACCGCAGAAACGGATAAGCCCCTGATTGCGGCATTGGCACAATGCGGCCATAGCAAAGCGACCTGTTCTCAACGCCTGGGGCAGCGCGATGGAACAGGTTACGACCTTGTTATCAGGTGACTACCCGATAGCAGGGGACATAGGCCGCGCCGCCTGGCAACTTCATGCGGTGCTGCTCGACGAATGCTTTGAGCAAGTGGTGCAGAGGCTGCGTGACGGCCGCATCCCCATGGATCTCGTAGGGGCCATGCTTTTCGATCAGGCGGATGCCCTTGTCTTTCACGTTGCCGGCAACGATACCGGAAAAGGCACGCCGCAGATTAACCGCCAGCTCGTGAGGAGGCAGGTCGCAGTTGAGCTGCAGGCTGGCCATGTTGGCGTGGGTGGGATCGAACGGGCGCTGAAAGCCTTCCTCGATCTTTAGCAGCCAGTTGAAATGGAAGGCGTCATTGCGCTCTCGGCGGAACAGCTTGACCGCCTTGAGCCCTTCGGTCATTTGTCTTGCCACTTCAGCGGGATCGTCGATGATGACCTGGTAGTGGCGCTGTGCGGCTTCCCCCAGTGTAGCGCCGACGAAAGCGTGCAACTGCTGCAGGTAGGGCGCCGCACTCTTTGGCCCGGTCAGGATGACGGGGAACGGCAGATCCTGGTTGTCCGGGTGCATCAGGATGCCGAGCAGGTAGAGGAACTCCTCGGCCGTGCCAGCGCCACCGGGGAAAATGATGATGCCGTGGCCGACGCGTACAAAGGCCTCAAGGCGCTTCTCTATGTCCGGGAGGATCACCAGTTCGTTGACGATCGGGTTAGGCGCTTCGGCAGCGATGATTCCAGGTTCCGTCAGGCCCAGGTAACGGCCGCCGATCATCCGCTGCTTGGCGTGGGCGATAGTGGCGCCCTTCATCGGCCCTTTCATCACGCCAGGCCCGCAACCGGTGCAGACATCCAGGCGGCGCAAGCCGAGTTCGTGCCCGACCTTCTTGGTGTACTTGTACTCCTCGGTGTTGATCGAATGGCCGCCCCAACACACCACTATTTTCGGTTCCACCCCGGGGCGCAGGGTGCGCGCGTTGCGCAGCAGGTGGAAGACGTAATCGGTGATCCCCTGGGAGCTGCTCAGGTCGATGTGTGGACTGTCCAGCTCGTTCTGGGTATAGACGATGTCGCGCAGGGCGCTGAACAGCATCTCGCGGGTGCTGGCGATCATCTCGCCGTCGACGAAGGCGTCTGCTGGCGCATTGAGCAGTTCCAGGCGAACGCCACGATCCTGCTGGTGGATGCGAACCTCGAAGTCCTGGTAGGCCTCAAGAATGGTCTTGGCGTTGTCAATTTGGGCGCCAGTGTTGAGGATGGCCAAGGCGCACTGGCGGAACAGCGTGTAGAGGCTGCCTGAACCGGCTTCGCTGAGTTGCTGCACTTCACGTTGGGACAGCGTTTCCAGGCTGCCCTTGGGGCTTATCGATGCGTTAATTACTTGTCTTTGGCCCATTCTAGGTTCCCTGTGAGCGATACCAACGAGCCAGAGCGGCTCGGTTGCATCAAAATGGTGAGCACCGAACGCAGTCACGCGCAGCGGGTATTTTTTCAGGCGCCCGGGAGGGAAAGCAACACTGCAGTGAGATCCCCCGGGGCGAACGTTTCAACCAGGACGCAGGATGCGGCAGCTGAAGATCAATGAACAGTGCCCTCATCTTATTCCGGCGTTTTATGGATTGGCGCGACAGCGGTACACATCGGCCTCCTCGGCAAGTCGGGCATGCCGACCATTTTGTTCGTGAGGCGCTATTAATCGCCGGCATCGTTCATGCAGTGTAGAGCGTGATGCCCAGTTTTTTGTATGGCGAGAGCAAGGCGCGAGGGGTGGAGCCCAGCGCTACGATTGCGCTGATTTCTGCCAACTCGACAATTTTGTAGGGAGAAGCGGTTGCCAGTTTTTCCGAAGAGGCCAGGACTATTGTCTCGGCCGCAGCGTGGCACAGTGCTCGTTTTACGCCGGCTTCCTCGAAGTCACCGGTCGACAGACCTGCGCTCGGGTGCACGCTACACACACCCATGAAATACAGATCCGCGCGCACCCTGCTTATCGCCTCAAGGGTGGCCGTGCCCACACCAACCAGCGAATGCCTGAACAGACGCCCGCCCAGCATGATGACTTCAATGCCGGGATGGGCGGCCAGTTCTATGGCGATCGACGGGCTGTGTGTGATGACCGTCGCCTTCAAGGAGGGCGCAAGATGGCGCACCAGCTGTGTGGACGTGGTGCCGCCATCGATGAAGACCACCTGGCCTGTTTGCACCAACTGAGCGGCGGCGCGCCCGATCGCCATTTTTTCCATCGGTGCAATCTGCTCGCGCGCCGCAACATCGCCCATCGCCGGCGATGCCGGCAGAGCTCCGCCATGCACCCGGAGCAGGAGGCCGTCCCTGGCCATCTCGCGCAGGTCGCGCCGGATGGTGTCCTCGGAAACCGCCAACTCCTTGCAAAGAGCCTTGGCGACGAGCTGGCCATCGCGGCGCAGTAAGTCCATCAGATATTGCTTGCGTTTGCTGGTCAGCATGGAGGACTCTTTTGCACGAATTTTCTTGACTGTGCGCGATTTTGCACGAGAAGCTCAATAACACAAGCCTGAAAAAGGATATGCAATGGAACCCGGACCCGTACGCATCACCGCGCAGGAAACCCTGTCTGATAATTGGTATCTGCTAAAGAAATTCAGCTTTGACCTGCGTCGACGCGATGGTACATGGCAGGCGCAGACGCGCGAGGTCTACGACCGCGGCAACGGGGCCACCATCCTTCTCTACAATCGTGCGCGTCGCACGGTGTTGCTCACACGCCAGTTCCGCATGCCCGCGTTCGTCAATGGCCATAGCGGTTTTCTCATCGAGTCCGCAGCCGGCCTGCTGGACAATGCCAGTCCCGAGCAGCGTGTTCGTAAAGAAGCCGAGGAGGAAACCGGCTACCGCGTCGAGTCGGTCGAGAAGATTTATGAGGCGTTCATGAGTCCAGGCTCGGTCACCGAGTGCATCCATTTCTTTATCGGGGAATATGAGCCAGGTGATCGCATCAGCGAGGGAGGTGGCCTGATCGAAGAGGGTGAAGACATCGAGGTGATGGAGCTCGGCTTCGAACAGGCCATCGCGATGGTCGGCAGCGGCGAGATTGTCGATGGCAAGACCATTATGCTGTTGCAGTATCTGGAGCTGCGGCTGATGACGCCGCGCAGCCTCATGATCCTGGTGGCCGGTCCTTACCGTTCGGGTACCGCAGACGACCCGGCGCTGCTCGGCCGGAACGTGGCAGCCATGGAAAGCTGCGCCTCTGCTTTGCTTGAGGCGGGCCATTTCCCGGTACTCGGTGAATGGGTCGCGCTACCTATGGTGCGCCTGTCAGGTTCGACAAAAGTCGGTGACGCGGTCTACGACGCGCTGTTTCATGCACACGCGCAACGCCTTCTTGAGCGCTGCGACGCAGTTTTGCGAATCGGTGGCCCATCCGATGGCGCCGACGCAATGGTCTCCATTGGAGAGCGGCTTGGCCTGCAAATCTACCGCTCACTCGCTGAGGTTCCGGCTTTCGCACCCGCCATTTGCCAGGATTGATTTCAAACAAGCCCTTAAGGACCGCGGCCTGGTTTTGCGGCGCGCTTGACCGGGGTCGAGGCTTTGCGTTTGGTGGGCTTGCGCTTGTTTTTCCAGGGAGCGCCGCCACGACCGGCCGGGCTCGCCGGTCCGCTGATGGTCAGGCGCAGGCCGACGCAACGGCCCACCTGTTTACTCATCCAGGCGGCCTGCTTGGCAACGAACTCTTCAAGGCTCATTTCGCCGCTCTGCACCATATCCAGCGCTTGTTCCCAAATGGCCGTGGTGCCGGGATCGGCGATGGCTCGGGGAACCGCATCGATCAGGCTAAAAGCCGCCGGGGTGGCAGCCAATGCCTTGCCGTGTTTGATCAGATAGCCGCGATCCAGTAATCCCTGGATGATTCCGGCGCGCGTTGCCTCGGTGCCGATTCCGGTGGTGTCCTTGAGTTTCTGCTTGAGCAGGGGATCCTCCACCAGTTTGGCGACGTTTTTCATCGCCTTGATCAGATCACCCTCGGTAAAGGGCTTGGGCGGTTGGGTCCAGAGGTCTTTCAACGTCACGTTGGCAACTGCGCAATCGCGGCCTTCGGCCAGCGCCGGCAGTGTTTGCGGGGCCGGCGCTTCGCGGCCTTTGGCGGGTGCGAGGGCTTCGGGAAGTGCACGCTTCCAGCCAGGTTCGACAATCAGCTTGCCCACGGCACGCAAGGCCTGCCCGGCGCAGTCGAAATCGGCCTGGGTTCTATCGTATTCGTGATTGGGCAGAAACTGCGCCAGATAACGCGCTCGAATCAAGGTGTAGACGGCGCGTTGTTTGCCCACCAGGCGGTCGAGGTCCTTGGCTGCGCCAGTCGGAATAATACCGTGGTGGGCACTGACCTTCGCGTCGTTCCAGGCGCGCGAGCGGCGCTGCGGTTCGATGTACTTGAACAGCTCGCCCAGCCCTGGATCGGCCCGCCCCAGGGCCGCCAGAATGGTCGGTGCTTCGCTGTGCTGACTAAGCGGCAGGTAACCGCAATCGCTGCGTGGGTAGGTGATGACTTTATGGGTTTCGTACAGCGCCTGAGCGATATCCAGGGTCTCTTGAGCACCCAGCCCCAGCTTCTTTGAACACACTTCTTGCAGCGTGCCCAGGTCGAAGGGCAGTGGTGCTGCTTCGCGCACGCGCTCGGTACGCAGCTTGATCACCCGGGCGCTGTTGGCATTGCGCATGGCTATTGCAGCTTCCTGGGCCAGCGCCTGGTTCAAGCAACGATCGTGCTCGTCGCAAACGTCTTGCGCTGCGCGCCAATGGGCGGTGAAAGAGGTGTCGTCCTGCAACAGCTGCACCTCGATGGCCCAATACGGGACCGGTACGAAGTCGGCAATGCTGCGGTCGCGATCGACCACCAGCCGCAGCGTCGGCGTTTGTACGCGGCCCACAGGAAGGACACCCTGATAGCCGGACTGGCGACCAAGCAGGGTGAACAGCCGGCTCATGTTCATACCGATCAACCAGTCGGCACGCGAGCGTCCCAGCGCCGAATGGTAGAGGCTGAAGGTCTCGGCTCCGGGCTTGAGCACTGCCAATGCCTTGCGGATCGACGCGTCGTCCAGGGCCGACAGCCACAGCCGTTGAATCGGTCCACGATAGCGACAGTGCTCGACCAGCTCGCGGGCAATCATCTCGCCCTCACGGTCGGCATCGGTGGCGATGACCAACTCATGGGCCTCACCGAGCAAGCGTTTGACCGCTTTGAACTGGCTGGCAGTCTTCGGCTTTACCAGCATCTTCCACTTCTCGGGGACGATTGGCAGATCGGCCAGCACCCAGCGCTTGTAGCGGGGGTCGTAGGCATCCGGCGGTGCGGTTTCCAGCAGGTGGCCGATGCACCAGGTCACTGTGACATTCGGCCCCAGCCAGCAGCCGTCGCCACGGCGGTTGGCACCGAGCACCGCGGCGATATCTTTGGCCTGGGATGGCTTTTCACACAGGAACAACCGCATAACCACCATCATTTCTTACGGGTCTGGAAGGTGCACAGAATGCGCAGTACCGCGCATTTGGGCAACCTTTATCTGTATGGATATACAGATAAAGGTTGCCGTTGATTGCTTCGTCAGCGGTGAAAGGCGCATTTGTGGTCAAAAGGGGGCAGGGGCGCCGGTAATGGCGGTGGATCGGGCGCCAATGAAGTGGGCAACGGGCCAAGTAGCGACCATACTCAAAAAAACTGTTAGGGATAGAGGTGTCAGCGGCAAGCATTACGGACGTATACGCAATGCTGACAAAGGTCGTATACGCGGTGTTCGTCAATTTGTTGTCCAGGACAGTGTCGATTAATAGCTTTAAAAAATCAGCCGGATTTTTGACGATCTGCTCTGTTCTGAAGTTCTGCTGGCCCCAGCTATCTGTCTGACTCTCAGAGAAATACGCCATGCCGACTTCAAATCCGCGGATTGCTGTGCTGGGCAACATTGTTGCGAACGTTGGCCATCCGGAACTGGATCGCTTTACCGATCTGAGCAGCCTTCTGGCTGTTCCCGCGTTTGATGTGTTGTTGCTTGACTTGCCAGGTACACCTGCCGGGCAAATGCTTCGCAAGCTGCGCGCGGAACCTTCTTACCGGTTCAAGCTGATTTACTGTTGTCGCGATCTGGACGGTTGGTGTGAAGCGCTGGGCGATGGCGCACCTCCTGTTGAGCTCAAGGAGATAACGCCACTCTGGCGATTGTGGAAAGCACGGTTCAGCCTATTTAATCGTGGAGCCCCGCCTGACAGATTTGAGAGCAGGGTGCTTTCATGGTTGTGGTTACGATCCAGCGTAGAAGTGCATGCCCTGCGCGATCCAGAGGTCCCCCAGCATTACCGCTATCCATTGCTGGAGGTTTTGGCCGAGGATGAGCAGGTCAATACCTTTGTCTGGCTCAAATTGATGGCCCAGCAGGGCTGGTTGGAAGAGGGCGTGCTGGTCGATCGAATCCGACTGTGTTCAGACTGCGGTTCGGGCCGTTTGAACTACGTTGATGTGTGCCCGGAATGCCAGGCCCTGGACATTTCACGCCAGCCTTCGCTGCACTGCTTTACCTGTGGTCATGTTGGCGCCCAGGAGAGTTTTCTTAAAGATGGAATGTTGCTTTGCCCCAACTGCCTGAATCGGTTGCGGCATATCGGCAGCGACTATGACCGACCACTGGAGAACTACCGCTGCCGGTCGTGTCAGGCATTTTTCGTCGACGCCGATATTCAGGCTCGATGCCTGGACTGTGGCCTGGCGCATGCGACTGACAAGCTGCGGGTGCGCGAAATCAGAGACTTCCGACTGGCTGAATCAGGACGTTTGCGCTGCCGCCAGGGTTTTAACACCGAGCCGGGCGGGGTCGATCACTTCGGCCGACTCAACTTGCTGGGAGGCAAGGATTTTTTCGACCTGCTCACTTGGCAGATCCAGATCGTACGCCGCTATCAACTGCCACCTTTTTCACTGATTGGTCTGCGCTTCGTCAACTTGACCGAGACCATGCTTCGCCTTGGCGAGCACCGCGGGCATGCCTTCGTCGACAGTCTGGTCGATCGCTTGCAGGAAACGGTCAGGGAAACGGACCGTTGTTCACGAAGCACAGAGGAGTTCCTTTGGCTCATGCTCCCGCATACAGGTCCCGAGGGGCTGCTCAGCGTTGTACGGCGTCTGGGGCAGGTCGCCGAACTGTTCTCGGCACCTGAGGTCAGTGACATCTCTCTTCGTGTCGTCAGCTTCACCGCGCCGCAGGATTTGCTTGACCAGGAGGACGGCGAATTGTTGCTGGCCCGTTTAGCCAGCGAACTGACTTGAGGCTGTCATGAGCCCATTGCTCGAACAACTCTATAACGTGCTCAACTCGCTGGCGAGCCAGGATGGCTTGAGTCGATTGTTCTACATGCTCTTTCCGTTATTCCTGCTTTTTGAGCTGCCGCTCAATGTCATGGTGTTGCTGGGCGTCTTGCGCTGGTTCGTGCGCAGGCGAACCAGCATCCCGCAAATCAGTCTTTATCGACCCAAAGTGTCTTGCATCATCACCTGCTACAGCGAAGGAATGGATGTGCAAAAGACGTTGCTAAGCCTGTGCGAACAGATCTACCCCGGACACATCGAGATGATTCCGGTGGTAGACGGCGCTACGCTGAATCAGACGACGCTGAATGCCGTTCGAGGCTTTCTGGTCGATCCGGGTTTGTATCCACGCCGACATCTGCGTCCGATTGCCAAATGGCAACGTGGTGGCCGAGTGTCGTCGTTGAATGCCGGTCTGGCGCATGCCAGCGGTGAGATCGTGATGGCCCTGGATGGTGACACGTCTTTTGACAACAACATGGTCAGCGCCATCGTGCGTCATTTTGTGGATCCGACGGTACCGGCAGTGGCCGGTAGCTTGCGGGTCCGTAATGTCTGGAGTTCCGTGACCACTGCGATACAGGCGCTGGAGTACCTGCTATCGATCCATATGTCGAAGATCGGACTGGCCGAGTGGAATCTGGTGAATAACGTTTCCGGCGCCTTTGGCGCGTTCCGCCGTAGTTTTCTGGTGAAAATTGGTGGCTGGAATACCCACACGGCAGAAGACCTTGATTTGACTCTGCGCATAAAAAGTTATTTCGGGCGCCACAATTTACGGATTCCATTCGAACCGCAAGCCATCGGCCATACCGATGCTCCGGTGACCTTCAAGCAGTTTCTCATGCAGCGGTTGCGCTGGGACGGTGACCTGTTTTTCCTCTACGTACGCAAGCATAGCCACAGCATCAACCCGAGCCTGCTGGGCTGGTCGAACTTCTTGATGATCCTCGTCAGCGGATTCTTTTTTCAGTTGGTGCTGCCCTTCATCATTTTTGGCTACACCTTGCTGGCGTTATTCATCCTGCCAGGGTCGACCTTGTTGATACTGTTTTTGATGATCTATCTGCTTTATCTGATGATCACTGTGATGATGTTCGGGGCTATGTTGCTGATGGTTTCCGATCGACCACGACAGGACCTGCGCCTGGTTTTTCTGGTACCGATTTTCCCGCTGTTCATGTTGATCATGCGTTGCTGGAGTGCTGTCGCCATGCTCAACGAGGTTTTCCGTCGTGGCCATGAGGAAAGCAGCATGGCGCCATGGTGGGTCCTGAAAAAGGCCACGAGGTTTTGACATGCGATCGGTGCTTCTGGCTCTAACTCTATCGCTGTCATCCACTACATTGCTGGCTCAACCGCTGACACTTCAAGAGTTGTTCGACAAGCAATCCTCCGATCCTCTGTTTCGTGCAGGTCAGGCCGACCTTCGAGCCCTCGAGGCAGAAGCGAAGCTTCATGAAGACCGGGCTGGATGGCAAGTGTTCGCTGGCGCCGGTGCCGGGCGCTTCCGAGAGTTGGTCACCCAAGACATTCGCAATGATTATTACGGTCACAATTTTGATCTTGGTATACGTCATCCTCTGTTGGGCAGCCTCAAGCGCCAACTGGATCTTCTGCAAACCAATCAGTACGAGCGCCAACGACAGCAGTTGCGCCTGGCTTTACAGAGGGCAAGCCAGCGCCTGGCACTACGCAGCGCGTACGCTGATTGGTGGCGCGCGCAACAGGAAGTCTCTTTTTGCGGTGCGCTCCTGCCTGTTGCCCGCAAGGCCGATCAGGTGATTCGCCTGCGTTTGCAAAAAGCCTGGTTGCGCACTTCCGAAGCTCAGTTGCAGCTGGATGAGTGGAAGGGGCTTTCAACGCGTTGCGAGGCGCTCACCCAAATAGAAGCCGACGTCCGCGAAGATCTGGCCAGCATCAATATGAGTGAGTTACCCATAGGGGCTCAGGCGGTTGCCGAGCCTCTGGCGCAACAACCGCAACCACTGGTTCAATGGCAGACTCTGTTGAATCAGCATCCACGGGTGACAGAAAAGCAAAACCTGCGCGATCAGGCCGACAGAGAGCGCGATAATCCCTGGTATTCAGCCATTGACTCCGACGTCATCCTGACCGGCACCCGGGAATACCGCAGCGGTACAGATAAAGCGGGTAGCGGCCTGGTGGCCAGCCTCGTGTTCTCTGTGCCTTTCGACCTGGTCGGCAATACTCGTGCTCGACAGCAAGTCGCCGAAGCACACTACGAAGCGGCAGCCGACCGTGTAGCAGCCGAACAACATTCTTTGGGGCTGGAGCTGAGCAGGGCATTGCGCGCGCAAAACACTGCGCAAGCGACGATCAAACAGCGTAGCCAACAATGGCGTCATGCCGCGTTGGCACGCGATGAGGAAAAGGCTCGAGGCAACCTTGGCGGGGACAGCAACCTGTTAGCCCAGCTGGCCACCGAGCGGGCTTACTTTCAATCGGGTTTTGACTTGATCGCGGCGTGGCATGCCGCCTGGTTGCGCCAGGCCGACTTGAATCTGTTCACTGAAGACGCTCCGCAATTTGCTGCACTGCTGGGTGGCGAGCGTCAGGAATGGTCACCTTTGATCAAGCCGCAAGCCTCTTCGATAATTTCCGCCTCAACTCCAGCGGCACCGCGCAACAATGTACCGCTCGAGCCGGCAAAATGGCTCCAGGCCAGTTATGTCTGGAACAGCGAAGCCTTGTTGGACCCCAGGCGTCGTCCGGCGGAACTGCAAGCATTGCGAAAGGCCGGTATGGAGAAAATCTACCTCGGACTCAACGCCGTCCAGGTGAGCAACCTGCCCGCGACCCGCCAGGCGCTTGAGCAATTGCTTCAAGACGCCGCGCGCAGCGGTCTGCAAGTGAGCCTGTTGCTCGGCGACCCCGGCTGGATCGAACCGCAGCAGCGCGGGCAACTGACCGATTTGCTCATCAAACTTCAGGGATTGTCGTTTTCCAGTCTTCATCTGGATCTTGAAGTTGAACAACTCGGTTGGCCGGTACCCGATCAACGTTTGCAAGACTGGCTCGACACGTTGCGGGCGGTGTCAGCGGTAAGCCGCTGGCCGGTGGAAATATCGAGTCACCATCGCTGGTTCGTTGCGGCCACGGCCGGACATCCTTGCGTGCCTTGTGCACTTCCGGCAATCGGCGTGCGTCAGGTCAGTCTGATGATTTACACCCGTAACCCGCAGCGCAGTGCGCAACTGGCCGGGCAGATCGCAAAGCGTTGGCCCGATCTGCAATTTCGCCTGGCCCAGAGCGCAGAGCCGCAGTTGCCTTCCACCGAAAGCTGGGCGGGAGTACCCGCTGAACAATTGCAACGCCAGGTCGCTGTGTGGCGCGAGCAATTGCAACCTCAGGGTATTGCCGGCATTGATTGGCAAGCCTGGCGAGACTTCCCAAAACGGTGAGCCGCTCATGAAGATTCGTTTCGACAGTCACAAAGAGCACAATCCCACACAGGAGCAGGGTCTGAATGTGCTCTACGCCCCGGGCAAACGAATGGCATTTCGCCTGCGCTGGTACCTGATCCTGTTCCTGGTCGCCAGCCCGTTACTCTGGCTTGTCGCAAAGTTGCTGTACGGCGTGCTGCTGATTGATGCGCCGGCACAGTTACGCCTGCCTATTCAGGAAGTGCGTGCACGAGATGCCGGTCGGGTCGAGCAACTCTTCGTCACGACTGGCGAGCAGGTGCGTGCTGACCAACTATTGGTCACCCTCGATAACCCGGAATGGCGCGCCCGTTTATTGCAACTTGCAGCGATGCCCGCTGAGATCCCGCGCCTCAGCGATTCCGATTTGGGTGTAAGAGAGCGTGAATTGCTCAGCGCCAGGGCAGGTCGTGCAGAACAACGAGTCCGGCAGCTGGAAAGTCTCGTGCAACAAGGTGCTGCCACCCGAGGGGAAGTGCTGGCCGCGCAAAGCGAACTTGATGGGTTTCGATCGGATTTGCTGGCTTTCGAGCGTCGTGAGCAGATAGCTCGTCAGTCACCTCAAGGAGTCGATCGAGAGATCATCCAGCAAAACGCTGAGCAGCAATGGCTGAAGACGCGTTTGGCAGCGTTGTCAGTGACGGCGTCGCAGGGCGGTCGAATAGCCGAGGTGCTTGTTACGCCGGGCGAAAACGTCGGCCCGGGCACTCTGCTGATGCGTTTGGAGCAGCAGGAGGATCCGTTGTTGTGGATTTATCTGGAGCCTATGAACATCAACTACGCTGCCGTAGGCCAATCACTGCGAGTGCGCATGCCGGATGGCGAATGGCTGGCTGCTCACGTTGTGCAGGCTGTCGACAGCGCCGGTCGCACGCCAACAGTTCTGCGTGGACCGTTTGCCGCAAGCGAAATGGGATTGCAGGTCGTGGCCAGATTTGATCAACCACTACCGGCGCGCTGGAGAATCGATCAACTGCCGTTGAATGTTCGCTTCCCCACCGATTGGCTGCGAATACTGGGGATCAACAAATGAACCACCGCCAACAGGATGATTGCTCAACCATTCAGGCGTTCAGATCCTTGTCCTGGCTGCTGGCGCCTGAATTTCCGTTTATCCGGTTTTTATAAGGGGGGCTGTGATGCTTCATATAAGAACACCGTTGGTCTTGCATCCCGGGCTATCGACGCCAGAGCGGCGTATCTGGCTCAAGCTGGAGAACCTGCAGCCGAGCGGGTCGTTCAAGTTGCGCGGCATGGGCATGCTCTGCACGTTCGCAGCCGGGCAGGGCAAGAAGACAGTCGTCTGTCCTTCCGGAGGCAATGCTGGATTGGCGACGGCGGTGGCGGCGACCGCGCTGGGTCTGAAGGCGCGCATCGTCGTGCCGCAAACCACCCCTGAAATCACCCGCGCACGCATTGCCAAAACGGGTGCAGAGGTGATTGTGCACGGCAAGGTGTGGGACGAAGCCAATCAGCGGGCGCTTGAACTCGCGCAAGATGCGGATACCGAGTACGTACCTGCTTTCGACCATCCGACGTTGTGGGAGGGGCACAGCACGATGGTGGATGAAATTCTGGAGGATTGCCCTCAGGTCGACACGATTGTGACCTCGGTCGGGGGCGGTGGCTTGCTGGCTGGTGTGCTCACGGGGCTGGAGCGTCATGCAAGGATGGACTGCCGGATCATCGCCTGTGAAACCCTTGGCGCCGCTTCGTTCGCGGCAGCCCTCAAGGCCGGACATCCCGTCAAGCTTCCCGAGATCAAGACCGTTGCCAGTTCACTGGGTGCTTCGCAAGTTGCGCTGTGGCCGGTTGAGCATATCCGGAATTTTCAGCACGAGAGTGTGGTGTTGTCGGATGCCGAGGCAATCATGGGCGTCGTTCGGTATGCCGATGATATGCGTCAGTTGGTGGAGCCCGCTTGCGGCGTTTCTCTTGCCGTCGCGTATCTGGATCATCCGGCGATTGCCGATGCCCATGATGTGGTGATCGTTGTCTGTGGTGGCGTCAGCATCAGTGCACAGATTGTTGCTGGATGGGAAAAGTCTTGAAGCATTGGTGTCGCTGGCAAGCCTGAGGTTCAAGTTACCAGCGACACCGCAGCCGAACTCAGCAGTATTTGTCTACCCGACAAATCCCGGACTGATTTTGCATCTGCTTCCATTCATGGCTCAGGGTTTGAAGGACGCGGCCCATGAAGTCTTTGTCAGCTGCCGCTTTTTTTCCGACATACCCTTGGCCCCGGCGATACATTCTGAGCCTGGCACGCATGCTGTGATGAGCCTGCTCGAATTCACTTTCGTGCGAGTGGGGCGCGAGGCAATCGATACGGACTTCGCCTGACTTGCATATCCACAATACGTGGCTGTCGTGGCTGTCCTTGTGCGATGCGAACAGTCGAGCCAGTTCATCGATAGTTGGTTGATTGTTCAAATTCATGTGTAAGCCCCTTGACCACTGTTTAGTTGGTTAGCTGAAACATGTAGCCGAATCAGCCAATCGTTTCCTGAAGCACAATCGGGACGACACGGGCGTCCGTCAGGTGCAGAACGGGCCCTGAGTTTGATGTATGTAGCATTGATGAAAAACGACTACGCAGCTGGGGCTCAACGAGGAGAAACAGTGCAAACCAGGATGCCGATGCTGATAAAAAAGCGCTCAGCCACAAGCATCATGAGGACGTTTCGCCAGCGCTTCTCGTCCTTGTACCGGACGGTCCAGCCAGTTCGCTTCATCAATCTGCCTTGTGGGCAGTACACATCAGGGGAACAGCTCGGCGGTCTGTCGAGCGTATTCAGAATACTCAAGCCAACTCTCCCGATCGGGGAGACGAGATGGATAATGCAAGCGGGCAATGGAGTCGTCAATAGATTTGTAGTGAATATTTTTTAACACTACATAAATCTCGCCTGTGAGCAGATCCGCCCGCCAAGCCGCCCACTAGAGGGATCCGGGAGCTGGATCAATCCGGACTTTGTCCGGGCCAAGAGCCGGCACCTCGCGCCACGGCGCCAACAGGATCCGCCCACCACCAGCAACATGGCGAGCGGGCGGACCTTCAACCCTCAGTTCTTATCGATGTTCACGTTTTTGGTCTCGCGCAGACAAATCATGCCCACGATCAGACTCACGCCAGTGATCACTACGGGGTACCACAGCCCGTAGAAGATATCGCCGGTGTACACCACCAACGCAAAGGACACGGTTGGCAGGAAACCACCGAACCAGCCGTTGCCGATGTGGTAGGGCAGGGACATGGAGGTGTAGCGGATGCGCGTCGGGAACAGCTCGACCATCAGCGCCGCCAGCGGGCCGTAGCACATGGCAGAGATCAGGATCAGCGCGACGATCAATGCGACGATCATCGGTTTGTTGATCTGCTGGGTGTCCGCCTGTTGCGGATAGCCAGCCAACGTCACTGCGCCACGCAGCGCTGCTTCGTTGTAACCGTCGATGCGCACCTCACCGATGCTCACTTGCACTTCGCTGCCGGCAGGCGCTGCTGCGCTGCTATATGGCAAGCCCTGTTTGACCAGGAAGGTCTTGACCTTGTCGCACGGGCTGTCGAAACGCGCCTTGCCCACCGGATCGAACTGGAAGGTGCAGGTGGCCGGGTCGGCCAGCACGGTGATCGGTGCCTGTTGGCTGGCCTGGTCGATTGCCGGATTGGCATAGTGGGCCAGGGTTTTGAAGATCGGAAAGTACAGCAGCGTCGCCAGCAACAGGCCAAGCATCAGGATCGGTTTACGTCCGACCTTGTCCGACAGCCAGCCAAAGAAGATGAAGAACGGTGCGCCAATCACCACGCTGACGATCAGCAGACCGTTGGCCAGGGCCGGGTCCATTTTCAGGAACTGAGTGAGGAAGAACAGCACATAAAACTGCGCGGCATAGAAGGTCACCGCTTGCCCTGCGTTGATGCTGAACAGCGCGATCAGCACCACTTTGAGATTTTCCCATTTGCCGAAGGACTCGCGGATCGGCGCCTTGCAGACCTTGCCTTCCTCCTTCATTTTCACGAAGGCCGGAGACTCGTGCAGGCTCAGGCGAATCCAGGTGGAAATCCCCAGCAGCACGATCGACAACAGGAACGGCAGACGCCAGCCCCAGACTTCAAATTGATCGCCGGTGAAGTAACGGCAGCCGAGTACCACCAGCAGCGACAGCAGCAAACCGAGGGTGGCGGTGGATTGAATCCAGCTGGTATGGAAACCGCGTTTACCGAGCGGAGCGTGCTCCGCGACATAGGTAGCGGCGCCACCGTATTCACCGCCCAAGGCCAGGCCTTGAAGCATGCGCAGCATCACCAGGATGATCGGCGCGGCAATGCCGATGCTCGAATAGGTCGGCAGCAGGCCGACGCAAAAGGTCGCCAGGCCCATAAGGATGATGGTTGCGAGGAAGGTGTATTTGCGTCCGATCATGTCGCCCAGACGGCCGAACACCAGCGCGCCGAATGGCCGCACGATAAATCCGGCGGCGAACGCCATCAAGGCAAAGATAAACGCGGTGGTGTCGTTGACCCCGGCGAAAAACTGCTTGCTGATTACCGCCGCAAGGGCGCCATAGAGGAAAAAGTCATACCACTCGAACACCGTCCCCAGGGACGAGGCGAAGATGACTTTCTGGGTGTCCTTGCTGGTGCTCGCGCTAAGCGTCGCGTCCAGGGTCTGAGCATGTTCTGACATATCGTTATCCCTCACAGTGATTGTTTTTGTTGTTCCACTGTCGCCGCCATGTTTGGCGCGATGTCGGTTTGCGCGGTCCTTGTAGGAGCCGAGCTTGCTCGCGATTGTCTCAAGGGCGACGCGTTTATTTAGAAAACACGCGTTATCGTTAACGTCCATCGCGAGCAAGCTCGGCTCCTACAGGTGCTATTCCGTGAGCAGTTCTTTTACCGGTGAAAAACTCCTTGTCGATGTCGCGAGTATCAGCTGGGCGGCTTTCTCGGCGATCATCAGGGTCGGTGAACAGGTATTGCCCGAGGTGATACGCGGCATGATCGAGGCGTCGGCGATGCGCAACCCGGGAATGCCGTGGACCCGCAACTGTGCGTCGACCACGGCGTCTGGGTCGTTGCCCATGCGGCAGGTGCCGACCGGATGGAAAATCGTCGTGCCGATCCGCGCCGCCGCTTCGTACAGTTGCTCGTCAGTCTGCAAGGCGTCGCCGGGCAGGTATTCGGTGGGGTTGAATGGTTGCAAGGCCGGCGCCGCGACGATACGCCGGCTCAGGCGAATGGCGTCGGCGGCCACTCGCAGGTCTTCAGGATGGCTCAGGTAGTTGGGTTCAATGAGCGGCGCCTGCTGCGGATCGGCGGAGCGGATTTCTACTCGGCCACGGCTCTGCGGACGCAGGTCACAGACCGATGCGGTGAACGCCGGGAAGGTATGTAACGGCTCGCCGAAACGCTCCAGCGAAAGCGGCTGCACATGGTATTGAAGGTTGGCCGACGTCTGTTCCGGCCCCGAACGGGCGAAAGCACCGAGTTGGCTCGGGGCCATGGACAGCGGGCCGCTGCGGTCATACAGATAACGCAGGCCCATGCCCATCTTGCCCCACACGCTGCCGGCGATCTGGTTCAGGGTACGGGCGTTTTGCAGCTTGTAGATCAACCGCAGCTGTAAGTGATCCTGCAGGTTGCCGCCCACGCCGGCCAGTTCATGGGCGACGCCAATACCCAAGCGCTGCAACACGCTGCCCGGGCCAATCCCGGAACGCTGCAGGATGCTCGGCGAGCCAATGGAGCCGGCGCAGAGGACGATTTCCCGCCGTGCTTTCCAGGTTTTCTGCTGCCCCTGCCAGTGGGCGCTGACAGCCGAAGCGCGGGCGTTTTTCAGGAGCACGCGGTCTACTTCGACATCCGTCAGCACGGTCAGGTTAGGTCGGTTGCGGATCGGTTTGAGAAAGGCCTTGGCGGCGTTCCAGCGTACCCCGGCCTTCTGGTTGACCTGGAAGTAACCGCAGCCTTCGTTGTCGCCGCGGTTGAAGTCATCGATGCTGGCAATGCCTCGTTGTTCGGCGGCCTCGCGGAAGGCATCGAGGATCGGCCACGACAGCCGCTGACGCTCGACCCGCCATTGCCCGGCAGCACTGTGGAATTCCGAGTCGCCGGCAAAATGGTTTTCGCTCTGTTTGAACAGTGGCAGTACATCTTTCCAGGCCCAGCCCGGATTGCCGTCGGCGGCCCAACCGTCGTAGTCACTGGCCTGGCCGCGCATGTAGATCATGCCGTTGATCGACGAAGAGCCGCCCAGTACCTTGCCGCGTGGGTAACTCAGGCTGCGACCTTGCAGGCCAGGTTGCGCTTGTGTCTTGTAGCACCAGTCGGTGCGCGGGTTGCCGATGCAGAACAGATAACCCACGGGGATATGAATCCATGGGTAGTTGTCGCGGCCGCCGGCTTCGAGCAGCAGCACACGGTGTTCCGGGTTGGCGGACAGTCGATTGGCCAGTAAACAGCCGGCCGGCCCGGCGCCCACTACCACGTAGTCGTATTCATCAACGTCAGGCTGCATCCATGACCTCTGCTGTTGTTGTTCTTTGCCAGTTATCCTAGTTGTTAGCTTTCGTTGAAAGAATGTTAGTTTTTGCTCAGTAGCTGTGCGTTTTCAGACAGCTGCATTCTCTGGCACATTCAAGGAAGACTCATGTTCGATTGGAATGACCTGCGGTTTTTTCTCGAGTTACAGCGTAGCGGCCGTTTGCTGACGGCGGCGCGGCGGCTGAAAACCACCCACGCCACTGTGGCCCGGCATATCGAGGCCATCGAGAAAAGCCTCGGCACCGCGCTGTTCGTCCAGCATGCCCAGGGCTACCAACTGACGCCGGCCGGTGAAGCGTTGCTCAAGCACGCTGAAGCCATGGAAAACGTCGCCTTGCTGGCCCAGGAAGAAATCACCCAGTCCAGTGCGCCGCTGGGCAAGATCCGCGTGGGAGTAACCGAAGGCCTGGGCATCATGTTCCTTGCCAGCCGCATGAATGGTTTGTTCGAACGCTATCCGGGATTGGAAGTGGAACTGGTGGCCGTGCCACGCTTCGTCAGCATCCTCAACCGCGAAGCGGAGATCAGCATCCACCTGGAGCGTCCGGCCGCGGACATGCTGGTCACCCGCAAACTGACCGACTACCGCCTGGCACTGTATGCCAGTCGCGCCTACCTGGATCGTTCGCCGCCGCTGCGTAGCCGCGAAGACCTGGCGCAGCACGCCTGGATCGGCTACGTCGATGATCTGTTGTTCAGCCAGGAACTGATGTTCCTCAACAGCTTCTGCCGCAGCCCGCAGGTGGTCTTCCACAGCACCAGCGTGATCGCCCAGCAACAGGCTGCACGCGCGGGCCTGGGGATTGCCGTGTTGCCGTGCTACATGGCCAGCAACGACCCGGAGCTGGTGCCGCTGCTGCCGGCCGAAAGTATCCAGCGCAGCTACTGGATCAGCACCCGGCGCGAATTGCACAAGTCGGTGCGGCTACGGGTGCTGTGGGATTACGTGGTGCAGTTGTGCGATCGGGAGCAGGGGTTGTTGCTGGGGCCTATCTCTCAACCGTAGGAGCAAGGCTTGCCTGCGATGGCGGCCTGACAGCCGACCAATCTGTTGCAGGTGTACATATCCGTTGCAACGCTCGGCCTGTTGAGTGGTGGGGCGGTGTATGCCGCTCTACCTTTCAGCCGTTTTTGTAGGAGCCGAGCTTGCTCGCGATGGCGACCTGACAGTCGACCTGTCTCTCACAGATGTACACCAATCCATTGTGGGAGCAGCCGGTCGACGCTCGATTGCTCGCGAAGGCGACCTTACAGCTGACCCGTCTCTCGCAGATGTACACCAATCCATTGTAGGAGCAGCCGGTCGACGCTCGATTGCTCGCGATGGCGACCTGACAGCCGACCTGTCTCTCGCAGATGTACACCAATCCATTGTAGGAGCCGAGCTTGCTCGCGATGGCGGCCTTACAGCCGGCCTGTCTCTCACAGATGTACACCAATCCATTGTGGGAGCAGCCGGTCGACGCTCGATTGCTCGCGAAGGCGGCCTGACAGCCGGCCTGGCTCTTGCTGGTGTACATATCCATTCCTGCGGTAACGGCCACTTAGGGTTTCGCCCTTACGGCGCCTCACTTTTCCAGACGCCGAAAAGTAAGCAAAAGGCTT
>NZ_JBWKQB010000018.1:0-122102 GCF_059418545.1 Pseudomonas sp. GW821-FHT07G10 | reverse complement strand
GGTTTCCATGCCATGCACCAGCGTCTTCGATGCTCAGGATGCCGGCTACAAGCAAGCGGTTCTGCCGTTGCAGGTCAACGCCCGGATCGCCATCGAAGCTGCTCACACGGATTACTGGTACAAGTACGTGGGCCTGGAAGGTCGCGTCATCGGCATGACCACCTACGGCGAGTCGGCGCCTGCTTCGGCGTTGTACGAGCACTTCGGTATTACCCTCGAAAGCGTGCTTGATGCGGCGCAGACCCTGCTGACTAAGTCGGCTGTGGAGGAATAGTCATGCAGGCAGATGTCGATAGTGAGGCGCTGCGTTCTAGGGTGACGCCACTCCTGCAGGAGTCGAAGTCGAAGGGGGGGGCACCTTCTGGCCGGAAGTCTCCCGCCAAGCATTATCTGCAACCGCTTGATGCCACCAGCCTGGCTTCCTGGCGAGCTCTGCAAAAGCACCGTGACGCTATGCAGCGCTTCAACATGCGCGAAGCATTCGAGTCTGACGCTGGACGTTTCAAGGAGTTTTCCGCTTCCAGTTGTGGTCTTTTTCTGGATTACTCGAAGAATCTGATCAGCCGAGAAACCCGCGATCTGTTGATCCGGCTGGCTCGGGAGTCGGGGCTCAACGAGGCGATCCAGGCGATGTTTGTCGGCGAACAGGTCAACGCCTCGGAGCGTCGTCCCGCCTTGCATACGGCCTTGCGCCGTCCGGTGGGTGATCGCTTGATCGTCGACGGACGTAACCTGATGCGCGACGTCCACGACGCCCTTGGGAAAATGACCGAAATCGTGGATCGCATCCATAACAAGTTATGGCGCGGCTATAGCGATAAAGCGATAACGGACGTGGTCAATATCGGTATTGGTGGGTCCTTCCTGGGGCCGGAACTGGTGTCCGAGGCGCTCTTACCCTACAGCCACCCCTCTGGGGTGCGCTGCCATTACCTGGCGAATATCGATGGTAGTGAATTCCATGAATTGACCGCTCGCCTGAACGCCGAAACTACGTTGTTTATCGTTTCCAGCAAGACTTTTGTAACCTTGGAAACGCTGAAAAACGCCCAAGCGGCCCGTGCTTGGTTTCTGAGCAGCGGCGGCAATGAGCAGCAACTACACCTACATTTTATTGCCGTAACCAGCAACAATCAGGCGGCAATCGATTTTGGCATTCGCGAGAAGAACATCCTCCCGATGTGGGACTGGGTCGGTGGCCGTTATTCGCTATGGTCGGCGATAGGTTTGCCAATTGCTCTGGCTATCGGCATGACCAACTTCAAGGAACTGCTCTCCGGTGCCTACGCCATGGACTGCCATTTCCTCAATGAGCCGTTCGAAAGCAACATGCCGGTGCTACTGGCGATGCTTGGCATTTGGTATCGCAACTTCTGGGATGCCCAGGCATACGCTTTTCTGCCCTACGATCATTATTTGCGAAACTTCGTAAAGCACTTGCAGCAGATGGATATGGAATCCAGCGGCAAGAGCATTCGCCAGGATGGCTCGGCGGTTTCCTGCGGTACCGGGCCGGTAATTTGGGGAGGGGTCGGCTGTAATGGCCAACACGCATATCACCAATTGCTGCACCAGGGGACCGCGTTGATACCTGCGGACTTTATCGTCCCAGTTGTCAGTCACAAGCCTGTGGCCGACCACCATCAATGGTTGTACGCCAACTGTTTGTCGCAAAGTCAGGCGCTGATGCGCGGTAAGAGTCTAAGAGAAGCCCAAGTCGAGTTGCGGGCCAAGGGATTGTCGAAAGCGAATGTACAGCGCTTGGCACCCCATAAGGTGATCCCCGGTAACCGACCCAGCAATACCCTTGTGATGGAAACCCTCGATCCGCGGCGTCTCGGCGCATTAATCGCGCTGTATGAGCACAAAGTATTTGTGCAGGGAGTGGTCTGGGGAATCAACTCCTTCGATCAGTGGGGAGTGGAGTTGGGCAAAGAGCTGGGGACTAGTGTCTACGGCAGCCTAACGGGATTCGATCCACCGCCCGCCGAAGACTGTTCGACTCAGGGCCTAATCGACTACTTCCGCAGGCGTCATCGCGGCTGAATCAGGCAGCGTTAAAAACAGGCGAACAACGTGTAAGTGTTGTTCGCCTGTCGGGGCTGGCGCTCGCGCCTCGTTCGGTCGGAGCCGGTACTGGTTGAGCAGGTTTTCGAATATAAAACCCAAAAAGTGATTGAAACGAGCATTAAAATGATTGCTTGTGCATTTTATCGCTTTGTCATACCGTGATTGTGACTATTTCAATCATTTTGGTGACTGATTCAGTCAGGTTCACTCAGCAGTGCCCACATAAAAATAAGGAGTACCCGCATGGCCCAGTTTCCCATCAAGCGGTCGATCGAACGCGTACCGGGCGGCATGATGATTGTCCCGTTGCTCATCGGTTCTCTCGTTGCCACCTTCCTGCCTGACATGCCGAAGTTCTTCGGTTCCTTTACTAATGCATTGTTTAGCGGCGCTCTACCGATTCTGGCGGTTTTCTATGTCTGCATGGGTGCGAGCATCGACGTCAAGGCAACGCCTTACCTGCTGAAGAAAGGCGGCACACTGTTCGCTACCAAAATCGGCACTGCCATGATCATCGGCATCGTGATGGGGCATTTTTTGGGTGAGCAGCCGATCTCGACCGGGCTCTTCGCAGGTCTGTCGACCCTGGCTGTTGTGGCGGCAATGAATGACACCAATGGCGGTTTGTACATGGCCCTGATGAGCCAATACGGTCGCTCTGAAGATGTGGGGGCGTACTCGGTCATGTCGCTGGAGTCCGGCCCGTTTCTGACCATGGTGACGCTCGGTGTCGCGGGTTTGTCGGCGTTCCCCTGGCCAACCCTGGCAGGCGCGATCCTGCCGCTGCTGCTCGGCATGCTGCTGGGCAATCTTGATCGTGAAATGCGTGCTTTTCTTTCAAAAGCGGTGCCCGTGATGATTCCCTTCTTTGCATTGGCATTGGGCGCAACCCTGGACCTGCATAAAGTCTGGCAAGCCGGGCTGCTTGGCATCGGTTTGGGCGCTGCGGTTGTCGTGGTGACAGGCATTCCCCTGTACTTCGCCGATCGTTTGTCGGGTGGTACCGGCGTAGCGGGCGCTGCGGCGGCCAACACTGCCGGCAATGCCGCTGCGGTACCTGCATTGGTTGCAGCGGCGAACCCGGTTTATGAACAGGCGGCCGCCAGCGCAACGCTGTTGGTCGCCTCTTGTGTCGTCGTGACGGCTATCGTGTCGCCGGTGCTGGTTTCCGCAATCGCCAAGCGAATAAAGTCGCGAGAAACCAACGACACTCAGGAGCAGGCACCGCGCGAGCAGGGAGCCTCACGATGAGCATGTTAATCATCGCCGACGACCTGTCGGGCGCAGCGGACTGTGCTATCGGCTTCGTCGACGCCGGGCTGCGCACGGTGGTGGCGTTGAGTTCGTCGCAAGTCACGGGTGATGCTCAAGTCATCGCCGTGGATACCGACTCCCGTCGCCTGCCGCCCAAAGAGGCTGCCGACTGTGTCATCGCCGCGTTCCAGGCGCTGATCAAACCGGGACAGCGACTGTACAAGAAAATCGATTCGACGTTGCGCGGCAACTGGGCCGCAGAGGTTGCGGCGCTGCAACGCCTGGCCGGCCTGGCCATCGTCGCCCCGGCATTTCCCTCGACCGGTCGCACGCTGCGCGGTGGCCACGTTCTGGTCAACGGTGCGCCTCTGGAAAGCACTGATACCTGGCAACTGGAAAATGCCAGCCGTCCCGCCGACGTCGACGGGATGCTCATCGCTGCCGGGCTGACAACCGCACAAGTGGGGATCGACATCCTGCGAGGCGACCGGACGGTGCTGATCCGGCGCATCCTGGAAATCCGCAAGGGTGGCATTCAAGCGCTGATTGTCGATGCCGAAACCACCGACGATCTGCGAATTCTCGCGGATGTCACCGCGCGTCTGGAACAGCCGTTTTTCTGGGTCGGCTCCGGTGGCCTGGCCCGTGAGATCACCAAGGTGTCCGAATTGTTCGAGGGCTCGGCGCCGAGCAGTGCCGCATTTCAAAAAGGACCGGGGTCGATTCTGATCATGGTCGGTAGCCTGTCCAGCGTTTCCGAGCGCCAATGTGCGGTTCTCAAGGAGCGCAGCGGGGTTGCCGAGCTGATTGTTCCGTCTGCCGTTTTGCGCTGTGGCATGGGGCACGATGATTGGGCCGTGTGGGCTGAACGTATCGGTCAACACCTGGGCAGCGGCGAAGATCTATTAGTGCGCATCGGACGCGATGAAGCGTTCGACCCGGCCGAAGGCGCGCACTTGTCGACCATGCTGGCAGCAATGGTCAAACCTGGTTTCGCACACGTCAGCGGTCTCATTGCGACGGGAGGCGAAACCGCACGAGCAATGCTCATGGCCGTCGGCATCGAGAGTCTGGAACTGATCACGGAAATCGAAGCCGGCGTCGCGGTGGGCCGACCTCTTGCCATCAAGCACGGCCATCGTCCGGGCATCGTCACCAAGGCTGGAGCGTTCGGCAGCGAACAGGCGCTTTACAGCGCTTGGCTCCATTTGAGTGCGGACGCCGAGTCCAGCGCTCCACTACATGCAATGAAAGGATCAAGGTAAGTCTTATGAGTAACTATCTTCCCGTTATCGGTCTCACCATGGGCGACGCAGCAGGCGTCGGGCCGGAAATTATCGTCAAGAGTCTGACCCACGACATCGTTTATCAGCAATGCCGGCCGTTGGTGATTGGTGATGCCCGTCGCCTCGAACAGGCCAACAAGATCGTCAACGGCAGCGCCAAAGTTCGTCGCATCAAAGACGCCTCCGAAGCGCTCTATCAGCCTGGCACCATCGACTGCATCGACCTGGATCTGATCCCCGATGACCTGCCGTTCGGACAGCTGTCAGCTGTCGCCGGTGATGCGGCCTATCAATACATTGCCCGCGCCGTCGAGCTCGCGCAGGCCAAGCAAATCGATGCAATTTGCACCGCTCCGCTCAACAAGGAAGCGCTGCACGCCGGCGGTCACAAGTATCCCGGCCATACCGAACTGCTCGCACACCTGACGCATGTCGACGAAGTGTCGATGATGCTGGTCGCGCCGCAACTGCGCGTGATCCACGTTACCACTCACATCGGCATCATCGACGCGATCCGCAAGATCGAGCCGGGCCTGGTGCTGCGCACCATCGAGCGCGGTAACGCAACGCTTATCAAGGCTGGCATCGCCAGGCCTCGTATCGGTGTATGCGGCATCAACCCGCATGCGGGCGAGAACGGTCTGTTCGGCTATGGCGAAGAGGAAGAGAAAATCATCCCGGCTGTCAAGGAACTGCAAGAGCGCGGCCTCGACGTGACAGGCCCTCTGCCTGCCGACACGCTGTTCTTCCGCGCGGGGCGTGGCGACTTCGATCTGGTGGTCGCGATGTATCACGACCAGGGGCACGGCCCGGTCAAGGTGTTGGGTCTGGAGGCCGGCGTGAACGTGACCGTCGGGCTGGACGTGGTGCGTACGTCTGTCGATCACGGAACAGCGTTCGACATTGCCGGCAAGGGTATCGCCGACGAGCGCAGCTTGCTCGAAGCCTTGCGTCAGGGCGCCGAACTGGCTACCCGGCGATAAGCCTGAAGGCAATATCGATAAGGTGCCGGCGTACTGCCCCACAGTATTGCCACCCTTTATAACAGCGAAACCTCGGATAAAGCCGACCGCCCTCCACCAGGGCGGAGGGTTTTGCTCGGGTCGGATAAACCAAAGTTCCGTCGGACGCACCTGAAACACCCGGACCTCGCGGTGCTTGTACCGTGAGATCCGTACTGAGTCGGCACGTCCGGCATGAGGATGCAAACCATCATGATGCGTAGAACAAAAATTATAGCAACGCTAGGTCCGGCCACAGAAAGCCCTGAAGCTATTGAAGGGTTGATCTGTGCCGGGGTGGATGTTGTACGACTGAATTTCTCCCATGGCTGTGCGCAAGAACACATCGCCCGAGCCAGACTGGTACGTGAACTGGCCGCCAGGCATGGCCGTTTCGTTGCGGTACTGGCGGATCTGCAAGGGCCGAAAATTCGCATCGCGCGCTTCGCCCAGGGCAAGGTGCTGTTGCACAAGGGGCAGGTGTTCATCCTGGATGCCACCCTCGATAAAAACGCCGGCGACGAACAGCGCGTCGGCATTGATTACGAAGCACTGATCAGCGACAGCCGCCCCGGCGATATCCTGTTGCTGGACGACGGGCGTATCGAACTCAAGGTGCTGGACGTCGAGGCCAGCCAGTTGTTCTGCGAAGTGCTGATCGGCGGGCCGCTATCGAACAACAAAGGCATCAATCGCAAGGGCGGCGGCCTTTCGGCTGCTGCGTTGACCGAGAAGGACTGCATCGACATCAAGACGGCCGCGCAGATGGAGGTCGACTACCTGGCCGTGTCCTTTCCCCGGGATGCCGCCGATATGCATCTGGCGCGTCAATTGATGCGCGAGGCGGGTGGCGAGGCGGGGCTGATTGCCAAAATCGAGCGGGCAGAGACTGTCAATGACCTGAATGTTCTGGATGCCATTATCGAAGCCTCTGATGGGGTGATGGTGGCACGTGGCGATTTGGGGGTAGAGATTGGCGATGCCGAACTGGTTGCCGTGCAGAAGTTGATCATCGAGCGGGCGCGTACCTTGAATCGGGTGGTGATTACGGCGACGCAGATGATGGAGTCCATGATCAGCCAATCGATGCCAACCCGCGCTGAAGTGTTCGACGTGGCCAACGCGGTACTCGATGGTACTGATGCGGTCATGCTCTCGGCCGAGACCGCCACCGGTGCTTATCCGGTCGAAACCGTGGAGGCCATGTGCAGGGTGATCGTCGGCGCAGAGAAACACCCGCTGGCGCATCGCTCCAGGCACCGTATGGATGAGGTGTTTCACAACATCGATGAGTCGATTGCCATGGCTGCGATGTATACAGCCAATCACCTGCACGGGGTGAAGGCCATTATCTGTATGACCGAGAGCGGCGACACGCCACGGTTGATGTCCCGGATTCGCTCGCACTTGCCCATCTATGCATTTTCCCGGAACGGGCGGACGCAACATCGCGTCGCGCTTTTTCGGGGTGTTCAAACCATTCCGTTCGATAGCGATGCCTTCGCGGTTGCCGAGATCAATAGCCACGCCGTGGACGAGTTGGTGCGCCGTGGTGTGGTGGTGCAGGGCGATCACGTACTGATATCGCGAGGCGATCACGCCGGTGCTCAAGGTGGGACTAATTGTCTGCGCGTGATTCGCGTAGGTGACCGGGTTTGCTGAGTGAGGTGATGGCTGTGATTGACTCAATTATTCAACAAACCACGTTCGATCCGACGGCGGAGGAAGAACAGTCTTGGCCGCGTGATTTCGATTTCTCCCAGGCTCGCGCCGAACAGCAAGAACTGCTCGATATGGATGATCGTCAGATTGTCGTCTCAACCCCTTTTAGTGGTGCTGACACACATGAATAACAAAACCCTGATCCAACATATTTACGCTCGGGAAATCCTCGACTCGCGCGGTAACCCGACTGTTGAAGCGGTGGTCACACTCGGTGGCGGTGCGGTGGGGATGGCCAGTGTGCCGTCCGGTGCCTCCACCGGTAGCCGCGAAGCCCTGGAGTTGCGTGACGGCTCCAGTCGTTACCATGGCAAAGGCGTGATGCGCGCGGTGGCAATTGTCAATGGCGCGATACGCAAGCGTGTCGTGGGGCTGGATGCGCTGAATCAGCGTGAAGTCGACGATGCGATGATTGCCCTGGACGGTACCGAGAGCAAAAGCGTCTTGGGCGCCAACGCCATTCTTGCCGTGTCCCTGGCGACGGCCAAAGCGGCTGCGGCGGCCTTGAATGTTGCACTTTACGAGCATTTTTCTGCGTTGTACGGCGGTTCTGGCGCCTTCAGCATGCCGGTGCCGATGATGAACATCCTCAACGGCGGCGAACACGCGGATAACAACGTCGACATTCAGGAATTCATGATCCAGCCGGTCAGTGCCGGTTCGTTCAAGGAAGCCTTGCGCATCGGCTCAGAGGTGTTTCACACCCTCAAACAGGTGCTAGCCGAACGCGGTCTGAGTACCGCCGTCGGTGACGAAGGCGGCTTCGCCCCTTCGCTGGCGTCCAATGAACAAGCGCTGGTGGTCATCGAGGAGGCAGTGACGCGCAGCGGTTATGTCTTGGGACGGGACATAACCCTGGCCTTGGACTGTGCGGCCTCCGAGTTCTATCGCGATGGGCGTTACGTGCTGGCAGGCGAGGGCAAGGACTTCGACTCCAAGGGGTTTGCCGACTACCTGGCCGGGCTGTGCCAGCGCTATCCGATCGTATCGATCGAGGATGGTATGGACGAGAGCGATTGGGATGGCTGGGCGTATCTCACCGAAAAGCTGGGCAAGCGGGTGCAGCTGGTTGGCGACGACTTGTTCGTCACCAACACGCGCATTCTTAAGGAAGGTATCGAGCGTGGCATCGGCAACTCGATTTTGATCAAGTACAACCAGATCGGCAGCCTCAGCGAAACCTTCGACGCCATTCGCATGGCCCAGGACGCGGGATACACCGCGGTGATTTCCCATCGTTCGGGTGAGACCGAGGACACCAGCATTGCCGATCTGGCGGTCGCTACCTGTGCCGGTCAGATCAAGACCGGTTCGCTCTGTCGTTCTGACCGGGTGGGCAAGTACAACCAGCTGCTGCGTATCGAAGACGCGCTGCAGGACCGTGCGCCTTACAGCACTGTCGCGTTGCTTGAAGGGCGACTGGGGGCACGTCAATGAAACGCAAGCGGGTCATCGGCAACTGGAAAATGAATGGCGATCGGCAAGCCAACGCGCAATTGCTGTATGCCTTGCAGAGTGTGTGGGGGACTTTGCGTGAGGTCGATATTGCGATTTGTCCGCCGCATCCCTATCTCGCGCAGGTCGCCGAGTTGTTGGCGGGCACCCATGTGCGCCTGGGTGCGCAAAATCTCTATGCCCATGGTGACGGGGCCTTTACCGGGGAAGTGAGCAGCTCGATGCTCCTGGATCTGGGCTGTCGCTTTGTATTGGTTGGCCATTCCGAGCGGCGAGCATTGTTCGCCGAAAGTGATGTCGAGGTTGCCCGCAAGTATGCCGCCGCCTTGCACGCGGGGTTGGTTCCGGTGCTTTGCGTGGGCGAAACCCTGGAGCAGCGGCGCGCAGAAAGCACCGAGCAAGTGGTCGCCGGGCAGATCCTGGCGGTACTGCAGCAGGTCGGTATCGAAGGCTTGGCCGCCGGGGTCATTGCCTACGAGCCGGTATGGGCAATCGGTACGGGCGAGACCGCCACACCGGCGCAGGCTCAAGCGGTACACCGCCATATTCGTGCGCTGCTGACCGAACAGGATTCGACCTTGGCGGCAACCACATCGATTCTCTATGGCGGCAGCGTCAAGGCGGACAACGCCAGCGAACTGTTTGCCCAACCGGATATTGATGGGGGGTTGATTGGCGGTGCCTCGCTGAATGCCGCCTCGTTCGCGGCGATCTGTCGGGCTGCTCGGCCTTGAACCCCACCCGGAGCGGCGGGCAATCCAGATCCGTCGCCCAGCCATTTTTCTACTGACAATAAAAAGAGGTTGTTTTCATGTCCACCATTCGCCTTGAAACATTGTTTCCTGCTCTCGCCGACATCCCTGAACAGTACCGCCTCGGTGCCCCGATCGAACAGCGCGAATACTTGGTCGACGGCCAACTACACACCTGGAACGGCCCGCTGGCTCCTGTGCGCAGCCCGGTGTTCCTCAGCACAGCAGAGGGCGACCAGCAAGCGATCCTCGGCAGCACGCCGCTGCTCGACGCCGGGGCGGCACTGGTCGCTCTCGACGCGGCGGTCGGTGCCTACGCCAACGGCCAGGGCGACTGGCCGACCATGCGCGTAGCGCAGCGGATCCAGCACGTTGAAGCCTTTCTGGCGCGCATGCGCGAACAGCGCACTGCTGTGGTCAAGTTGCTGATGTGGGAAATTGGCAAGAACCTCAAGGACTCGGAAAAAGAATTCGACCGTACCTGCGACTACATCGTGGACACCATTACCGCCCTCAAGGAGCTGGATCGTCGATCCAGTCGCTTTGACCTCGAGCAGGACACCCTCGGTCAGATCCGTCGCGTGCCGCTGGGCGTGACCTTGTGCATGGGGCCCTACAACTACCCGCTGAACGAAACCTTCACCACCCTGATTCCGGCCCTGATCATGGGCAACACCGTGGTCTTCAAACCAGCCAAGTTCGGCGTGCTGCTGATCCGTCCGCTGCTCGAAGCCTTCCGCGACAGCTTTCCGGCCGGGGTGATCAATGTGATTTATGGCAGCGGCCGGGAAACCGTCAGTGCGCTCATGGCCAGCGGCAAGATCGATGTGTTCGCGTTCATCGGCACCCACAAGGGCGCCAGCGCACTGAAGAAACTGCATCCGCGCCCCCATCGCTTGCGTGCGATTTTGGGGCTGGATGCGAAGAACCCGGGCATCGTCCTGCCCGAGGTCGATCTGGATAATGCTGTCAACGAGGCTGTCACCGGTTCGCTGTCGTTCAATGGCCAGCGTTGCACTGCGTTGAAGATCCTTTTTGTGCACGAAGACGTCGTCGACAGCTTTCTGGAGAAATTCAACCACAAACTCGCCGGCCTAAAGTCGGGCATGCCCTGGGAACCTGGCGTGGCGCTGACACCGCTGCCGGAGCCGGGCAAGACCGATTACTTGAGCGGCCTGGTGGCCGATGCAGTCGCTAAAGGCGCCAGAGTGGTCAACCCGGGTGGTGGCCAGACCCGGGATTCGTTCTTCTACCCAGCCGTGCTCTACCCGGTCAACCCGTCGATGCGGATCTACCAGGAAGAACAGTTCGGGCCAGTCGTGCCCGTGGTGCCTTACCGTGATCTGGAGACGGTCATCGACTATGTCCTGGAGTCTGACTTCGGGCAGCAGTTGAGCATCTTCGGCACTGATCCGGCACAAGTCGGCAAGCTGGTGGATGCCTTTGCCAACCAGGTCGGCCGCGTCAATCTCAACGCCCAGTGCCAGCGCGGTCCGGACAGTTTTCCGTTCAACGGTCGCAAGAACTCGGCCGAGGGAACCTTGTCGGTGCATGACGCATTGCGGGTATTCTCGATCCGCACCCTGGTGGCTGCGAAGTTTCAGGAAGACAACAAGCAGTTGATCAGCGAGATCATTCGTCGCCGCGAATCGAACTTCCTGACCACTGATTACATCTTTTAAGGGGAGGGCGATGATGACACGCAGTCTGACGCGTCATCGATTTAAGTCCTGACAGGTCTATTTCAGGAGTCGACGGGCAGACTGGAAAAATGGTTGTAACCAGGCAGCACCCTCCGGTGCTGCCTGGTTACTCATGGCTAACAACAACGGTCTCAACCGTCACCATGCCCATTTCTTCAAACGGCTTGAGCTCAACTTCATCCAGCGATGAAGTAATCAGTCGCCACTCCCGCTCGAGCGGTGTCCAGTGCTGTTGTCGTGCCCGACCCAGTTTCTCGGAGTCGGCCAGCACGAAAACCTGTGCCGCGCGCTTGATGACACACTCTTTCAGATAGGCCTGTTGGGCGCTCGCTTCACACAGACCAAACCCGGCAACGACACCATCGGCACCAAGGAACGCCCGGTCAACGCTGAGTCGGCTCAGCGAAAGTTCGGCCAGCGGACCGAGCGTGCTCATACTGGACTCGCGAAGATCGCCGCCAATCAACGTGAGCCTTACCCCAGGGGCATTGGCAAGCGCCATGACGGCCAGGAGGTTGTTGGTGACGACATGGATGTTCTTGTGCGAATAAAGATGAATGGCCAGTGCGACGCAACTGGTACCACTGTCGAGAAAGACCGTATCGCCCTCCTGGATGTGAGCGGCCGCCGCTTTTGCAATGGCGTCTTTCTCATCGCGGTGGGAGCCTTTGCGTTCTTCCAGCGAGGCTTCCGGTTCGTGCACCCCGATCAACGCCGTTGCGCCACCGTGGGTACGCACCAGCAACCGTTGCCTGGCGAGAAGCGTAAGGTCTCGGCGCACGGTCGCTTCGGATGCTCCAAGCGCCGCGCTCAACTCTTCGACGTTGGTGTCGCGAGTTCGAACCATATCGAGAATGGTACGGTGGCGTTCGGTTGGCTTCATGAAAAAACTCGCTCAATAATGGGCGTCGATATTACAGGACAGTATGCCGGTACCTCATCTATTTTGCGTTCAGGTTCATCGCCGGCGCATCCCGTTCGGGTCTTGAAGCAGGGAGCCAGTCGTGCAGTGCAGCATCCGGGCGGTTGATAACGGATCAGCCGCCCTTTGCGTGGTGTCCCATGTGGCGGCCTTTTGAGTGATGAGGGGGGAGGTGCGTCGTGCGCACTCACGAAAATAGTTATGAGTTCATTCGAACGTCGATCACGACCTTTCCGAAATGCTGGCCCGATTGCAGGTAGTCGTAGGCGGCGACGGCTTCATCGAATGGGAAGACTTTGTCGATGGTCGGCACAATCCGGTTGACGTCGACGAAGCGCACAAGGTCTTCGAGCATGGCCCGACTACCCGCGGTAACATAAGTGGGGCGTGCTTTTGTTAGCGATTTCTCGCACGTAGGACAGCTATCGATCAGATGGCACTTGTGAATTTTGCAAATTGAAAAAAAGGCTAATGCCCAATAGCCTTTCCCATAGCCAATTTCCCCTAGGCAGGCAGGGCAGATCTTGCAAGTAGAGACAGGATGCCCTGGGCACCGGCATCAACGCCGATGGCAGCTTCAGCGGCAATTACATCACTGGTACCGCTGATGGTCAGTACGGTGACATACCGGGTTACGTGACCTGGAACGTTCGCGGTGGTTATGACTTCGGCTCGCAGTTGTCGAACCTGAAACTCGGCGCCGGGGTGAAGAACCTCTTCGATCGCCAGTACTTCACCCGCTCGAGCGACAACAACTCGGGGATCTATGTCGGCGCGCCACGCACGTTCTTTGTGCAGGCCAGCGTAGGGTTCTGATTATTTCCTGTGGCGAGGGAGCAAGTCCCTCGCCACAGCTTTTAGACCTTCAACACTTTCCCGCTGGCCGCAACGGCCAGCAACAGCAACGCAATCAAGCCAAAGGCAATGCTCAAACTGCTGCCGTGGGCGATAAAACCGATCAGCGCGGGCCCGGCGAGGATGCCAGCGTAGCCCAGGGTGGTAATGGCCGGCACGGCGATGCTTTCCGGCATGACGTTCTGTTTGCCGACGGCGGTGTACAGCACCGGCACAATGTTCGAACAGCCCGCACCCACCAACGCATAGCCCATCAATGCCGCTTCCCAGGCTGGGGCGAGAGTTGCGAGCAACAGGCCAGTAGCGGCGGTAAGGCCGCCAAACACGATCACTCGCATGGCGCCGAGCCGGTACACGATGGCGTCGCCGGTCAGACGGCCAGCGGTCATGGTCAGGGCAAACGCGGCATAACCCAAGCCCGCGCAGGCGGCGTCGAGATTGCGCTCGGACGTCAGGAACACCGCGCTCCAGTCGAGCACCGCGCCTTCTGCGAGAAACACGATAAAGCACAGGCTGCCGATAAATAGCACCACGCCATGGGGTACGGCGAAGGCCGGACCTGAGCTTTCGCTGGCATAGGGCAACAGATGCGGCGCAGCCTTGAGCAAAGCGAGCACCAGAAACACGATTACCACCAGCATGGCACTCAACGGCGATATCCCCAGGCCCAGCAGAGCGCTGACCCCGGCCGCGCCGACGATCCCGCCGAGGCTGAACAATCCGTGGAAGCCCGACATCATGGTTTTGCCACTGGCCCGTTCGACGATCACCGCTTGCAGGTTCGCCGTGGAGTCCACCGAACCCAGCCCGGCGCCGAACATGAACAGCGCGGCGATCAACAACGGCGTCGAGGAAACCGTCGCCAACAGCGGGAGAGCCAGGCAGATCAACATCGTCCCGCCGGTCATCACCCGACGGCAACCGAAGCGCGAAGCCAGGATCCCGGCCACCGGCATGGCAATGATCGAGCCGACCCCCAGGCACAGCAGCAACAAGCCGAGTGTTCCTTCATCGAGTCCGGCCCGCGCTTTGGCGTAAGGCACCAGCGGCGCCCAGGCGGCGATGGCGAAACCGGCGATGAAGAAGGCGATACGGGTAGACATTTGCTCCAGACGCCCGGGGACCACGGGAGCTGGGGTACTGATGGCGGTCATGAAAAATCCTTGGCAATCCGGCGGATAACAATGTGCGGCGCAACATCCTTGCACATCAGGCAGCGTCGGGCGAGGCGCAGACAATCCGTAATGTCAGTCGGTCAAGGAATCTCTGACATTTCCCGTAGCCGCTGGCGATGGCGGCTACAGGGATCCCGGCCGCCCAACTGACCTTGCAATGTCACTCCTGACTTAACCTCTCAGCCAGAAAATCGACAAACACCCGGATTTTTTGCGAGAGATGGCGGTTGCTCGCGTACAGCGCGTAGATACCGCGTCGGGACATCGAATGTTCCGGCAAGACCCGTTGCAACTGACCGCTTTCCAGCAGCGGCAAGGCAATGAACGAGGGCAGGGCGCCGATGCCCAGTCCGGCCAGCAGCATGTCGCCGAGCATCAGGCTGTTGTCCACCGCAAAGCGTACCGGCAGTTCAAGCCGTGTATGACCGTGCGGACCTTCGAGTTGCCAACTGCCGGGGTGTTCGGCCAGTCGGTAGGCGAGGCAGGCGTGCTGACGCAGATCTTCGGCGGTGTTCGGTGTGCCGTGGGCGTTCAGATAACCCGGTGAGGCGCAGATAATCTGTTCGACGTCTCCCAGGTTCCGGGCAATCAATGAAGAGTCGGGCAGGCTTGTGCGGATCCGCAATGACACGTCGAAGCCTTCGCTGACCACATCCAGTAAGCGGTCATCCAGGGTCAACTCGACCTTCAACTGTGGATAGCGCTGCATGAATTTCACCAGCACCGGTGAAAGCACCTTGAGACCGAACGACAGCGGTGCATTGACCCGCAGGCGTCCACTCGGTTCGCTGGCTCCGGCCAGCGTGGCCCGTTCAAGTGCATCGAGCTCGTCAAGCAGATGACAGCACTCGCTGAAGTAGGCCTGTCCGGCTTCGGACAGACTCATACGGCGGGTGGTGCGCAGAATCAGCAACGTGCCCAGACGCTGCTCAAGCTGACGAACCTGTTTACTCACGGCCGCAGTGGATTGCTCAAGGTCAATGGCCGCCTTGCTGAAACTGGCCCGTTCCACCACCCGGCGGAAGGTGCGCATGGCCATCAACAGGTCCATATAATTTCTTCCTGGTTGAATATGTATTAATCAAAAGGCTGATTATCTGTAAAAAACGATTCAATACCATGGTGACTTCAATCTGCAAGGAGTGTTGTCATGGCTGCTTTCCCCGCGTTCAAAAGCATTTCCCGACGTGCCGTATTGCCCTTGCTGGTCTCGCTGCTCAGTGGCGCAGCCCAGGCTGCACCGGATGTCGGCGTCAGCCCTTGGGGACCGAAGGATGAAATCGGCCGGCTGAACCTGATCACCCCACAGTCCCGCGCCGCGATCATGGCCCGGGTGAGTGGTTCACAAGCCTACGATCTGGCGGTCGAGTACTTTGTTGGCATGCCCAGTTGGCAGGCTGCCGGTGATCCGCCGTACCAGATGTGGATGACGCACACCCCGCATGGCAATGTGATCGCCGACCCGATGAAGGTCGGCGAACCGATGAATCAGCATGTCAGCTACAGCGGTTCGGCGGTGTCGATGTATGCGCACATGGGTACCCACATCGATGCTCTCAATCACTTTGGCTTGAACGGCAAAGTCTGGAACGGCTTTCGCGCCGACGAGCATTTGGGGGATCGTGGCTGGAACGTCACCGGCGCAGAAAAACTCCCGCCGATTGTCGCTCGCGGAGTGCTGATTGACGTCGCAGCGGCCAAGGGGTTGGAGATGTTGCCCGACAATTACCGGGTCACCCGCGAAGACCTGCGTGAGGCCCTGAAAGTCCAGGGTGTGTCGCTGCAAAAAGGTGACGTAGTGCTGATCCGGACCGGGCGCATGCGTGATTATGAAAATGCCCAGGTCTACATGGCCAACCCACCGGGTTTGAGCCTGGACGCCGCAAAATTCCTGATCGAGGACGGCGAAGCGATGGTGGTGGGCGCCGATAACCTGAGTTTCGAGACGTTCCCCTCGGAAGTAGAGGGTAACTATTTGCCGTTGCATACCTATCTGCTGGCAATCAAAGGGGCGCCGATCATGGAATTGGTCAATCTTGAAGGCTTGTCTCGCGACCGGGTTTATCAATTTGCCTTTATCGGTGCGTCACTGAAGTTTCGCGGTGCAGACGCGGCACCGATCCGGCCGGTAGCATTGCCGATCAAATAAGCGGAAAGTTGTTCGTTGTACTACTGGCCTCAAACAAGGAGAGATCGCGATGCAAACGGATAAAAAACACGCGCCAACGCTACAACTGTCGAACCCGCCAGGGCTTTACGATCCGACCGCCAATGGTTATTCCCATGTGGCCCAGGTCGCCGCTGGCGCACGGCTGGTGTTTATCGCCGGGCAGGGCGGCGAGAACGCGCAGAGTCAGTTATCCAGCGACTTCGCCGAACAGGTCCGGCAGGCGCTGGAAAATCTGCAGATCGCCCTGGCGGCGGCCGATGCTGAAGTGTCCGATGTCGCCAAACTGACGGTGCTGATCGTTGATCACAGCCTGGAGCGTCTGGAAATCTTCGGCGAGGAGCTGCATCGGGTCTGGGGTTCGTTACCCAAGCCAGCCTGCACCCTGATCCCGGTGCCGAGGCTGGCGCTGGACGACATGTTGTTCGAGATTGAAGCGCTGGCGGCCGTTGCTGTATGACGCAGTTCTATGATGCCCGCGGGAATATCTACGCTGTTGCCTCTCCCGATGCTCTGCGTCAAAGGGGAATCGAGTTGCCTGAGCAGGCCCGCCTGGCCGCTCAAACCCGCGATACCTGGGCGTTGCAGGCAGTGGAAGCCTTTTGCGGCTGGGCACCCCAAGCCATGCCGCCAGGCGCCAAGGCACATCGTTCGGATGGTTTGCTCATCGGTCCGTTTCAGTCCGCACCGCCCTACGACCTGCTGATCGTCAACACTGACGGCAGCCTGGCCGAGCGCAGTGGTAACGGTTTGACGATTTTTGCTCAGGCGTTGACTGAGCAGGGTTTGATGCCGGAGCAGGGGGCGTGCCTGCTCAAGGTTCATCACGACAAGCGTGATGCTGTGTCGCCGGTGGAAACCTCGGTAGAGTCGGCCGGGATTGACGGCATTCGCGGGTTTTGGCTGGACCTGGGCAAACCGGCATTCGGTGCGCAGGCCACAGGTGCTCAAGGCGTTGCGGCGGCTGAATTGAACGGTCGCAGTCTGAACAAGGTGCCGCCGCTTTCCAGGCTGAACCCTCTGTGGGATCACAGCCAGTTCGTGCGCATTGGCAATCCCCATTGCGTGACCCTGGTATCGCAAGCGGCTGCGCTACCCGGTAATGAGCAGATGCGCGAGCCCGATTTATCTTCAGGCCTGACTCGCATCGCTTTTGCGATGCCGGCCGGTGCTGGCGAGCCATGCCCGGCAGGGGTCAACCTGCAGTGGGCAATGCGTGAATCTGAAGGGCGGATCGTCGCCCGGGTGTTCGAACGCGGTGAAGGCCCGACTGCGTCATCCGGCACCAGTGCCAGCGCAGTGGCTTGTGCTGCCTGGAGCGTGGGTTGGGTGGCGGCGGGGGAGGTTGCGGTGGTCATGCCGGGCGGCACGGCGCCGATCTTTCTGGAGGAAAAGGACGGCGAGTTGAGTCGCGTCAGATTGTTCGGGACAGCGAGGATCATCCCTTAGAGCAACGGAGCCGGACTGACGCCATCGCGAGCAAGCCCGCTCCCACATTAGATCTTCAGCGAACACTTAATTTGTGAACGACTGCGATCCAGTGTGGGAGCGGGCTTGCTCGCGATGGCGTCAGTCCGGCGAGCGAGTCTCTAAAGGCAATCAGCTGTAGCTCGAATCCCCAACCCATTCCACCTGCGGCATCTGCCTTTTCATCAACACTTCCCCACCTCGAATCGAATACAACGCCAGCCCCTGGCTGCGGATCATTTCGTAGTCGCTGTCGGCTGACAGAATCAGCAGATTGGCCGGGCGACCTGGTTCCAGTCCATAACGATCACCCAAAGCCATGGCTTTGGCGCTGTTGTCGGTGACCAGGTCCAAGGCACTTTGCAGGTTGCGATAACCGAGCATGTGGCAGATGTGCAGACCGGCTTCGAGCACCCGCAGGATGTTGCCGTTACCCAACGGGTACCAGGGATCGACGATGGAGTCCTGGCCGAAACAGACATTCATTCCGGATTCAAGCAACTCGTTGACGCGGGTTACACCGCGGCGTTTCGGGAAGTTATCGAAGCGTCCTTGCAGGTGAATGCTTTCGGTCGGGCAGGAGACGAAGCTGATCCCGGAATGCCCGAGCAGGCGAAACAGTTTGGCGCAGTAGGCGTTGTCGTAGGAACCCATGGCGGTGGTGTGGCTGGCCGTGACCCGGGCGCCCATGTCGCGGCTGCGGGCCTCTTCGGCGAGCACTTCGAGGAAGCGCGAATGCGGGTCGTCGGTTTCGTCGCAATGCACGTCTACCAGGCAGCCGGTGCGTTCTGCCAGGTCCATCAGGTATTTGATCGAACTCACCCCTTGATCGCGGGTGTACTCAAAATGCGGTATGCCACCAATCACATCGGCGCCCAGGAGAATGGCTTCTTCCATCAGTTCCCGTCCATTGCGGTAAGACTCGATGCCTTCCTGGGGGAATGCGACGATCTGCAGATCGATCAGGTGGCGACTTTCTTCGCGTATTTCGAGCATTGCTTTGAGCGCGGTCAAGCTGGGGTCGGTGACGTCGACATGGGTGCGCACATGCTGAATGCCGTGGGCGGCGAGGGCGCGAATGGTCTTGCTGGCGCGGGTCCTGGTGTCTTCCTGGGTGATGGTCGCCTTGCGTTCGCCCCAGCATTCAATCCCTTCGAACAGGGTACCGCTCATGTTCCAGCGCGGCTCGCCGGCGGTGAGGGTGGCGTCCAGGTGAATGTGCGGTTCGACGAAGGGCGGTACTACCAGATTGCCACCGGCATCCAGGTCTTCAGGGCCCAGTGTCGGCGCTTCGGTTTGCCGGGCGATGCTGGCGATCAGGCCGTTTTCCAGGTGCAGTTCATGCAGACCTTCGCGGTTGCGCAGGCGGGCGTTGATGATATGCATCGCGACAGTCCTTTTATTCAGTCTTATGTTTGGGCGTCGACCGGCATGGATGTACGGGCGCCGAGCATGCCTGTCAGCACAATATAGATCAGCGCAGCGGCGGCGATACCCACCAGCGGCGCTACCCATGGTGAGATGAATGCCACCACGGTACCCACCGCATAAGCCGTCAGTCCCGGCCAGTTGAACGCGGGCAGTTGTGCCTCTGTCAAGCGTGGATAACGACCACGATAGCGGAAAAAGAAGTCCGCCATGATCACGCCGCCAATTGGTGGGATTACTGTGCCCAGCAGGATCAGGTAGGGCACTAGCATGCACAACATTTATAGCCGTGAATGGAGATTTAGCCTGATGGGTTGGTCAATTTTCCCAGTCGGGCGCGAAAGTAGTGCGGGGTTGATACACATTGGATCACTGCATGGGGGCGTGGCAGGTGGGTTTGTCCTGATGCCAGTCAGTTAAGCCACTACGCGGTCCGTAGCAGCTGCCGCCAGGCTGCGTTCGGCCGCGCAGCGGTCGTAAAATCAGGCACTGCGGTTTTACGGGTTAACCGTGATGGCATGATTTGCGACTGCTTCGCAGCCGAACGCAGCCTGGCGCCAGCTGCTACGCAGTCCAGCGGGAGCAACGTTAGGCGCCCCCTCTTGGGTCCGCCTCTTTATTTTTTCTCAAGGTGGCAGCGCACTTGATGGCCCTGGCTACCGCTCAGTATCTGCGGGCGCTCACAGCCTTGGGTACGGCGTGGGCAGCGTTCGAGGAAAAAACAGCCGGAAGGCAATGTACGGTTTCCTGGCAGTTCGGTGGGGGCTGATACCTGCCCGGCTTCGAGTGGTACGCCCAGCCGCGGGACCGCATCCAGTAGCAATCGGGTATAGGGGTGCAGCGGTCGCTCCAGAACCTGTTCGGCGCTGCCCAGTTCGACAATCTGCCCTAGATACATGACGGCGACTCGATCGGCCATGTGCCGTACCACCGAGACGTTGTGGGAAATCAGGATGTAGGTCAGGCCACGGCTGCGTTGCAACTCGCCCAGCAAGTTGAGGATTTGCGCCTGTACCGAGATGTCCAGTGCCGAGGTCGGCTCATCGAGCACGATGATGCTCGGGTTGGACGACAGCGCTCGGGCAATGGCGATGCGTTGGCGTTGGCCCCCGGAGAACTGGTGTGGATAACGATCAAGGTACTCGCTGCGAATGCCTACCTGTTCGGCCACTTTGGTGGCAATGGCACGCATCTGCGCGCGCGGTGTGTTGCCCAGTGCAACCAACGGCTCGGTGATGATTTTCCAGATCGGCAAACGTGGATCGAGAGAGGACTGTGGATCCTGGAATACGATCTGCACATGGCTGTGGCGCTCGCGCGGGGTTCGGTAAATCCACTGCAGGTCTCCAGCGCTCGGAGGTACCAGCCCCATCAACAACTGTGCGAGCGTACTTTTTCCGCAACCGGACTCGCCGACGATGCCCAGGGTTTCTCCGGCATTGACTTGCAGGTCGATGCCATTCAGCGCATGGGCATAACCTTGCGGCCGTCCCAGCCAGTCGTTACTGACGGGGAAGCGTACGCGAACATCGTTCAGGCTGAGCAGTGGTGTCGAGGTGTTTGGAGTATTCATCACGCGTGCTCCGCTATAGACAACCAGCAAGCACTTTTGCGCTGGCTATTGCCGTCGATCAGATTGAGACGAGGGCGTTCGGCACACGCCGGCATGGCGTGGGTACAGCGCTCGCGGAACGTGCAGCCTGAAGGTAATGCTGCGAGGTTTGGTACCTGGCCGGGAATGGTCAGCAGCGTCTCGCCGGGCGACACCTGCTCGGGTAACCCACTGAGCAGCCCGCGAGTGTAGGGGTGCTGCGGGTTGCCCATGACCTCGCAGGTGGGACCTTCCTCCACTACCGCGCCGGTGTACATGACGTAGACCCGATCACAGAATTGCGAGACTACGGCCATGTCGTGGGTGATCAGCAGAATCGCTGTGCCGCGCTGCCGAGCCTTCTCGCGCAGGAGCAGCAGCACTTGGCGCTGTACGGTGACATCAAGGGCGGTGGTCGGCTCGTCGGCGATCAGCAGCTGCGGGTCGCAGGAAAACGCCAGGGCAATCATCACCCTTTGACGCATGCCACCGGACAGTTCGAAAGGGTAGCTTTCAAGGATTTGCTCGGGGTCGGCGATGTGCATGTCGCGCAGCAAGGCGATTGCTTTGGCTCTGGCGTCGGTGTTGCTCAGTTGCTGGTGATGAATGATCACGTCGAGCATCTGCCGGCCGATGCGGCGGGTCGGGTTGAGGGCGGTCATCGGCTCCTGGAAGATCATTGCGGCGTCGCGACCACGGATGTTCAGCAACTCCTTTTCGCTAGCGCCGAGCATGTCGCGCCCGAGCATCTGTAAGCTGCCGGCGGTGATCCGGTAACTTCGTTCGGGCAACAAGCGCAGGCTGAGCATGGCGGTCACTGACTTGCCGGAGCCGGACTCACCGACCACGCCGACAATTTCACCAGGGTCGACGTGCAGCGAAACACCGTTGAGCGCCTGGACATTGCTGCGATAGGCCACGAATTCGAGACTCAGGTTCTCGATGGCGAGTACCGATGGGCTGTGCATGTTCATTTCCCTTGTTGCCGTGGATCGAGCAGGTCACGGACACCGTCACCCAGCAGGTTGAAGCCGGTGGCGGTGACCAGGATCGCCAGGCCCGGAAAGGTCGAATACCACCAATTGTCGAGGATGAAGTTGCGCCCGGTCGCGACCATCGCGCCCCATTCGGCCGTGGGTTGTTGTGCACCGAGGCCGATGAAACCTAGCGCCGAGGCCATGAGAATGGCGCTGCCGATGTCCAGGCTCAGTTGCACCATCAGCGGCGGCATGGCGTTGCGCCCGACGTGCCAGGACACGATGTGCCAGCGATCGGCACCGAAGGTCTGCGCGGCTTTCACATAGCCCATCTGACGAATGCTCAGGGCCTGGCCTCGGGCCAGCCGCACATAGAACGGAATGCGCACCACGGTGATTGCCAGCATGGCGTTGAACAGGCTTGGGCCCAAGGCGGCCGCCAGGGCCATGATCAGCACCAGCGAAGGCACCGACAGCATGATGTCCATCAAGCGCATGATCAGACCGTCGAAGCGCCCGCCGATGATCCCGGACAGACAGCCGAGCAAGCCTCCGGCAAAACAAGAGGCGAAGGCCACGAATAGACCGACGCCGACTGACTGTCGGCTGCCGTAGAGCACCCGGCTGAACAGGTCACGGCCGACCTCGTCGGTGCCGAACCAGTGAGCGCCGGAGGGCGGTGCCAAGCGTTGGGCGAGGTTCAGGGCATTAGGATCATGGCTGGCCAGCCACGGCGCGAATGCCATGCAGATCAACACCAACAGGGTGATGGTCAGGCCGGCGATGGTCAACGGGCTGCGTCGTACCTGATAGCCAAGGTAGGCCAGTTTTGCTCGCCAGTTCGGGCGTTGTGCCAACGGCACTGGCAAAGGGAGAGTCAAGGGAGCGGTCATTTCAACTTACCTCGCCGATACGCGGATCGATCACTCGGTACAGCAGGTCGATCGCCATGTTGAGCAACACGTAAATAAACGACACCAGGATCGCGAAGCCCATGACCGCTGGGAAATCCAGCGACTGGATCGACTTGACCACATAGGCGCCCATGCCGGGCCAGGCGAACACGGTTTCGGTCAGTACCGCGCCATAGAGCAGATCACCAAGGGTCAGGCCGAGCACCGTGACGGAGGGAATCAGCGCATTGGGCAGCGCGTGGCGCAGGATCACCGCCCAGCGCGATAAACCATAGGCGCGTGCGGTACGGATGTAGTCCTCGCCCAGTTGATCAAGCATGGCCGAGCGAATCTGCCGGGCAACCACACCGAGGTTGACGAAGCCCAGAGTGATCGCCGGCAGAATCAAGTGCTGCAATGCGTTGAGAAACAGCTCCAGGTTGCCGGCCAGCAGCGAGTCAATCAGATAGGAACCGGTGATCGTGCGTGGCGGCTCAAGACCTTCGTCCAGCCTTCCGCTGCCGGGCAACCAGCCGAGTTGGCCATAGAACAACACGATCAGGCCCAGACCGAGCCAGAACGCCGGGGTGGAAATGCCGGTCACTGCCAGGGTGCGGGCGATCTGGTCGATGGTCCGATTGTGGTAAACCGCCGACAGCACGCCCAACGGCACGCCCGCCAGCACCGACAGCAACAAGGCGGCGAGGGCCAGTTCCAGGGTCGCCGGGAAGAACGCCTGTAGGTCTTCAAGCACTGGCCGGCTGGTGCGGATTGAGGTGCCGAGGTCGCCGTGCAGCAGATCGAGCATGTAGCGGCCATATTGCTGATAGAGCGGCAGGTCGAGCCCGAGTTGGTGACGGATGTTCTCGACGATGGCGTCACTGGCCCGGTCGCCGGCGATCAAACGGGCCGGGTCGCCGGGAATCAGGTGCGAAATGGTAAAGGTAATCAGCGAAACCCCGACCACGACCAATAACAGGCCGAGCAGGCGTTTACGCAACATATTCAGGAAGGCCATGAGGCACCTCGTTAACGCTTGACGGACGGCAGTGAAAGTGCGGATTCATTGCCGGAAGGCGAAGCGCCGCAGCGGCCGCATCAGGCGCGGCCGCCGGGCTGGCGAGGACTTCGTTCTATTTGCTGATTTCAGCGATGTTGAACACTTGTTCGAGCATCGGATGGAACACATAGCCCTTCACTGAATCACGCATCGGCAAGGTGTAGTTCTTCTGATACAGGTAGGCGTAGACGCTGTCTTTGAGCACGATTTTCTGTGCCTGCTGGTACAGCTCGATCCGTTTGGTGGTGTCGTTGTTGGCGGCTGCATCGCGAATCAGCGTGTCCACTTGCGGGTTGCTGTAGAACGAGCGGTTGCCCGCCAGCCCCTGCAAGTTGGAGTCGAACCAGAAGTTCATGAACATGTAGGGGTCGGCGAAGTCCGGGCTCCACGAGCCGATGGCTACGTCGAAATCACCCTTGCCCAGACGCTCGCGCATGGTTGCGTTGGCGAGCTTCTCGAGCTTGAGGTTGACCCCCAATGGCGCCAGACCGGCTTGCAGTGTCAGGCCAATGGATTCCCAGTTGGCATCCTTGTCCGAGTACATGAAGTCCAGGTTACTGATCTTCTGTGGGGCTTTGTCGAGGTTGGCCTTGGCTGCCGAGAGGTCCTGTTTCATCGGTGACAGGCTCTCGTCATGGGCCCACATGCCCAAGGGGATCGGCCCGTTCATGAGCTTGGCCTGGCCTTTGAGGATGCCGTCAACGATGCCGTTGTAATCGATGGCATCAACGATGGCCTGGCGGGCGTTCCGGTTGTCCAGCGGGGCTTTCTTGTTGTTCAGGTAGAGGTAGGTCACGCGCAGGGACGGAAACTTCTGGATCATGATCCCGGATTTGCTTGCCAGCGTACTGAGCTGGTCCTCTGGCATGTCTTCGATGATGTCGAGATCGCCGCGCTCCAGTTGCAGACGGCGCACCGAGGCCTCGCTTATGATTTTGATCACCACTTTATTCAGGCTTGGCTTGAGCCCGGCGTAATAGCTGTTTGGTTCCAGCGTCAGCGACTGGCCCTTTTGCCAGTTCGTCAAATGGAACGCGCCGGAGCCTGCGGTGTGGGTCGAGAGGTAGGCGTTGATGTCCTCGCTCTTCTTGGCGACGTCCGGGTTGATGATGCCCGCGCCATTGTGGGCGAGGGTAAAGAGGAACGGCGCGTAGGGTTTGCTCAAGGTGAAGCGGATGGTCAGAGGGTCAACCACTGCGACACTCATGTCATCCGGGAAGGCACCGGAGGGGCCTTGTTTGAGCTTCATCAAGCGGTCGAAGGAGAACTTGACCGCTGCGGCGTCCACCGGCGCACCGTCGTCGAATTTGTTTCCCGTCTTGAGCTTGAATTCCCAGACCAGATTGTCTGGCGAGGTGCTCCAGCTGTCAGCCAGGTCGCCCTGGACCTCGGTACTGCCTTTGCCATTTTCGACTTTGTAGGTCACCAGTTTCTGATAGGCCGGGTAGGTCACTGCCCAATCGTTGTTATCGATGGTCACGGCCGGGTCAAGGGTTTGCGGGTCGGCGGCTTTGCCAATCATCAAGGTATCTTTGGGGGCCGCCGCACTGGCTGATTGCCAGGCGCCCAGACTGAGGGCGCCACAGAGTAATGACAGAGCGACTTTGTGCTGGAAGGACAAATGACGGTTAGTGTGGGTGTTAGGGCTCATGCCGGTTTCCTTGATCATTCGATTAATGGAAGTTCGTCAGGTTTTTTATAAAATCTATAACCGGGCAGTTGGATCTGAAGCGAAGTGCTTATTGTTATCCGGCCTGTGGCAGTGGGCTGCCTGTTGTTTTTGCCGGAGCCTGTGTCGGTAAACGTCTATGGGTGCAACTCATGCATCGAAGGGCAGGTCACGCTCCTCGATCAAAGGGAATTGTTCGGCGTCTGGAAGTTCGTAATGCCACCACTCGGTCGCAATTGCTTCAAAGCCGGCGCTTAGCATGATCCCCAGCAGCAACAGGCGATTGCGCTGCACTTCAATAGGCAGATCGGCATAGAACTGATGGGACTTTTGCTCCATGGCATCGAAGGCGGTGCCCATGTCCAGCGGTTCGCCATCGGCACCCACCAGAGTCAGGTCGATCGCCACGCCGCGGGTGTGGTGCGAGCCCAGACGCGGATCACGCACGTAGTCCGGGTCGGGCAGGGCTTTCCACAACAGCTGCTGCGCATAAGCCGGACGGTAGGCATCGTAGATCCGCAGGGTCAAACCGGCCTGGCGCGCCAGTTGGCTAGCCTTGCGCAAGCAGGCTTCGGCCTCGGCGTGCAGTAAGCAGCGAGCATTGCGGTAGATCACTTGGCCAGCCAGGTTGTCGGCGCTGGCGTAGATCAGGTCGATCTGGACCTGGTGCGCGTGGGCGTCAATTTCTACAAGTGGGCTGTTATTCACTCAAACACTCCATCGGGGGTTGCGTTGTTATGGATGCCTAGCGCTCGAACTGGCCGAAGACTTCCTGAAGTTGCCGGTTCTTCGCCAAGCGTTCGTCCAGTCGCTCGCCGTACATCTCGGCCACGGCGGACACCATGAGGTTAAACAGGCAAGTCAGCGGCGCCAGGGAATCCCAGAACTGGCCGACATCGGTTTTCAGTTGCAGAAGATCCAGGGAGTAATCCCGGGCCCAGGGGCATTGCAGGTCGGTGATCAGTGCCAGCGGTAAGTGATTGGCATTGGCCACTTCGCAGAAGGTCTGAGTGATGCTGGAGTAGGCGCGAAAGTCGGAAATGATCGCGTAGGGTTTTTCGAAACCCGAGTTCAGCGTTTCGGCATAAATACCCGACAGGCCATCGACGTAGTAGACCTTGGGCCGAATGTATTCCAGGTGGCTGTGGAAGGCGTTGAGAATGCCACGTGTGGACTGGATGCCGAGGATGAACACCGCATCGGCTTCAAAGATGTTCTGCACAATGTCGGCAAACGGCTGAGTCCGGGCCAGACTATAGACATGCTGGATGGCTTCGATTTCCCGGCCGAGGGAGCGATCGAGGGCGTCCTCTTGATCCGCTTCGCTGCGAAAAGCCCCCAGTCGATCGGTGATCAGCCACGAAGCCGGGGACTCGCCACGCAGACCTTGTTTGACGTCATCGAGATTCTGATACCCCAGTGAACGCAGAAAACGTCCCACCGAAATACCCGTAGTACCGGCTTGCTGAGCGATGCTGTCAGCGGTTTCGAAAGGCAGTTGTTGAAGGTTGGCCAGCAGATAAGTGGCGATCCGCTTGCCGGTCGGCGTCAGCGTAGGGAACTGTTGTTCTAGCGTCAGCTGGAAGCTGTTCTTGTCCATGACGTTCTCGAAAGGCGATTGCGCAAAATGTTATATGTATTTCATTTTTTATCTTGATGTTAAAAACATAACATTCCCGATTTAACGAACACAATGCTTTTTTTCGGTAAGGTTTTGACTCGTTCTTGAATGGTTTTGCGCAGACGGCGATTTCTCGTTGTCCTGATACGCTGATAACCGAGGGAAGGGCCTGGACTGCAACGACCCAAAAACCGAAGTGACAGGCATAAAAAAACCACCGGGCCCGGTGGTTTTTTTGATCGCCGGCTTATTCGCCGTGATAGATGCAGCCACTGGTGCAGGTTTCATGGATGCGGATCGCGCTGAGCTCCGGCAGCAGGGGCTTCAACTCGTTCCAGATCCATTTGGCCAGGACCTCGCTGGTTGGATTTTCCAGGCCGGGAATGTCATTCAAATAGTTGTGATCGAGGCGCTCGTAGAGCGGCTTGAAGATCGCCTTGATTTCCGAGAAGTCGCGAATCCAGCCGGTGTTCGGATCGAGATCACCGCTCAGGTGAATCGCCACCTTGAACGAGTGACCGTGCAGGCGTCCGCATTTGTGGCCTTCCGGGACGTGGGGCAGGCGGTGGGCGGATTCGAAGGTAAATTCTTTGAAGATTTCCACAGTGGTTTGAGCTCTGTCAGGTGGCTATCGCCCGCGGCGATGAAAGCAGGTGACGAGTTTAACAGCTTGGGTTTGTCGATGCGGGAAAACACTGACTAAAGGGTCAGCAAGTTCTCCCCCAGCCGACCGTTCGCGGCCAATTCAAGGAATTCGTCACCGAGCCGGCGGCTTTCGTCCATGGCTGTGCGCCAATAGTTTTGTCGGCTGAGGTCATCGCCGATGAAACGCTTGAAGTCGTTGCGATCCGGTAGTTTGCCATAGGGCAGGCGGGCCAGGTAATCCTTGGAGGGCGCTAGCAGCAAGACGTCCTGCAACCGCTGCGGGTTACCGCGCCGCCACGGCAGAGGTTTGTCGAACCAGCCGGGAATCACCCGGTTGGTGAAGTGTGGATAGAGCACGATGTCATCGCCGCTGTAGGGCAGGTCGAGGTGGTAATCGAGCAGGCCGCCGTCGCGATAGGTGCCGACACCCGCGCCGGGCAAGTCGCGCACGCCTTCCATGATCATCGGGATCGAGCCCGAGGCCAGCAAGGCCTGGCGCAGGTTGGTAGCGTCCAGAGGCACAAAGCGCGAAGGGAAGTCGTTGAGGGCATCGAGCGGCGGCGCCAGGCGCGGATCATGCAGGATCAGTCGTTCGAAATGCCGGGACAGGCGTGAGCGCCCGCGCAGGTTGTCGGCGATCACCGACGACAGGCCAAGACCCAACCGCGCGCGATGATCGTCGGCCAGCAGACCGTGACTTTTCACCACGACGATGTTCAGTCGGTAGTCAGGATTGTTGAGGATCGAGGTGTCGCGACCGTCGAGCAGGTCGTGCAGCATGCGCTGCGAACGCTGGCTGATTTGCGCCATGCTCATGCCTTTGCCGAAACTTTGCTCGTTGTAGAGCTGACCGAGGCGTCTGATCCCTTCGGCTGGGTCCGGCAAGCAGGCACTGGCGAAGCGCCAGGAACCGACAGAGGCGCCAATCAACGAGCGCTCCCGCGGGGCCGCCGGCAGCCACTCACCAAACAACGCCAGATCCAGACCCTGAATACCCAAGGCTTTCGGCCCACCGGCGGCGCCCGGAAGCGTACCGACGTCGGCGGCGCTCAAGCCGTTTTCACGGATCCGCGTGAAAGCGCGTTTTCCGGCTTTGAGGGTCAGGGCGGGGAACTTGATGTGGATAGCGGTCATACCGACCTCATGTCTGGCGATCGGCGATTGTAGAAGATTTTACCGTCGGTGCGCGGTTTCCAGGACGGCAATGAAGGCAATTCAGTTTCAGTTAAGTTGATGTGGTTATCGTGGGGCCTGTAGGTTTACATCTATTCAGGTTGAACTGCGCGATGTCCAGGGTGTTGAGTGGGACCTGGCGTTGGACGCCGTCTGCGAGCAGGTTCTCAAGGATCATCAGGATACGTAATGAAGGTAAATCTGCGCGCCGGCAGCCGAATGGCGCTGGTGCTTCTGGCTTTTTGCTCGGTGGCAGTGGCCCGTGACCTGGATCAGGACCAAGCCCTGCGCCTGCGTCAGCAAGGGGTGATCGCACCGCTTGAGCAACTGCTGGGGCCGGCTCTGCAACGCTACCCCGGAGCCAGATTGCTGGAAGCCGAGTTCGAGGAGCATAAAGACGAACGCGTGCCCTATATCTATGACATCGAGCTGCTGACCGTCGAGGGCGTGGTGCATGAAATCGAACTCGACGCCAACACCGGTGAGCTGCTCAAAGACAAGGAAGATGATTGATGCGCCTGCTTTTGGTGGAGGACCACGTCCCGCTGGCCGACGAGTTGATGGCCGGGCTCAATCGCCAGGGCTACGCCGTCGACTGGCTGGCCGACGGCCGCGATGCGGTGTATCAGGCCAGCAGCGAACCCTATGACTTGATTATTCTCGATCTGGGGTTGCCGGGCTTACCCGGGCTTGAGGTGCTGACCCAGTGGCGCGCCGGTGGTCTGGCCACGCCGGTGTTGATCCTCACTGCCCGTGGTTCCTGGGCCGAGCGTATCGAAGGCCTGAAAGCTGGCGCGGACGACTACCTGACCAAACCGTTTCATCCTGAAGAGTTGCACTTGCGGATTCAGGCGCTGTTGCGGCGCTCCCATGGCCAGGCCAATCAGCCGACCCTCAAAGCCGCTGGTCTGCATCTGGATGAAGGCCGCCAGTGCGTCACCCGCGACGGCTCCGATTTCCAGCTGACGGCTGCGGAGTTTCGGCTGTTACGTTATTTCATGCTGCACCCCCGGCAAATCCTTTCCAAAAGCCATCTCGCTGGTCATCTCTACGACGGTGAAACCGAGCGCGACTCCAATGTCCTGGAGGTCCACGTCAACCATCTGCGACGCAAGCTGGGCCGCAGCGTGATCGAAACCCGTCGCGGTCAGGGCTATCTGTTCGGCGGGCAAGCGCAGTGAAGTCGATACAGCGCCGTTTGAGCCTGGGGCTGATCAGCGTGATGGTCATTGTCGGTCTGGTGCTGGCGCAGACCAGCCTCTGGCTGTTCGAAGTGGGTTTGCAACGCTATCTGCAAGCCGGTCTGCGCAATGACAGCGAAAGCTTGCTGGTGGCGTTGGTGCGCGGTCCGCAAGGTTTGCAACTGGATGAGCGCCGTTTGTCGCCGGCCTATCAGCGACCGTTTTCCGGGCATTACTTTCGTATCGATTTTGCCGACGTCCACTGGCGTTCGCGCTCGTTATGGGATCAGGAACTGCCGAAGCTGGAGCAGGCGGGCCTGCAAAGCAATCTGCAACTGGGGCCGGAAGGGCAGCAGTTGCTGGTCTTGCGCTCGGACTATCGACGGTTGGGGCAATCGATTTCCATCAGCGTGGCGCAGGATTACACACCGGTACGGGAAAGCTTTCGGCGCATGCAGCAAGTTGGCCTGGGCCTTGGTCTGGCGGGTTTACTGCTGATTCTGATTTTGCAGAGAATTACCGTACGTCGAGCCTTGCGTCCATTGGAAAAGGCCCGGGAACAGATTGCCCAGCTACAGCAGGGCCAGCGTTCACAACTGGACGCCCAAGTGCCGGTTGAGCTGGAACCGCTGGTGGCGCAGATCAACCATCTGCTCGCGCATACCGAAGACAGACTCAAGCGTTCACGCAATGCCTTGGGCAATCTGGGGCACGCCCTGAAAACCCCGCTGGCGGTGCTGTTGAGTCTGGCGTCGAGCGAGAAACTGGAGGCCCATCCAGCGTTGCGCAAGGTCTTGCAAGAGCAGCTTGAACAGGTGCAGCAACGTCTCAATCGCGAGCTCAATCGCGCCCGTCTGGCCGGTGATGCCTTGCCCGGTGCGCAGTTCGATTGCGCTGCAGAACTGCCCGGTTTGTTCGCCACCCTGAACATGATCCACGGCGAACACCTTGAACTCAGCCACGCCGTACGTCCCGGCTTGCGCCTGCCATGGGATCGGGAAGACTTGCTTGAACTGCTGGGCAACTTGCTGGACAACGCCTGCAAATGGGCGGATGCCGAGGTGAAACTGAGCATCGTCGAGACGGCCGAGGGCTTTCGCCTGGTGGTGGAGGATGACGGGCCGGGGATTCCCGAGCAGAACCGCAATCAGGTGTTGAGCCGCGGTGCGCGGCTGGATGAACAGACCGATGGCCATGGCCTGGGGTTGGGCATCGTGCGTGATATCGTCGAGGCGAGGGGCGGGGTATTGCAGTTGCAGGGTAGTGAGCTGGGCGGGTTGAGGGTGGTGATTGAGTTGCCTTTGGGAGCGGGCTTCGATCGTTCCCACGCTCCTGCGTGGTAACGCTGCCATGGACGCTCTGCATCCGCTGTGGATGTGATGCGGAGCGTCACGGGATGCATTCCCACGCGGAGCGTGGGAACGATCAACACCGCCAACCGCTGATCAAACCCTGAATTGATCCATCAAGCTCTGCTGCTGGTTAGCCAGACTGTTCAGCGACTGGCTGACCCGCGCCGACTCGTTGGCTTGCCCCGACAGAGACTCAGTCACGTCACGAATGGTCGCCACGTTGCTGTTGATCTCTTCGGCCACGGCGCTTTGCTCTTCGGCAGCGCTGGCAATCTGCAGGTTCATGTCGGTGATCACGGTCACGGCATCACCGATCTGACGCAGGGCCGTGACTGCCTGGCTGACTTGCTCGACACTGCCTTGAGCCTGACGATGGCTGTTGCTCATAGAGCCGACAACGTCCCGAGTACCGCTTTGCAGCTGTTCGATCACCTGGCGGGTTTCCTCCACGGACTCCTGGGTGCGGCGGGCCAGGTTGCGTACTTCGTCGGCGACCACGGCGAATCCACGTCCGGCTTCACCTGCGCGAGCGGCTTCAATGGCGGCGTTGAGTGCCAGCAGGTTGGTCTGCTCGGCGATGGCGCGAATGACTTCCAGCACCGAACCGATTTTCTCGCTGTTGGCGGCCAGGCCTTCGACCTGGGTCATCGCCGTGCTCATGTCCGCGGCGAGGTTGTCGATGCTGGAGGTGGTGCGGTCGATCACGGTCAAACCCTGACGGGTCGCCTGATCGGCGTCGCGAGCGGCCTGGGCCGCTTGCGCGGCGCTACGGGCGACGTCCTGCGCGGTAGCGCTCATTTCGTGGGAGGCGGTGGCCACCTGGTCAACCTGACGGTATTGATGCTCCATGCCGGCGCTGGTCTGGGTGGCGATGGCGGCTGATTGGTCGGCGGTGCTGCGGGCGTCCTGCACCGAGCGTTTCACATCGGCGATGATCGGTTGCAGCTTATCGAGGAAGCGGTTGAACCAGCCGGCCAGCTGACCCAGTTCGTCCTGCTTGTCGTATGCCAGGCGTCGGGTCAGATCACCTTCACCGCTGGCAATGTCTTCGAGCATGTGCGCCACGCCGAGGATTGGTTTGGTCACGCTGCGGGCCATCAACCAGACCAGCAACAGGCCGATGACTGCCGCCAACAGGCCCAGACTCAGTTCGATCAGGGTGCCGGCGGTGCTGCGTTGGTCGAGTTCTTTCTTCAGGGTTTCAGCCGGGCCGACCAGGACCTTTTCCGGCACATCGAGCAGCACACCCCACGACTTGCCGCCAGGAATCGGCGAAAACGGCGAGAGCACCTTGAGCTCTTGATCGCTGTGCAGACTCTGGGTCCGGTTGCCGCTGGAGAGCATGCGGACCAGCTCGGCGCCGCTGGCCTTGTCGACCATGTCCAGACGCTGGCTCAGTTTGCCGGCGTCCGCGCTGTAGCCGGCCAGCAGGCCGACCGGGCTGATGATGCTGACGCTGGTCTGGCCGTCATAGAGTTTCTTGCTCGCTTGCTGGCTGACCGCTTGCAGGCTGTTGAGGTTGATGTCGACCGACAGCGAGGCGATGACTTTACCGTCGACCATCAGCGGGAAGACGATGCTGGTCATCAGCACGTTCTGGCCGTCGATCATGTAGAAGTAGGGCTCGATCACGCAAGGCTTGAGTGTGGTGCGTGGGCAGGTGAACCAGGCATTGGCCGGTTCGCCGCTGGGGCCGGTGCTGGTATCGGCAATGTCGCTTTCCGGAAGCGACATTGAGGTCAGCTTGCCCGGTGTCGGTTGCGACCAGTACAGGGAAAAGCGGCCCTTTTCGTTGCTGCCGATTTCTTTCTGGCCGGCAAACAACTCATCCTTGCCGTCCAGCGCATTGGCTTCAAACACCAGCGACAGACCGAGCAGTTGCGGGTTGGCTTGCAGCGCCGACTTGACCTGACGGGTCAGGTCTTCACGAAGGTCGAAGGCATCGAGGAAACGCTTCTCGGCTTGTTCGCGCAGGAACAGTACCTGGCGGGAGAAGCCGTGACCGTATTGGTAGGCGTCCATGAATTGCTGGCGAATGCCCAGCGCCTGGACTTCGCCCTGAGCCTCGATACGTGCCTGAGCCGCTTCGTTGAGCATCTCCATGCTCGAGGCTTTGACCAGCTCGGAATTGTGCTCCATGCGATAGAGCGAAAGCCCTACCAGCAACGTGACAATGCCGAGCAGGCAGAGTCCGGCCAGAAGGGTAATTTTCCATTGAATGGAAAGCTGTCTGATCGACATGGAGACGTCCTTGATTGGATAGAACATGAGAGTCTTCGCACTGTAGCGGCGGCACTTTTTGTTTCTTTATCCATTCATTTAAAGAAGTGCTGCTGAAACGTTTTAGACAAGTAAATAGTTTTAATTTTTTATTGTGCTCATTGAATGCAAGCGACAAATCGTCGTTTAAGGACAGCCAGGCGACCTTTGGTCTGTGTTTGTGGGACGACCCCTCAACTTTTGATCCGGCGTGCCGTTAAAGGCTTAACCACGCCAATAAAATCAAGAGTGAATGCAATGCGCCTAAGCCTGAAGGCCAAAGTTTTATCCCTCGCGGTACTCCCGGTCTTACTGTTTGCGCTGGTTATCAGTCTGACTACGGTGTTCATTCTGCAAGAACAGGCCAGCAAAGAAGTCGACGAAACCCGTCAGCGCCTGCTGACCGATGCCAAGGCGACGCTGCAAAGTTATGTGGCGGTGGCGATGAGCGCGATCAAGCCGTTGTACGACGCGGCGGCACCGGGTGATGACGCGGCCCGGGCGCAAGTGGTCAAGCTGCTGTCGAGCATCAGCTATGGCAAGGATGGCTACTTCTTCGGTTACGACTCGCAAACGGTGCGCCTGTTCAAGAGCAACAGCCCGGACGGCGTGGGTCAGAGCTTCAAGGACAACCGCGATCCGAATGGCGTGTATGTCAACCGTGACCTGGTGAAAGTCGCCAAGGACGGTACTCACTATCTGCAATACAGCTCGCCGTTGCCGAGCGACCCGAAAGTTCTGGTGCCCAAGCTCGGCTACACCGAATACCTGCCCAAGTGGGACATGGCCATCGGTACTTCAGTCAACCTGGACGGGATCGAGGCCCAGGTCGCAGTGGTCGAGGCCAAGGTTCATGAGCGCATGCAAGGCGTGGTGCTGAGCATCGTCGGCATCGCCATCGTGGTGCTGCTGGTGATTGCGGTGGTAGGCATGTTCGTCGCCAACACCATTTTGCGTCCGCTGCACTTGATGAAAGCCAACCTGGACGATATTGCCGCGGGTGAGGGCGACCTGACTCGTCGTCTGGCGATTACCAGCCAGGATGAGCTGGGCGACTTGGCCGGCTCGTTCAATCGCTTCGTCGACAAGATCCACGGCCTGGTGCGACAAATCACCGAAATGACCTCGCAGTTGACCGGTCTGGTGACACAGGTTTCCGATCAGGCTCAGCGTTCGGAGCAGGCCATGGAACGCCAGCGTCACGAGACGGATCAGGTGGCGACGGCGATCAACGAGATGTCCTCGGCGGCTCAGGAAGTCGCGAGAAGCGCCCAGGGCGCCGCGGTTGCTGCGCAGCAGACCGATGAAGAGGGGCAGGCCGCCAAGCGCGTGGTGGATGGCAGCATCAAACAGATCCACGCGTTGGTCAGCGATATCCGCAGCAGCGGCACGTCCCTTGATAGCCTGCAAAAAGATGTGTTGTCTATTGTCAGTGTGCTGAGCGTTATTCGTTCGATTGCCGATCAGACCAACCTGCTGGCACTCAACGCGGCCATCGAAGCGGCCCGCGCCGGTGAGGCCGGGCGTGGTTTTGCGGTGGTGGCCGATGAAGTGCGGGCGCTGGCTAGCCGCACCCAGCAAAGTACCCAGGAAATCCAGGGCATGATCGACCGCCTGCAGCAGGGCACTCAATCAGCGGTAGAAGCCATGCGCCGTTCCAGCGATGCCGGTGACGGTACTTCGGCCCAGGCCAACGAGGCCGGTGCTTCGCTGGACACCATGGCCCAGTTGATCGGCACCATCAACTCGATGAACGCGCAGATCGCCAGCGCCGCCGAAGAGCAAACGGCGGTGGCCGAAGAGATCAATCGCAGCGTGCACCAGATCGCCGTGGCGGTGGACAACGTGGCCGACGAAACCCAACTCGGTGCACAGACCTCCCGCAGTCTGGCCGAGCTTGGCCAGCGCTTGGGCAAGTTGGTGGGGCAATTCCGCATCTGAGTCCTGATCGCTCCCACGCTCTGCGTCTGATCGTTCCCACGCTCTGCGTGGGAACGCCTCACCGGACGCTCCGCGTCCGCTTTTATGTGACGCGCAGCGTCACGGGCTGCATTCCCACGCGGGAGCGTGGGAGCGATCAACGCTCAGCTGCCGCACTCACTCGCACATCCCGCATCAACAACCCAAAGCGTAAATCCACCTGATCCGGAATCGGCAAATACACCGTGTGCCCGTCTCCCGGCGCAACCTCAATGGGCTCTCCTTTGACGTTGTACAACTGATGCAAATCGAAATGAAAGTTGCCTTTGGGGGTCATCAACTCCAGGTGGTCGCCGAGCAGGAAGCGGTTCTTCACGCGGACTTCGGCCAGTCGATCACGTCGCTCGCCGGTCAGCTCACCGACGAACTGCTGACGCTCGGACACCGAGCTGCCGTTCTGGTAGTTCTGATATTCGTCATGCACATGCCGGCGTAGAAAGCCTTCGGTGTACCCGCGTTGTGCCAGGGAGTCGAGATCGGTCATCAGGCTGCGGTCGAATTCCCGGCCGGCAACGGCGTCATCGATCGCCCGGCGATAGACCTGAGTGGTCCGTGCGCAGTAAAAATGCGATTTGGTCCGGCCCTCGATTTTCAGCGAGTGCACACCCATCCTGGTCAAGCGTTCGACGTGCTGCACCGCGCGCAGGTCCTTGGCGTTCATGATGTAGGTGCCGTGCTCGTCCTCGAATGCCGGCATCAGCTCTTCGGGGCGATTGGTTTCCTGCAACACAAACACCTGATCGGTCGGTGCGCCGAGGCCCAGCGTTGGCTGGGCCGGTTGGGGTTGAAACGCCTTGACGATTTCGCCCAATTGATTCTCTACCGCCGGTTGTGCCTTGTACTGCCAACGGCAGGCGTTGGTGCAACTGCCCTGATTGGCATCGCGCTTGTTCAGGTAACCCGACAACAGGCAACGACCGGAATAGGCCATGCACAGCGCGCCATGAACGAACACTTCCAGCTCCATGCCTGGGACCTGCAGGCGAATCTCGGCGATTTCCTCAAGGGACAGTTCGCGGGACAGGATGATCCGGCTCAAGCCTTGTTGCTGCCAGAACTCGACACTGGCCCAGTTCACCGTGTTGGCCTGAACTGACAGGTGAATCGGCATCTGCGGGAAATGCTTGCGCACCAACATGATCAAGCCGGGGTCGGACATGATCAGCGCATCCGGCGCCATGGCGATCACCGGTTCCAGATCGTTGAGAAAGGTACGCAACTTGGCGTTATGCGGGGCGATATTCACCACCACATAGAAACGCTTGCCCTGGGCCCGGGCTTCACGAATGCCGGTGGCCAGGTTGGCGTGGTCGAATTCGTTATTGCGCACCCGCAGGCTGTAGCGTGGCTGCCCGGCGTACACCGCATCGGCACCGTAGGCGAAGGCGTAACGCATGTTTTTCAGGGTGCCGGCAGGGGCGAGGAGTTCCGGAGTGGCAAGGGGCATGGTCGTGTCGATCGCAAAAGGCCGGGAGGGTAATCGAGTCGCGTCCGGGATTTATTGATCTGGATCTATGCGCCATGAACAAAGATGGCACTGCGGCGCGCCATTGCGGATCAAGCATCAAGGGGAGGCTGTCAGTGCTGTTGCCAGCGGTGGGGGCGGGGATCGTCCGGGCGCCAGTGGCAATGTACTTTTTGCTTAGGCGTGCAAACCATGGGAACCCATTCTTTGCGACAGCGCCTGAGCGGCCGGGAGTGAAGTGAGCGGGCCGCTGATCGGTACGCCGTCCTGCACCAGATACCAACAGGCGAGCAGTCCTAGCTCTCTGAGCGGTGCGGGAACGGCGCTGCCAATAACGGACATGATATGAACCTTGGGCATAAGTACCTCCATCAATCTATGGGGCTACCTTACGGACCTGCCGGTTCAACGAAAAATCATCGCGCTCGATAGTGGACATCGACGCAGGCGAAATTCAACGCGACCCTGGTGTCAGTCGACGACCTGATCGAGCATGTTCACCACTTCCTGATCATTCAACAGGCCTTTTCGCACCAGGTTCTCGGCCAGTAAAGACAGGAACTTGGCACTTCGATGGCCTTCCAGGTGTTTGAGTTCGGTCAGCGCACTGTAGACCTTGCTCGATGTGCAGAGGCCGGCAGTGCGGTGGGGATTCTGAGTCGGCATTGTGGGTCGTCCTTGTTTTTATGGGCCTGCTTATATGGACAAGTCAGATCTTGCTGAGGTGTCATGACATAAATATGACAGTCGTTGCATCGAGGTGCGAAGGCGACAGTCGGATCTATCATGCCAAATTCAGCCGTAACCACTGTCTCAGCAGCGACCCTGGCAGGATCTATTCAGACGTTGTTCAGGTTCTACAATGCATCAGGCCCCGTTTTGAGGCGGGGCCTGATGCATTCACAGCGTGATAACTACCAACGTGGTGGACCGTAATAACCGCGCGGTGGGCCGTAGTAGCCAGGTGGCGGGCCGTAGTAAACCGGTGCCGGCTGCACATAAACCGGTTGCGACTGGTAATAGACAGGCGGTGGAGCCTGGACATATACCGGCTGAGGTTGCACGTACACCGGTTGCTCAACATAGACCGGGCGATCGTGACTGGTGATTACCGAGCCCACTACCGCAGCGCCGACAACAGCGCCAAACAGGGCCGGACCACCCCAACCCCAACCACCACCACGGTGATCGTGGGCGGACGCCTGTCCGGTGACAGCGAGTGCACCGATGAGCAAGGCTATTGTGGGGATTTTACGAATCATGGCTATTCCTCGGGTTCCAGCCCCTGCGCTTGTGGTCTGCAATAGACCCACAGTTTGTCGCGGGGATACTTCTAAGACAGCATTTTTTGAAAAAACTGCGAAGCCGTTCAGTAAATATTGTGTAAGGTCTGTACCGGTTTCTTTACCTTGATTTGATACACAATCAGGTACTTGAACCTTACAGGACTATGATCGAACAGAATCGGTGGGCTGGCTAATCCCGTCCATCTGAAAGTTCTATTTGAAGGAGATAAACATGCTGATGAACCCGAACAAAGACACCCAACTGTGTATGTCATTGTCTGGGCGCCCCGGGAATTTCGGCCTGCGTTTTCATAATCATCTGTATGAGCAACTGGGCCTTAACTTCTATTACAAGGCTTTCAGCAGCAACGATCTGCCTGGTGCAGTCGGCGGAATTCGTGCTCTGGGCATCCGTGGCTGCGGGGTTTCGATGCCGTTCAAGGAAGCCTGCATCGCGCTGGTCGATGAACTGGATGATTCGGCCAAGGCCATCCAGTCCATAAACACCATCGTCAACACCAATGGCCATCTAAAGGCCTATAACACCGATTACATCGCCATCGAGCAACTGCTGAACAAGCATGAAGTGCCGCAAAGTTCGACCTTTGCACTGCGCGGCAGCGGTGGCATGGCCAAGGCTGTGGCCAGCGCCTTGCGCGATGGCGGTTACAAAAACGGTTTAATTGTGGCCCGTAACGAAGTGGCCGGTCGCGCCCTGGCGAGTTCCCTGGGTTACCAATGGCTGGCTGAGCTGGGTGACCAACGGCCACAGATGCTGATCAACGTCACGCCGATTGGTATGGCCGGTGGGCCGCAAGTCGATCAGTTGGCGTTCGAAGCGGATGCCATCGACGCCGCGCAAACAGTCTTCGATGTGGTGGCGATTCCGTCGCAAACACCGCTGATCCTGCGTGGCCAGGCCAAAGGCAAGCGGGTGATCACCGGGCTGGAGGTGATCGCCATTCAGGCTCTGGAGCAGTTCGTGTTGTACACCGGCGTGCGCCCCACCGAGGAGCAGTTCCAGAAGGCGGTCGCCTTCGCACGGGGCTGATTAGCTGTCTCGGGAATCGCTTCCCCTGTAGCAGTTGCCGAAGGCTACGTCCGGCCGCGCAGCGGTCGTAAATCCGGCTACTTCGGTCTTCCTGCAAAGACGCGATTGCCCCTATTGCGACCGCTGCGCGGCCGGACGTAGCCTGGCGGCAACTGCTACGACGGTTTGCGTGCTCTCCAGGCCGAACAAGGCAAGCCCGCGAAAGCGTCGACAGGGCGCTATTCCAGCCGTGCCAAACGTTCTTCCAGTGCCGCGATCCGTGCTTCCAGTTCTTCGATGCGCTCCACCGACACGCCGCTGTTGGCGCCACGCTCAACCGGGTTTTGGCGCGCAGCCAGAATCGCTTCGATATCGGCCGGGTCGCCCAGCGCATGCATGTAGCGGTCTTCGCGTTGTCCGGACTGACGGGGCAGCAGCAACGCCAGGCCTCGGGCAATCAGCCGTTCCAACTGATGCACGACCTGTTCGTTGTCTTCGAAATCATGCATGCGGCTGCTGCGGGTGAGCAGTTCATTGACGGTCTGCGGGCCGCGCAGGAACAGCAGGCCAGCGAGAGTCACCTGGGCGGGAACCAGCTCCAGTGCCTTGTCCAGCCGATGCTCCCAACGATCGGCGCGGCTGCCCATGACCAATCGAGTGAAACCCCGTCCTTCAAGGACGCGAAGGCTCTGGCCGACCTGACCCAGACTGAGGTTCATCACCGGTTCGCGGCTGGTTTTCTGATTGCAGGCGATAACCAGTGCATTGAGGGTCAGCGGATAGGTTTCCGGGCTGGTGGCCTGTTTCTCGATCAAAGAACCGAGAATACGGAGTTCAGTGCTGTTGAGCCGCAGTTCGTCGATGGGGGTGTCGTGCTCGGTGTTCATCGCGCTTTCCCTATGCTGTCGAAGGCGACTAGCCTAATCCTTGCAGAATAAAAGACAAGCCGCCAGAGCGCCCAAGCATGTCTATAATCGCGTCACGTTTACCTCCCGCCACAACCTGCGAGATTGTCATGACTATTTCCCTGTACGCCGCTTCCATCCCGGTTTTCAAGCAAATGCTCAACGCCTTGAGCGACGTTCTGAACAAGGCCGAAGCCCACGCCACGGCAAAGAACATCGAGCCAAATGCCTTCCTGCAAGCGCGCCTGTACCCCGACATGTTCCCGCTGGTGCGTCAGGTGCAAATCGCCGTTGATTTCGCCAAAGGCGTTTCCGCGCGTCTGGCCGAGGTTGAGTTGCCGAAGTACGACGACACCGAAACCACGTTCGCTGAGCTGCAAGCGCTGATCAGCAAAGTCCTGGCATTCATCGACGGCATCAAACCGGCGCAAATCGATGGCAAGGAAGGGATCGAGATCATCACCCGTCAAGGCACACCGAAAGAGAAGCGCTTCAGTGGCCAGGCTTATCTGCTGACCTACGGCCTGCCGCAGTTCTTCTTCCACGTCACCACCACCTACGCGATCCTGCGTCACAACGGTGTTGAAATCGGCAAACGCGATTACATGGGCGCGTTCTAAACCGCAAAGACAAAAAAGCCCGGAAAGGTTCGTACTGAGCCTTTCCGGGCTTTTCTTATATTGCAGAGGCAGGGCTCAGGCTTTTGGCTCAATGCGCTTGTTTTTTCCTGGACCAGGCACCGATAACGGCCTGCTGCCCGGGTGTTCAAGGCGATAGGTCAGGTTCGCGTAACCGCTGTCGGAAACACTCTGTTAAGATCCGCCATCCTCTTTTTTCATATCCAGTGAGCCCTTGGGCTATCGCTGGCGTCGTCGTTTGCGGAGTAATGCATGTTGTTGCCCATCCTTCTGTTGTCAGCCGCCGGTTTTACCGTGCTGACCACAGAATTCATCATTGTTGGCCTGTTGCCATCCATCGCTCGCGACCTGGATGTCAGCGTCTCCCAGGCCGGTTTACTGGTGACCTTGTTCGCCTTTACCGTGGCCGCGTTCGGGCCGTTCTTGACCGCATATTTCGCGCGCTTTGAGCGCAGGCGGCTGTTTATTAGCGTGCTGATCATGTTTGGCCTGGCCAATACCCTGGCGGCAGTGGCGCCGAACATAGGTGTAATGGCGCTGGCGCGGTTGATTCCGGCGCTGGGTTTGCCAGTGTTCTGGGCCTTGGCCAGCGAGACGGCTGTGGACATCGTCGGGCCGGATTACGCCGGGCGCGCCATCGCGAAAATCGGTTTTGGAATCGTCTGCGCGACCGTCTTCGGGATTCCGGTCGGCACTTTGATTTCCGACGCATTCGGCTGGCGCAGTGCGTTTGCCATTCTGGCGGTGGTGGCGTTTGCCAAGGCATTGCTGCTGTTTATCTATCTGCCAAAGACGCAGTTGCATGAAAAACAGGTGAGCCTGCGTTCACAGTTCAAAATTCTGCGCAGTCCGTTGATGCAGGGCCATGTGCTGCTGTCGATCCTGGTCTTCAGTGGCATGTTCACCGCTTACACCTACCTGGCCGACATCCTGGAGCGACTTGCCGGTTTCAACGGCACTGTGGTCGGCTGGTGCCTGATGGGCTTCGGTGCGGTGGGGTTGATCGGTAACTCACTGGGCGGACGCATGGTTGATCGCCATCCACTGATCGCCTCGATGGTGTTCTGTGCCTTCATGATCGGCGGCATGGTGGCGCTGGTGCCAAGCATTCATTCGACGGTTGGGTTGGCGGCTGCCATGGGCATATGGGGTGTAACCCAGGCAGCGTTGTTCCTCGTCAGCCATGTCCGCTTGATGAAGGTCGCACCACAGGCGCCGGCCTTCGCCGCGTCGCTGAATATCGCCGGGGCCAACCTGGGCATTGGGCTGGGTGCGATGGTTGGCGGCCGGGTGATCGATACGTTGGGGCTGGCCAGTCTGGGTTTTGCAGCGGCGGGCTTCATCGTGCTGTCGATCCTGCTGGCGCTGTTGTTGATGACCGCCAAAACCCGCGCGGTTTGCGCCTGAATCCTCAGATGTCAATCGCGGTAAACAGCTCGCGTCGGGCGCCTTCGGTAATGGCGACAATGCCGGGGTGCTTGACCTTGCGCTCCACCGAAATGGCGTAGAACGACTCGGTTACCGCATCGGTCTGGCCAATCAACTCCACGCCATACTGGCGTTTCACTTCGTCGGCAATCACGCTCGGGCCAATGAATATCCCGCTGCCGGATTGGCCAAAGGCCTGCATCAAGGCGCTGTCATCAAACTCACCAACGATGCGTGGCTGGATCTGCTGTTCGGCGAACCAGCGCAGCAACCGACTGCGCACCACGGTTTCTTGCCCGGGAATCAGCAGTGGGGCGCCGTGCAAACCCCGAGGGAAGTCTTTCCCATATCGTTCAGCCAGGGCGCTGGTGGCAAAAAAACTGATCCCGCATTCACCGAGTTTCTGGCTGTAGCCTTTGATGTCCAGATGTGACGGCATCGGGCTGTCGGAAATCACCAGGTCCAGACGCTGGATGGCCAGGTCGGCAAGCAGCCGTTCGAGTTTGTCTTCACGGCAGGTGATGTGGATCGGCTCGCTCAGCTCCATGGTCGGCGCGATGAGGCGGTAGACGATTGACTTGGGTACTACGTCAGCAACCCCGACCCGGAACTGAATCTGTTGCTCATTGGGCTGGGCTCTTAGCATCGCCTCCAGCTCACCGCCGAGCTGGAACATCTGCTCGGCGTAGGGCAGGGTCTGGCGCCCGGCTTCGGTCAGCTCAAGCTGTCGCCCGACCCGGCGAAACAACTCGATCCCGTAGGTCTGTTCGAGCAGGCTGATTTGCCCGCTGATGGTCTGTGGCGTCAGGTTCAGCTGCTCACACGCCCGAACGATGCTGCCGGTCTTGGCCACAACCCAGAAGTAATGCAGTTGCCGATAATTGAGCATGGGGGATTAAGTTCGTAAAAACCGAAGTATAGCTGCTAAAAATACGAATTTTCCTGAAGTATTTGCCTCCTTAGAATGCAGCGCTATGGACGGGCCATCGTCTTGGGTCTGTATGTTCTATCGAGGAACTCATGAAGAAACTCCAATCCATTGGCGCCGCTAGTCTGCTGGCGCTCTCGGTATTTGCGCTTAGTGGCTGCGACCAGGTCGAGAAAAGTGCCCGGCAACTGATGGGCAAAGCGACCGAGAGCGCCAGGCAAGCCATCGACGACACCCACAAAGCTGCGGAGCAGGCACTGAGTAATGCGACTCAGGGCTTGATCAGTAACAGGAAAAAGCCCGCTGACGACGGCGAGCAACGCGAAAAGTCGTCGCAGGAAATCTAACCCTTCGAATACCGAGTCAGGACTGACCCATGGAATATCTTTTACAACTCGCCGTCAGCCCCACCGCCTGGGTGGCCTTGGCTACCTTGATCGTTATGGAAATCGTGCTTGGCATCGACAACCTGATCTTCATCTCGATCTTGACCAACAAGCTGCCTGAGCAGCACCGGGCCAAAGCGCGGCGCATCGGCATCAGCATGGCATTGGTTCTGCGTCTGGGCCTGCTCAGCACCATTGCGTTTATCGTGCAGTTGACCGAACCGGTCATCGATGTGTTCGGCCAGGTGTTCTCCTGGAAAGACATGATCCTGATTGCCGGTGGTCTGTTCCTGCTCTGGAAAGCGACGACAGAGATCCACCACAGCATGGACCCGGAGCCGCAAGAGACGGCATCCGCGACCTCCGGTGTATCGATTGGTTTTGCCGCGGCGATCGGTCAGATCCTGATGTTGGACATGGTCTTTTCGATTGATAGCATCATTACCGCCGTTGGCATGACCGAGCACTTGCCGATCATGATCATTGCCGTAGTGGTCTCGGTGCTGGTGATGTTGCTGGCGGCCGAGCCCCTGGCGAAGTTCATCAACGACAACCCGACTGTGGTGATGTTGGCTCTGGGCTTCCTGATCATGATCGGTATGACCTTGATTGCCGAAGGCTTCGGCGCTCATGTACCGAAAGGCTACGTCTACGCGGCCATGGCGTTCTCGGCGACGATTGAAGGTTTGAATATGCTGTCGCGCCGCGCTCGCCAGAAGCGGGTTGCTGTTGAGGCCTGAGTAGCGCAAATAGCAAACGGTCGTCTGTGCTCGAAAGGGCACGGCGACCGTTTTCTCTTTCTTTTTTTAGGGGGGGGCTGATTTCAGTCAATGCGCGGTAGCGGTGCGACCGGCAGTTTTTTCGGTCTTCGCAATGGGGGTTGGCTGGATGTGTGGGTGATGGTGTCTGCGAGTAACGCGCAGCACGCCCCAGAGCATCGCGGCGGCAACGGCCAGCCAGCCAAAGATCAGCATGATGATTGTCGTTGTCAGGCTCATAAGTGCCTCCTTTTAGCCCTGCTTGGGGCGCACACTCTTTGCAATGGACAGTCTAGTCGCTGATGTGTTTCAAGCTATTGACCAAAGGTCGAGAGCCACCAACCAGTTCGCTCTATCGGGCGCAATAAACTGCCGTTCAAGGCTATACCGTCGCCCAAGACGGCCCTATGATCGAGGGCCAAGCCGGGAGCGTGTTTGCCTGGCGCCTGACCAAGAGAGTGATGATGTTGCGGGTATTTCCTCGATTTCGATCTGCGCTGCTGATCGGTGCTTGTGTTCTGAGCCTGGCCGGTTGCGCCGGGAGCGTGCAGCCAGAGATCCAGCGTTTGCCGGAGCGCGTCGAGCTCAACGGCGTGCCGTTTTTTCGTAGCGAGCTGTATCAGAGTGGGCCCAGTGCTTTGGCCAGCATGCTGTCCCAGCAAGGTATCGTGATCACGCCGGGCTTGTTGGATAAACCACTTCATTTGCCGGGCGGTGAAGCCGGGCTGCAGCAGAATATGCAGGCCCTGGCGCGCGAGTACGGCATGGTGGTCTATCCGCTCGACAATAATCTTCCCGCGTTGTTGACCCAGGTTGCGGCAGGTTACCCGGTGCTGGTGCGTTTCACCGAAGGCTCGGCGTTCTGGTCGGAGCCAAGGTACGCCGTGCTCGCGGGCTACAACCGTCATAAGCAGACAGTTTTGCTCCGCGCGGGGATGAACCGTCGTTTACTGATCGACTTCAAGTCTTTTGAATCTTCTTGGGAGAACGCTGGCAGTTGGGCTGTGCTGATCCAGGGACCGACCCAGATACCCGCCAAGGTTGACCAGCAGCGCTGGCTCAAAGCCGCTAATGAGCTGGCTCAGGCCGGCCAGGAGCAGGCCGCGGCGAGAGCAACCCAGGCAGTTGGCGCGCACTGATTCAGGGGATAAAAAACGGCGCTCTTGAGCGCCGTTTATTGTGACGGCCCTGACATGACGTTCAGGGCTTTTTCATTAGGTTTCCCAAGGGTTAATCAGCACTCTGCGCTACACCACCATGACGGTTCTTGAGGTTCTTTTCAGCTTTGTAACGTACGGCAACTTCCGGCACGGAACCGCTTTTCCCGGTTTCGACCCAGTTTCGGATGCGGGTGGCGTCGGCGAAATGCGTGTATTTGCCAAAGGCATCAAGAATCACCAGGGCGACCTGGCGATCGCCCATAACGGTCACCAATACCAGGCAGTGACCGGCCTGGTTGGTAAAGCCGGTCTTGGTCAACTTGATGTCCCAGCTGGCCTTGTTGATCAAGTGATCGGTGTTATGAAAGCCCAAGGTGTAGTTCGGCTTGCGGAAAGCCACGGTCTTTTCCTTGGTGGTGCTCAGCTCCCTCAACATCGGATATTTGCGGGCGGCTTCCAGCAGCTTGCTCAAGTCGCGGGCAGTGGATACGTTATGGATCGACAGGCCGGTGGGTTCGACGTAATGGGTGCTGGTCATGCCCAGCGCTTTGGCTTTGGCGTTCATCGCAGCGATAAACGCCGCATAACCACCTGGATAGTGATGGGCCAGGCTGGCGGCTGCACGGTTTTCCGAGGACATCAGCGCGATCAGCAGCATTTCTCTGCGGCTGAGTTCACTGTTGAGTTTGACGCGAGAAAACACACCTTTCATTTCCGGGGTGTCGCTGATCGACACGGAAATGTATTCGTCCATCGACTGCTTGGCGTCCAGAACGACCATGCCAGTCATCAGCTTGGTGACTGAAGCGATCGGCACGATGACGTCCGGGTTGCTCGAATAGATGACTTTATTAGTCTGCAGGTCGACCAGTATCGCGCTACCGGATGCGATGTGCAGATGGGAAGTGTCTCGGGGCGCCGCGATGGTTTCACGAGCGTTGACGCTCGGCGTGATGAAAGTGCCTGTAAATGCGAAAACCAGGCTCAGGATCGAAATACGAATTTTCACGCGGGTGGACTCGTTAAAAGATGGATATGCCGTTGTGTAACGGGGCTTTCTCGAAAAACGTTACATTTTATGAGTATGGTCGAAGAACTGTCGATTGTTCTTCGGCAGCCAGTCGAAAACCTTAAAAAAATATAAAAAAACGGGGGGGTATCCCTGACACGGGATGCTCCACTGCCGAGGTATCTAAACGATTTCCGTGGTGTGCGGGATATCCTGCCAAGCTGGTGCATTTGCGGGCGGCGGATCGTCATCGTTCATGAGTTGCGCAAGCTGGCCAATGGCTTGATTGACGAGCTGGAAAGCGGTCCTTCTGATCGAGCAATCATGATGGGTCTGGAAAAACGTTTGCAGAAACTGGCGCACCGTGCGCAGCTTAATGCAGCACTGGCAGAGCGGGCTTAACGATTTAAGGGTGTTTCAAGGCGCTAAAACAAAGAACCCCGCCAAGTGGCGGGGTTCTTTGTTCAAGTCTTTAAGTAATACCTGAACTTAGCTGTGCAGCGTTTCTGCCGCGTACAGTGTGTTTTCCAGCAGGCAGGCGCGAGTCATCGGGCCAACCCCCCCTGGAACTGGCGTGATCCAGCCAGCGCGGGGCAGGGCGGTTTCATAAACCACATCGCCCACCAGCTTGCCGTCTTCCTGGCGGTTGATGCCAACATCGATGACGATCGCGCCTTCCTTGATCCACTCACCTTTGACCAGACCTGGCTTGCCAGCGGCTACAACCACCAGGTCAGCGCGGCCAACGTGGCCAGCCAGGTCCTTGGTGAAGCGGTGGGTGACGGTGACGGTGCAGCCGGCCAGCAGCAATTCCATCGCCATCGGACGCCCGACAATGTTGGAAGCGCCAACCACCACTGCATCCATCCCATAAAGGTCGGCGCCGGTGCTTTCCAGTAAGGTGATGATGCCTTTAGGTGTGCAAGGGCGAAGCAGTGGAATGCGTTGCGCCAGACGGCCGACGTTATAAGGGTGGAAACCATCCACGTCTTTGTCCGGGCGAATGCGCTCCAGCAGCCTGGAGGCATCCAGCTGTTCAGGAAGAGGGAGCTGAAGCAGAATGCCGTCGATCCTGGGGTCATCGTTCAGGCGATCGATCAGATCGGTCAGTGCTTCTTGAGTGGTGTCGGAGGGCAAGTCATAGGCTTGCGAAAGGAAGCCGACCTCTTCGCAGTCTTTACGCTTGTGCGAGACATAAACTTGAGAGGCGGGGTCGCTGCCGACCAGGATCACCGCGAGGCCAGGAGTGCGCAGGCCTTGCTGGCGACGCTCGGCGACACGTTTGGCGATCTGCTGGCGCAGGCTAGCGGCGATCGCTTTGCCGTCGATTAGTTGTGCAGTCATGACGCGTGATTAACCATCGAGAGGGGAAAGAAAAGAGAACGCATTCTCGCATGTCGTGACGTGAGGGCAAAGGCGCTTGGTCTGCAAATTCCCCTAACCCCTTTAATCAAATGAATTTTTTTCAAAAAAGAGTTGACGACCTTTCCGGTCGTCTATAACATTCGTCGCACTTGTCGGGCACAGCCTAGCACTGGTTAAGAAGGTTGAGTCGGGTTGCTGTTTAACTCGGTAAGACTGAAAGCACTTAGTTTGTAATCGTCCAAGAATACAGATTAACAAGGCGCCCGTAGCTCAGCTGGATAGAGCATCCGCCTTCTAAGCGGATGGTCGCAGGTTCGAGTCCTGCCGGGTGCGCCATTAGGCAGCTTTGGCACAAGTAACGCAACAAGGCAATATGGTGGGCGTAGCTCAGTTGGTAGAGCACGGGATTGTGACTCCCGTTGTCGAGGGTTCGATCCCCTTCGTCCACCCCATATTTAGAAAGGCGCCAGATTAATAGTCTGGCGCCTTTGCTTTAAAAGCTTGATACGCGGACGTGGTGGAATTGGTAGACACACTGGATTTAGGTTCCAGCGCCGCAAGGTGTAAGAGTTCGAGTCTCTTCGTCCGCACCAATTAAGTAGCTATTTGATAGCAGATAACGGCGCAGCACCTGAAAAGGGCTGCGCCGTTTTCGTTTCAGAAGCGTGAATTTCCAGGATGGCTGCTGGCATTGGGCTGAAAGGGTGGCGAGTCATCGCCATTTTGTCGCTGGATGGTGCTGTGTTTGCCTGCCGTGTACCTTGTCGGTTCGGCTGCCAGGGATGTGCCCGCTGATTCCTTCTATATATAGAAGGGTTGGTGTAGAGGCCTTGGCGTGATTCGCTGTATTTGCTCTCAGGGCGAGGCGCAACCGTTTGTCCCCGCCTATAAATTGCCTGCTGCTTTTTTACCCGTTTTCAGTAGGGTGACTTCTTGAGTTTGACCCACTAGAATGCATGCCCTTGATTCTGGGGTCGGAAACGGCCGGCTAACGTCTGTGCAACGAGGAATATCCATGCAAGTTTCTGTTGAAAATACTTCTGCTCTTGAGCGCCGCATGAGCATCACCGTGCCAGCTGAGCGCATCGAGACCCAAGTCAACAAGCGTCTGCAGCAGACTGCCCAAAAGGCCAAAATTGCAGGCTTCCGTCCTGGCAAGGTGCCAATGAGCGTGATTCGTCAGCGTTACGAAGCTGATGCGCGTCAAGAGGCTGTGGGCGATGTGATCCAGGCTTCCTTCTACGAAGCTGTTGTCGAGCAGAAGCTGAACCCGGCTGGCGCTCCTTCCGTAGAGCCTAAAGTCCTGGAAAAGGGCAAGGACCTGGAATACGTAGCTACTTTCGAAGTGTTTCCTGAATTCACCGTTGCCGGCTTCGACTCCATCGCCGTCGAGCGCCTGAGCGCTGACGTGGCGGACGCCGATCTCGACAAGATGCTGGAAGTGCTGCGCAAGCAGAACATCCGTTTTGAGCAAGCCGATCGCGCTGCCCAGAACGAAGATCAGTTGAACATCGATTTCGTTGGCAAGGTCGACGGTGAAGTGTTCGCTGGTGGTTCTGCCAAGGGTACTCAGCTGGTCCTGGGTTCCGGCCGCATGATCCCTGGCTTCGAAGACGGTCTGGTTGGCGCTAAAGCTGGCGAAGAGCGTGTTCTGAACCTGACCTTCCCTGAGGACTATCAGAACCTGGACCTGGCCAGCAAGGCAGCAGAGTTCACCGTTACCGTGAACACTGTGTCCGAGCCGAAGCTGCCGGAATTGAGCGAAGAATTCTTCGCTCAGTTCGGTATCAAGGAAGCGGGTATTGACGGTTTCCGCGCCGAAGTTCGCAAGAACATGGAGCGTGAGCTGCGCCAGGCGATCAAATCCAAGGTCAAGAATCAGGTAATGGACGGTCTGCTGGCCACCAACCCGATCGAAGTGCCGAAGTCCCTGCTCGAGAATGAAGTGAACCGTCTGCGCGTTCAGGCCGTTCAGCAGTTCGGTGGCAACATCAAGCCTGATCAACTGCCGGCCGAACTGTTCGAAGAACAAGCCAAGCGCCGCGTGGTGCTGGGTCTGATCGTTGCTGAAGTGGTCAAGCAATTCGACCTCAAGCCTGACGAAACCCGTGTTCGCGAGCTGATCCAGGAAATGGCTTCCGCTTATCAGGAGCCTGAGCAGGTTGTGGCCTGGTACTACAAGAACGACCAGCAGCTGAACGAAGTCCGTTCGGTTGTGCTGGAAGAACAAGTTGTGGATACTGTTCTGCAGAAAGCTAGCGTGACCGACAAATCGGTCTCTTACGAAGAAGCGGTCAAGCCGGTAGAAGCTCCACAAGCCGACTGATTTTTTCTTAGTTTGAAATACACACATAAGCCAGCCTTCGCGCTGGCTTATGCGTATTCAAGACATAACTATTTGGGAGTGACTGCCGGACATGTCCCGCAATTCTTATTATCAGCAGAGCTCTGACATCCAGGCCGCAGGCGGCCTGGTCCCGATGGTTATCGAGCAGTCTGCCCGTGGCGAACGTGCCTACGACATCTACTCGCGCCTTCTCAAGGAGCGGGTGATTTTCCTGATTGGTCCGGTAGAAGACTACATGGCCAACCTGGTTGCGGCGCAACTGCTGTTCCTTGAAGCGGAAAACCCGGACAAGGACATCCATCTTTACATCAACTCACCAGGCGGTTCGGTGACTGCGGGCATGTCGATCTACGACACCATGCAATTCATCAAACCTGACGTTTCGACCATCTGCATCGGCCAGGCCTGCAGCATGGGTGCTTTCCTGCTCGCCGGTGGCGCTGCGGGCAAGCGTCACTGCCTGCCTAACTCGCGCATGATGATTCACCAGCCGTTGGGCGGCTTCCAGGGGCAAGCGTCGGATATCGACATCCATGCCAAGGAAATCCTCTCTATTCGTCATCGCTTGAACTCGTTGCTGGCCCATCACACCGGGCAAAGCCTCGAAACCGTCGAGCGTGATACCGAACGTGATAACTTCATGGGCGCGGAACGTGCGGCCGAATATGGCCTGATCGACTCCGTGATCACGAAGCGTCAAATGCCTGCCTAAGCAGCTCAAATGTAGGTGGTTGGGTTAACTGGCCACCTGCGGGCTTGAAAAAGCCTGCAATTGCCTTCATCTTGTGTTGCAAGCCTATCGGATTTGGATCGATCGAATGACTGACACCCGCAACGGCGAGGACAACGGCAAATTGCTCTATTGCTCCTTCTGTGGCAAAAGCCAGCATGAAGTACGCAAATTGATTGCCGGCCCCTCGGTCTTTATCTGCGACGAATGCGTCGACCTGTGCAATGACATCATCCGCGAGGAGGTGCAGGAAGCACAGGCTGAAAGCAGCGCGCATAAATTGCCTTCGCCTAAAGAAATCAGCAGCATCCTTGATCAGTATGTGATTGGTCAGGAGCGTGCGAAAAAGGTTTTGGCTGTAGCGGTGTACAACCACTACAAACGCCTCAACCAGCGCGACAAAAAGAATGACGATGTCGAGCTCGGCAAAAGCAACATCTTGCTGATCGGCCCTACAGGCTCGGGTAAAACCCTGCTTGCAGAGACACTGGCTCGCTTGCTGAACGTGCCTTTCACCATCGCTGACGCCACCACCCTCACCGAGGCGGGTTATGTCGGTGAAGATGTTGAAAACATCATTCAGAAACTGCTGCAGAAGTGCGATTACGACGTAGAGAAAGCTCAAATGGGCATTGTCTATATCGATGAGATCGACAAGATCTCGCGTAAATCTGATAACCCTTCGATTACCCGGGACGTTTCCGGCGAAGGCGTGCAGCAGGCGCTGCTTAAATTGATCGAAGGCACTGTCGCTTCCGTTCCGCCTCAAGGTGGTCGCAAGCATCCGCAGCAAGAGTTCCTTCAGGTCGATACGCGTAACATCCTGTTCATTTGCGGTGGTGCGTTCTCCGGGCTGGAAAAGGTGATTCAAAGCCGTTCTACCCGTGGTGGCATCGGCTTCAACGCTGAAGTGCGTAGCAAGGAAGAGGGTAAGAAGGTTGGTGAATCCCTGCGTGAAGTCGAGCCTGATGATTTGGTCAAGTTCGGTCTGATCCCGGAATTCGTTGGTCGTCTACCGGTTCTGGCAACCCTGGACGAGCTCGACGAAGCTGCTTTGATGCAGATTCTCACCGAGCCGAAAAATGCTCTGACCAAGCAGTACGCCAAGCTGTTCGAGATGGAAGGCGTCGATCTTGAGTTCCGTACCGACGCTCTCAAGTCGGTGGCCAAGCGTGCGCTTGAGCGCAAGACCGGTGCTCGTGGATTGCGTTCGATCCTCGAAGGTGTATTGCTGGACACTATGTATGAGATCCCCTCGCAATCCGAGGTGAGTAAAGTAGTGATCGACGAAAGCGTTATAGAAGGCAAGTCCAAGCCACTGTATCTCTACGAAAACAGTGAGCCGACAGCCAAGGCAGCGCCAGACGCTTGAGCGTCGCACTGCTGGATTTAAAGAAGGGGCCTTCGGGCCCCTTTGCTTTTGTTGTCTGTAGGAGCCGAGCTTGCTCGCGATGGACTCAAGGGTGGCGCGTTTATTCAGAAAGCACGCGTTATCGTTAACGTCCATCGCGAGCAATCCGGCTACTCTTACAGGTACAGACAGGCTTTAAGTACTGTTTTGAGCTTGTTTTTTTTCAAGGCAGCCCCCATCTTGGTTTCAAGCTTACTCCCATCTGTTTACGGCCTTATGGCCGCCGTAGAGGCGAAATCATGAAGACAACCATCGAATTGCCTCTCCTGCCATTGCGTGATGTTGTGGTTTATCCGCACATGGTTATCCCGCTGTTCGTGGGGCGCGAGAAATCTATCGAAGCCCTCGAGGCCGCGATGACGGGCGACAAGCAGATTCTCCTGCTGGCTCAGAGAAACCCTGCTGACGACGATCCCGGTGAAGACGCACTTTATCGCGTAGGTACCATTGCAACGGTTCTGCAGCTGCTCAAGCTGCCTGATGGCACGGTCAAAGTGTTGGTCGAAGGTGAGCAACGCGGTGCGATCGAGCGTTTCAGCGAAGTGGACGGCCACTGCCGCGCCGAAGTTTCGCTGATTGACGAAGTTGATGCTCCTGAGCGCGAGTCGGAAGTATTTGTCCGCAGCTTGCTGGCTCAGTTCGAGCAATATGTGCAGTTGGGCAAAAAAGTCCCTGCCGAGGTGCTGTCGTCCCTCAACAGCATCGACGAGCCGAGTCGCCTGGTCGATACCATGGCGGCGCACATGGCGCTGAAAATCGAGCAGAAGCAGGAAATTCTCGAAATCATCGATTTGTCGGCCCGGGTCGAGCACGTTCTGGCGTTGCTGGATGCCGAGATCGATCTGTTGCAAGTTGAAAAACGCATTCGTGGTCGCGTCAAAAAGCAAATGGAGCGCAGCCAGCGCGAGTACTACCTGAATGAGCAGATGAAGGCCATTCAGAAAGAGCTGGGTGATAGCGACGAAGGCCATAATGAAATCGAGGAGCTGAAAAAGCGCATCGATGCCGCCGGTTTGCCGAAAGATGCCATGACCAAGGCTCAGGCCGAGCTGAACAAGCTTAAGCAAATGTCGCCAATGTCAGCGGAAGCGACAGTGGTGCGTTCTTATCTCGACTGGCTGGTTCAGGTGCCGTGGAAGGCCCAGAGCAAGGTGCGCCTGGACCTGGCGCGGGCTGAAGATATTCTCGATGCCGACCATTACGGGCTTGAAGAAGTCAAAGAACGGATCCTCGAATACCTCGCAGTGCAAAAGCGCGTGAAGAAAATTCGTGGCCCGGTGTTGTGCCTGGTCGGTCCTCCAGGGGTGGGTAAAACCTCGCTGGCTGAATCGATTGCCCATGCGACCAACCGTAAATTTGTTCGCATGGCGCTCGGCGGCGTGCGTGACGAAGCGGAAATTCGTGGTCATCGGCGGACTTACATCGGTTCGATGCCAGGAAGATTGATTCAAAAGATGACAAAGGTTGGCGTGCGCAACCCGCTGTTCCTGCTCGATGAAATCGACAAGATGGGTAGCGACATGCGCGGTGACCCGGCTTCGGCTTTGCTCGAGGTGCTCGATCCCGAGCAGAATCACAATTTCAACGACCATTACCTGGAAGTCGATTACGACCTTTCCGATGTAATGTTCCTCTGCACCGCCAACTCGATGAACATCCCGGCGGCATTGCTCGACCGGATGGAAGTCATTCGTCTGCCCGGTTACACCGAGGACGAGAAGATCAACATCGCCGTCAAATACCTCTCGCCCAAGCAGATTCAGGCCAACGGCTTGAAGAAAGGCGAACTGGAATTCGACGCCGAAGCGATCCGCGACATCATTCGCTACTACACCCGCGAAGCCGGTGTACGTGGGCTTGAGCGTCAGATTGCCAAGGTTTGCCGCAAGGCGGTCAAAGAGCATTCCCTGGAAAAACGCTTCTCGGTGAAAGTGACCGCCGAGCTGTTGGAGCACTTCCTGGGCGTGCGCAAATTCCGCTACGGCCTGGCTGAACAGCAGGATCAGATCGGGCAAGTGACAGGCCTGGCCTGGACTCAGGTGGGTGGTGAGTTGCTGACCATCGAAGCCGCCGTGGTTCCCGGCAAGGGCCAACTGATCAAGACCGGTTCCTTGGGTGACGTGATGGTCGAGTCGATCACCGCGGCGCTGACGGTTGTTCGCAGTCGTGCGAAAAGCCTGGGGATCCCTCTGGACTTCCACGAGAAGCGCGATACCCACATCCACATGCCGGAAGGGGCTACACCTAAAGACGGTCCTAGCGCTGGTGTAGGCATGTGCACCGCTCTGGTGTCCGCACTGACCGGGATTCCGGTGCGTGCAGATGTCGCCATGACAGGTGAAATTACCCTGCGTGGTCAGGTTCTGGCGATTGGCGGCCTCAAGGAAAAGCTGTTGGCGGCACATCGCGGCGGGATCAAAATCGTGATCATTCCTGAAGAGAATGTCCGCGACTTGAAGGAAATTCCTGACAATATCAAGCAAGATCTTCAGATTAAACCAGTTAAATGGATTGACGAGGTCCTGCAAATTGCGCTGCAATACGCGCCGGAGCCCTTGCCGGATGTGGCTCCCGAGATAGTTGCAAAGGATGAAAAGCGCGAGTCTGACTCTAAGGAAAGAATTAGCACGCATTAGTACGCATTAGCCTGGGGGGCTTCCTTGACAGCTTTTTAGAGCCCTTGTTATAAAGCGGCTCTTAAGTGTCTGTAGGCCATTCAGCACTCGTTTTTGCTTTCACCAAAAAACTTAGAATCATACTCAAATAGATATAAGGGGACTTAGAGTGAACAAGTCGGAACTGATTGATGCTATCGCTGCATCCGCTGATATCCCGAAAGCTGCTGCTGGCCGTGCGCTGGACGCAGTAATCGAATCCGTCACTGGCGCTCTCAAGGCTGGCGACTCTGTTGTACTGGTTGGTTTCGGCACTTTCTCCGTTACCGATCGTCCAGCTCGCATTGGTCGTAACCCACAGACCGGTAAGACGCTGGAAATCGCAGCAGCCAAAAAACCAGGTTTCAAAGCCGGTAAAGCACTGAAAGAAGCTGTTAACTAAGTTTCTTCAAAGTCTTTACCCATCCGGGTCGGGGTCAGTCCTGACTTGGCAGCGGAGCGGTAGTTCAGTCGGTTAGAATACCGGCCTGTCACGCCGGGGGTCGCGGGTTCGAGTCCCGTCCGCTCCGCCAGTTACGAGAAGGCGCATCCTCGGATGCGCCTTTCTTCTATCCGGATTCTACCCACGCTCCACGGTTGCTTAATTTGAAGTACAACCGTTTATGGGGGACGCATGCTGCAGAATATCAGGGACAATTCACAAGGCTGGATTGCCAAGACCATTATTGGAGTCATCGTTGCACTGATGGCTTTGACCGGTTTCGACGCCATTTTCAAGGCCACCACACATACCAATGATGCGGCCAAGGTGAACGGCGAAGACATCAGCCAGAATGAGCTGAGCCAGGCGGTCGATATGCAACGCCGTCAGCTCATGCAACGGCTGGGCAAGGATTTCGATGCTTCCTTGCTCGACGAAAAGATGCTGCGTGAAGCCGCTCTGAAAGGGCTGATCGATCGCAAATTGTTGCTGCAGGGCGCAAACAGTTCGAAATTCGCTTTCTCCGAAGCTGCTTTGGATCAAGTGATTCTGCAAACGCCTGAGTTTTTGGTCGACGGCAAGTTCAGCTCCGAGCGTTTCGATCAGGTGATCCGTCAGTTGGGTTACAACCGTCTGCAATTCCGTCAGATGCTGACGCAGGAAATGCTGATCGGTCAGCTGCGTGCCGGTCTGGCAGGTAGCGGTTTCGTGACCGATGCACAGGTTATGGCTTTCGCCCGTCTGGAAAAACAGACTCGCGATTTCGCCTCCTTGAATATCAAGGCTGACCCGGCGGCAGTCAAACTGACCGATGATGAGATCAAGGCTTACTACGACGAGCACGCCAAGGAGTTCATGTCTCCTGATCAGGTGGTGATCGATTACCTCGAGTTGAAGAAATCCTCTTTCTTTGATCAGATCAGCGTCAAGGACGAGGACCTGCAGGCTCAGTATCAGAAAGAAACTGCGAACCTCTCCGAGCAACGTCGGGCGGCGCACATTCTGATTGAAGTGAATGACAAGGTGAACGAGGCGCAAGCCAAGGCCAGAATCGACGAAGTTCAACAACGTCTGGCCAAGGGTGAAAGCTTCGAAGCGTTGGCCAAAGAGTTCTCGCAGGATCCGGGCTCGGCAGCTAACGGCGGTGACCTCGGTTACGCAGGTCCAGGTGTCTACGACCCAAGCTTTGAAAAGGCCTTGTACGCCTTGAACAAGGATCAGGTTTCGGCACCGGTTCGCACTGACTTCGGTTGGCACTTGATCAAGCTGTTGGGCGTTGAGGCACCTCAAGTGCCGAGCTTTGCCAGCCTGAAAGACAAGCTGACCAAAGAGCTGAAAACCCAACAGGTCGAGCAGCGCTTTGTCGAGGCGACCAAGCAATTGGAGGACTCCTCGTTCGAAGCTTCCGATCTGTCTCAGCCGGCTCAAGACCTGAAACTGACCGTTCACACCTCGGCGCCATTCGGTCGTGAAGGTGGCGATGGTGTTGCCGCCAACCGTGCGGTTTTGCAAGCAGCGTTCAGTCCTGAAGTGCTGGATGAGGGGGCTAACAGCACCGCCATCGAGCTGGATCCGGAAACTGTTGTGGTGCTGCGTGCCAAAGAGCATCGCAAGCCTGAACAACTGCCTCTGGAAAGCGTTGCCGGCAGCATCCGCGTGCAATTGGCCAAGGAGCATGCAAGTGCTGCCGCCAAGGCCAAGGCTGAAACACTGATTGCCGGTCTGCGCGATGGCAAGACACCGTTGACCCAAGCGGTGGATGGTCAGAACTGGAAAGTGACTGGGGCCGTAACCCGTGGTCAGGAAGGCATCGATCCAACGGTGCTGCAAGCACTGTTCCGTATGCCGAAACCTGTAGCCAAGGACAAGCCGACTTTCAGCAGCGTGACCCTGGCTGATGGTAGCTTGGTGATCGTGCGTCTGAACGGCGTGAACGAAGCGGCAGCGCCTACCGAGGAAGAGAAAGCCCAGTATCGTCGCTTCCTTGCTTCGCGTATTGGTCAGCAAGACTTTGCGGCCTATCGCAAGCAACTTGAAAGCCAGGCGGACATCAAGCGCTTCTGATGCCTCACTGAGTCGACAAGTTGTAAACAAAGACCCCGGCCGCAAGGCCGGGGTCTTTGTATGGGTTATCGATGCCGGTAAGGGAGGCTGTGATACTGTTGACGATAGAAAAGCCGCCAATCGCAATCAGCAGCAAGGGGCGACGGCGCCAGCCCCGGTTGACGCTGGTCAGGGGGATCGCCGTCAGTAACGAGCCGAAGACGTAAAGCGTGACCAACTGGCCGACCCATGCTTGCGAAACGCTCAGGTCCTCGCTCATTCGTGGCAGCAGGCCCGCCGGCAAGGCTTCTGTCATGACGGTAATGAAGCCTGCGGTGGTCAGGTTGCGGGTGTTCATGGATCATTTGTGTACGTGATTTTTTCCCGCAAATAGCGGTCAGTAAGTTTGTAACGCTTTTAAGACACTAAACGGTACGCCCATGAGCGTCGATCTGTTGCACAATACGCCTCGAACCGTTTTGCTCAGGATTTTCAATGTTTAAATCATTCCACTTGCGTGTTGCTGTACTGGCGCTTGTGATGGCAGGCGCAGCAGGTTGCTCGTCGCAAAAAGCCGCCATTTATGAGCATGAAAATTTCGCTGACTCCGGAACCTTCTCGCGCGACTACCCGATGAGCGATACCGCGACGTGCGAAGCCGCACGTCGCGCCTTGCTCAGTCAGGGCTATATCATCACCAGCAGCGATCCGAAGCTGGTCAGTGGTCACAAGAGCTTTCAGCAGACCGGTGAAACGCATATGGAGATCAGCTTCAGCGTTGTCTGTGCTGAAGACGGCAGTGCCGGTCACCACGCAACGATGTTCGCCAATGCCTTGCAGGATCGCTATGCGCTGAAAAAGACCAATAACTCCGCCAGTCTTGGGGTCGGTGTATTGGGTTCGGTGTCGATGCCAATTGGCTCCTCCGACGATTCGATGGTCAAGGTCGCCAGCGAAACAGTGTCTTCGGCCAAGTTTTATGAGCGTTTCTTTGCGCTGGTTGAACTGTTCATGCCGCCTGAGGCCAAGAAGGCTGCGAATATCACCGAGAAGCCGAAGGCCGATCTGGGGGTGCCCGAGCCCAAAGTCGTGCCTGCTGCTGTAGCGCCAACGCCAACGCCTGCTGTTGTAGCGCCAACGCCTGCGCCTGCTGCTGTAGCGCCAACACCAACACCTGCGCCCGCTGTTGTACCGGCCGCAGAACCTGCGCCAGTTGTTGTGCCAGCAGAAAGCGCGCCAGCGGTCTCAGAGCCTGTGGCGCCGTCAGCGAAAACCGCACCGATTGTCCCTGAGCAAACCGCGGCGCCAGTCCCGTCGGCTGAAACCGTAACACCACCGGCGAATCCAGCTTCGCTGCCGGCACCGACAGAGCCGATTCAGGCTCTGCCGGTTTCGGCTCAGTAAGCCCGGCCCGGACCGCTGCAGGATTGGCCTTGCCGATATCAATCCTGTAGCGGCTGATCGCTTGCGACAAGTGACTTCAGGCTGACTGCCCGTCATCGCCTGGGGCCTTCAGCGCGGCCAACACAATCATGCCAATACAATCGTTGCACAGCGGATGGCGGTAAATTCGCGGGGATCTGCTACGTTTGATTTTTAAGAGTCTGAGTGTCATGAAGGATTATTTTTTCCGTCATGAAGGCACTTTATGCTGAGAGCGAAGGTCATTTAAGCAATCGGTTTTACACTGCAACCAAAAAGGATGTCGCAATGGACGATTATCAGGAAGAGCTTCTCGAATATCAGGCGTTTGAACTCGATCCATTGGAACCTGCTGAAGACGCTACCGAGCTGTGATGGTGGTGGCGTGCGTCAGGCTGATTGGCGATGGCTTCGGCGAAATTCGCCGGGAGTCTGGCCATTCCAGCGTTTGAAGGCCCGTTGAAAGGCTTCGGCTGAGGCAAATCCCAGCAAGTAAGCAATCTCCCCGAACGCCAGCTCGGTGTCGCGGATGTAGGTCATGGCCAGATCACGCCGGGTGTCGTTGAGAATGGCGCGAAATTGCGTGCCTTCTTCGGCGAGCTTGCGGCGCAAGGTCCAGGTCGGCAGCTTCAGGCGTGCCGCCACTTCTTCCAGGTCGGGTTCCCGGCCACCATTGAGCAAGGGTCCCAGCAACTGAATAATGCGCTCACGCAGGCTGCGGGTTCGAGTCAGTTGCTCCAGCTCCCTTTCACACAGCTTGATCAGTAGACGCCAGGTGCTGGGGCAATGCTCAGGGTTGCGCAGCGCCAGACTGGCCTGGCTCAGACGCAGCTGATTGTGCTCAGCACCAAAATGGATAGGGCAGTCACCCAGCACTGCATAACATTCACGGTAATCCGGCTCGGCGAACTCGATGTCGATGCGCTCGGCGTGCAGCGGTTCGGGGCTCAGGCTGGATAACTGCTGTAGCCATCCGGCAATGATCGAATCCACCACGAAGCGGTTGTAGGCGTTATAGGGGCTGATGGAATAGAACCGCAGCCAGGCGCCTTGAGCATCTTCATGGAAGCTCGAATGGCCGCGATAGTTTGAGCCATACAAGGCTTCGAAACGGGTCAGGCAGCGCGCGGCTTCCCGAACCGTCGGTGCCTGGGCCGCCGTGACTCCGGCCAGGCCGGCCTGGCTGAGACGACTGAGCTGGCCCATGCGCAAGCCCAATGCCGGGTCTGCGGTCAGTTGAATGGCTGCGTGGCCCAGGCGCATGTAACGTGGAATCGACAGCCTTGCGCCGGCTTCGGCCAGGCGCGTCGGGTCGAGGCCATATTGATCGAGCAAATCCTGTGGGTCCAGGCCATGGCTGCGCACGGCGTCGGCAAGGCTATGGACAAAGCCAACAGATAGATCGCCGAGGCGCATCGGTAGCGGTTTCATCGGTTACAACCAGATGTTCAGCATACGGGCACCGCGGGCATCGCCGTCGGTGAGGGTTTGGCCGTTGCAGCTGATAAAGCTCTGGCCGTCGCTGCCTTGATCCCAGAGCTGGCCACGTAAAAACACGCTCACCGCGGCTATAGCGTGGTTGCCGGGAAGCTGGCTGGTCAGTGTCAGGCGATGCCAGGCGTCACCTTCGCTGAGCTCTCCGGGCTTGAGGCGGGTTTCGCTGGGAGTCGGCATGTTTTTGTACCCGCGCCAGGGTTTGTCCCATGTGCCGCGACCGGTAACGAAGGCCGGAACGGCAATCAACTGCGCGCCCTGGTCATTGAGTTTGCGGTAATTGTCGGGGTACCAGCTGTCTCTGCCGATCAATACGCCAAGGCGTCCTGCCGGGGTGTCGATGACGTTAATTGTCCTGTCGGCACCGGGCTGGATAAAACCGCGCTCATCGAATGCCGGATTGCGTTGACGCTGGGGTTGGCCGATCGGCAAGCCGTCGCTGCCGAACACCAGCGTGCTGTTGTACAGCGCGCCGCGACCGGCTTTTAGCTGGCTGTCGCTGACACTTGGCTCAGGCAGCACGATGGAACCTGCCACCAGCGTTACACCAAATTCCCTGGCCAGCCCGCCGAACAGTGCCTGGTAATCCCTGGCCATGGAGTCGGCTTTCATCCGCAGGTACGCGTCATCCAGACGACTGTCGCCTGTGGCGCTGATGAGTGCCCGTGCAAACGCCATTGGATTACTGACAGCCAGCCAGTTCATTGCCTCTTCAAGGCTGGAGGCTTGGTACACCTCATCTTTTTCGCCACTGACCATCAGCCAGGTACCGATATGCTCCGGCAGCACGACGATGGTTTTGTCATTCAGCAAGCCTAGATCCAGGGCTTGCTGCAAATAGGCCGCAAGCTTGCGATGCAATTGCTGGGGGCTTTGATAATCGGTGGGGAACAGTTCGGGCTGGATGCCCAGAAGGTTGCCGCGATCGGCGCGAATACCGTGATCCACGGCGAGCTTGATCCGCAAGTCCGACAAGTAATGGCCGACGGGGCGTTCGGCGGTCCACATCGCATAGAGGGTGATGGCGGCGATCAAAGCCAAGGAAAAGGTGAGGCTGAGAAGTTTGCGCATGGGAAAACAGTAAGCGGCCGCATACAGGGTTTGCCGACTAGGGTAGGGCCCATGCATGCGATTGCCAAGGGGCGCTGCACATTTGGATCAATAAGTTGTCAGTTACGGTCATTGAGCGGCGAGAGGTGTGCTCTTAGTCTGTCGAACATAACTGATGGGAGCCAAAGAGTTCCTGCACTTTTCCGTGATTGCTCGTTATGGAGTTACCGATGGCCGCCGCTCATTACCCGCACCTGTTGGCCCCGCTGGATCTGGGTTTCACTACGTTGCGCAATCGCACCCTGATGGGGTCGATGCACACTGGTCTGGAAGAAAAGCCCGGCGGTTTTGAGCGTATGGCGGCGTACTTCGCCGAACGTGCCCGTGGTGGCGTTGGTTTGATGGTCACCGGCGGCATTGGCCCGAACGAGGAAGGTGGTGTGTACTCGGGCGCGGCCAGACTGACCACCGAGCAAGAGGCGCAAAAGCACCAGATCGTGACCCGCGCGGTACACGAGGCGGGCGGCAAGATCTGCATGCAGATCCTCCACGCCGGGCGTTATGCCTACAGCCCGAAACAGGTAGCGCCAAGCGCCATCCAGGCGCCGATCAACCCGTTCAAACCCAAAGAACTGGACGAGGAAGGTATCGAGAAGCAAATCAGCGATTTCGTCACCTGTTCGACCCTGGCGCAAAAAGCCGAGTACGACGGCGTCGAAATCATGGGCTCTGAAGGCTACTTCATTAACCAGTTTCTGGCGGCGCATACCAACCACCGTACTGACCGCTGGGGTGGCAGCTTCGAGAACCGCATGCGTCTGCCGGTGGAAATCGTTCGCCGCGTGCGCGAGGCCGTAGGGCCGAATTTCATTATTATCTATCGCCTGTCGATGCTTGATCTGGTGGAAGGCGGCAGCACTTGGGAGGAAATCGTCCAGCTGGCCAAGGCTATCGAGCAGGCCGGTGCGACCATTATCAATACCGGGATCGGTTGGCATGAGGCGCGGATTCCGACCATCGCCACCAAAGTCCCGCGTGCTGCGTTCAGCAAGGTCACCGCCAAGCTGCGCGGTGAGGTAGCGATCCCTTTGATCACCACCAACCGCATCAACACCCCGGAAGTCGCCGAGCAGATTCTCGCTGAAGGCGACGCGGATATGGTCTCGATGGCGCGGCCGTTCCTTGCCGACCCGGACTTTGTCAACAAAGCCGCTACCGGGCGCGGCGACGAGATCAACACCTGCATCGGTTGCAATCAGGCCTGCCTGGATCACACCTTCGGTGGCAAGTTGACCAGCTGTCTGGTGAACCCGCGGGCCTGCCACGAAACCGAACTCAATTACCTGCCGGTGCAGCAGATCAAGAAAATCGCCGTGGTTGGCGCCGGGCCTGCGGGCTTGTCGGCGGCTACCGTCGCGGCGGAACGTGGGCATCAGGTGACGCTGTTCGATTCCGCCAGCGAGATCGGTGGCCAGTTCAACATCGCCAAGCGCGTGCCGGGCAAGGAGGAGTTCTTTGAAACCCTGCGCTATTTCAAACGCAAGTTGCAAACCAGCCATGTCGAGCTGTGCCTGAACACCCGGGTCGACGTCGAGCAACTGGTGGCTGGCGGTTATGACGAGATCATTCTCGCCACCGGTATCGCCCCTCGTTTGCCGGCAATTCCCGGCATCGAAAATGCCAAGGTCTTGAGCTACCTGGACGTGATTCTTGAGCGCAAGCCTGTCGGCAAAAACGTGGCGGTGATCGGTGCGGGCGGTATCGGCTTCGACGTGTCGGAATTTCTCGTCCATCAGGGTGTGTCCACCAGCCAGAACCGCGAGGCGTTCTGGAAGGAGTGGGGCATCGATACCCACCTCGCTGCACGTGGTGGTGTCGCCGGTATCAAGGCTGAGCCCCATGCACCGGCGCGTCAGGTGTTCCTGCTGCAACGCAAGAAGTCCAAAGTCGGCGACGGCCTGGGCAAGACCACTGGCTGGATTCATCGCACGGGCCTGAAGAACAAGCAGGTGCAGATGCTCAACAGCGTCGAATACCTGAAGATCGACGATGCCGGTCTGCACATCCGCATCGGGGAGGCAGGCGAGCCGCAAGTATTGCCGGTGGACAACATCGTGATTTGCGCAGGACAAGACCCGTTGCGCGAGCTGCAGGACGGCCTGCTGTCGGCCGGACAGAACGTGCACCTGATTGGTGGTGCGGACGTGGCCGCTGAACTGGACGCCAAGCGGGCGATCAATCAGGGTTCGCGATTGGCGGCGCAATTGTAACGGCCCCTGTAGCAGCTGGCGTAGCCTGCGTTCGGCCGGCACGGCCGTAATACCTGACGCCGCGCTCCCGAAGCAAGATAGGGGACTCAGGTTTTACGACCGCTACGCGGCCGAACGCAGGCTTGGCCAGCTGCTACGACGACGGCCGCGCTCGCTGCTAGACTGGCGTCTTTTCCACGCAGCGTGTTGCCGATGCTTTTCCTGCCATGAGCCTGGGTCCCTTCGACTGGCTACCCAGCGCGCCCCTTGAACACCTTCATCTGGATTGGCTGACACAGGCCAATATTCAGGTTGCCATCCTGCGTCTGGACCTCATCGACCCGCTGATCTGCGGCAACAAGTGGTTCAAGCTGATCAAACATCTGGCCGCAGCCGATCAAGTCGGGGCCAAGGGCATCATCAGCCTGGGCGGTGCTCACTCCAATCATCTGCACGCGCTGGCAGCGGCGGGAAAGCGTTTCGGTTTCCCCACTGTCGGTTTGCTGCGTGGTCACCCACAAGAAACCCCGACCGTACTGGATTTGCAGGCCTTCGGCATGCAGCTGCATTGGCTGGGTTATGGCGGCTATCGCGCGCGGCATGAGCCTGGCTTCTGGCTGCCGTGGCAAGTGCAATACCCGCATTTGCAACCAGTACCCGAAGGCGGGGGCGGTTTACGCGGCGCGCAAGGGTGCGCGGGATTGCTGGAGATGGCGCGCAATCAACTGAGTGCACTGGGCTGGAGCGACTATGACGCCTGGTGGCTGGCCGCCGGGACAGGGACCACACTGGCCGGTCTGGTACTGGCCGAGGCGGGGGCGCATCCGGTCTATGGCGCGTTGGCAGTGCCTGATGATCATGGGGTCGCTCAACAGATCGAGACGATAGTCCGGCAAGCAGGATTATGCGATCCGGTGTATGAGCTGTTCGACGGCAGTCGCGGCGGCTTCGCCAAGGTCGATCCGGCGTTGCTTGAGTTCATCGAGTTGACCGAGAAGCACAGTGGTATACCGCTTGAACCGCTGTACACCGGCAAAGCGCTGTTGGCGCTCAAACAACAGATCGAAGCGGGGGGCCTGGCCCAGGGAGCACGATTGATCTTTGTGCACACCGGCGGTTTGCAGGGCCGTCGGGGATTCACGGCTATGGGTAAGGATTAGCCGCGTTTTGGCATCATCCGCAGCAGCGTGTTATCGCGCACCACATAGTGGTGATACAAGCTGGCTACGGCGTGCAGGCCAATCAGCCAGTAACCGATAGTACCGCCCAGCTCGTGCCAACCCTGGAGCTGCTTGGCAAATGCCTTGTTTTCGTGAACCAGCAACGGTAAGTCCACCCCGTAGAACATGACCTGGTTGCCCTTGGCACTGGTAATCAGCCAGCCGAGGATGGGCATGGCGATCATGAATACATACAGCGCCAGATGCATCAGTCTGGATACAAGCATCTGCCAGCCAGGTGGCGTCGGCAGGATTTTCGGCGCGACACCGAGGCTTCGTGCGAACAGGCGCAGCCAGACCAGCAGGAACACGGTCAGGCCGAGCATGTAGTGTGCTTCCGTGATCAAGGTCCGACCACCGCTGCCCTTGGGGAATATGCCGCGAAATTCGATACAGGCGTAGACCACTGCCAGCAACACCAGCATCAACCAATGCAATGCAATCGACACCGTGCTGTAACGCGACTCGGTATTTGTCCAGGGCATGCGGTGTCCCTCACTTATCAGGTCACAAGCATCCGTTCTTGCTCGACGGAGTTCTATAACTGTAATCCTGTTTCTGTGGGATTGCCTGAGGCAGATCAGGCTTTTCTTCGGCGTATAAATACTCTGGGACGGTTATCCGACACAAAAAAAGCGGCAGCCCCGATCAAGGGCTGCCGCTTTTTTGTGTCGCGTACCGGGGATCAGTTGGTTTGTGGCATCTCACCATTGGCCAGACGCTTGTTGATATCGGCGATCACCTCCGGGAGGTCGGTGATGGTGTCGATCATGTAATGCGGGCGGGAACCTTCGAACATCGCATGAATACGCTTGCGTTCGCTGGCCAGTTCCTCACTGCCCAAGGCGCGGTAGCCCTCGTAGGTCAGGCCCAGTGCATTACCCGAGCAGATCAGCGCCACGGTCCACATGCCGGCACGACGACCTTCCAGAATGCCAGGGACGGTGTCGTCGATCTTGACGCAGGCAGCGACGTCATCGATGCCCAGCGCGATCACGTTGGCGAGTGCCTGAGCAGGCCACGGGCGACCGTTCGGGACTTCATCGGTGGCGACCACATAATCAGCAACATAGCCGTTGGTGGCCGCCAGTTCGACGACTTTGTCCATCACCTGCTTCGGATAACCGGAGCAGGAGCCGATCTTGATGCCTTGCTGACGCAGGTTGGCGATGGTGTCCAGAGCGCCGGGGATCAGCGCCGAGTGCTCGGCGATTTTCTCGATCTGCAATGGCATGAAGCGCTTATAGATGGCGGTGACATCGTCGTCGGTCGGTGCGCGACCGAACACCTTGCGATAACGCTCGGCAACTTGCGGCTGGTCGCACAGGGTGCGGATGTGGTCCCACTTGCCCATCCCCATCGGGCCACGGGCCTCTTCGATGGAGACCTGAACGTCGAACTCGGCGAAGGCTTCGACGAAGATCTGGGTCGGCGCGAACGAGCCGAAGTCGACGACAGTGCCGGCCCAGTCGAGGATGGCGGCTTGAAGCTTGGTTGGGTTGCTGTAGTTCATTTCGTTAAACCCTTTGTAGGAGCGAGGCTTGCCCGCGATAAACGATAACGGGGTGTAACTGACGGACCGCGTCGCCTGTTTCGCGGGCAAGCCTCGCTCCTACAGGGACGCGTCCGGCAGTTGAATCAGATTTCCAGCACTTCCATTTCCCGCAGTACGTCCGCCACCGCTGCCACGGCCGCGTGCATCTCGGCTTCATTGACGTGGCCGATGCAGCCGACACGGAAGGTTTCGACCTGGGTCAGCTTGCCGGGATAGAGAATGAAGCCCTTGGCCTTGACCCGTTCGTAGAACTCCTTGAACTGGTAGCGCGGATCTTTCGGCGCGTGGAAGGTGATGATGATCGGCGCCTGAATCGCCGCCGGCAGGAAGCTGCGCAAGCCCAGCCTGGCCATTTCATCGAGCAGGACTTTGCAGTTATTGGCATAACGCTGATGACGCGCCGGCAAACCGCCTTCTTCGTTGTATTGCAGCAGGGCTTCGTGCAGCGCCGCGACCACGTGGGTCGGCGGGGTAAAGCGCCACTGACCGGTTTTGGCCATATAGCTGTGCTGATCAAACAGGTCCATCGCCAGCGAATGCGAGTTGCCGGCGGCATTGGCCAGTGCCTCCTTGCGAACAAAGACGAAGCCCATCCCCGGCACGCCTTCCAGGCATTTGCCGGACGCAGCGATCAGCGCCTCGAACGGCACTTGTCGGGCATCGATCGGCAGTGCGCCGAAGGAGCTCATGGCGTCGATGATCAGCCGTTTGCCGTGCCGGGCAATCACCCGGGCAATTTCCGGCAGCGGGTTGAGGATGCCGGTGCTGGTTTCACAGTGGATCAGTGCGACGTGGGTAATGCTGGGGTCGGCCCGCAGCAGACGATCGACATCGGCGGCGGTGGTCGGTTCGTCTTCGGCGGTTTCAAAGGTACTGAACGAGCGGCCGAGCACTTCACAGATTTTCGCCAGGCGTTTGCCATAAGCGCCGTTGATCAGCACCAGCACCTTGCCGTCACGGGGCACCAGGGTGCCGATGGCCGCTTCCACGGAAAACGTGCCGCTGCCCTGCAAGGGTACGCAGTGATGGCTGTCGGCACCGTCGATGATCGCCAGCAGCTGTTCGCAAAGGCTGGCGGTCAGTTGATTGAAGCGGTCATCCCATGAACCCCAGTCGACCATCATGGCCTGACGGGTGCGGGCTGAAGTGGTCAACGGGCCTGGGGTGAGCAGGATTGGCTCGGCAGTACTCATGCTGATGTCCTCGCAAAAACGCTTGGGGATGAAGGTACGGGGCATAAATTGCGGTTTGGCTTGTCATCAATCAAATTGTTTGTTGTTATGCAAGCCATCAGTGAGGCCGATAGATATGAACCTGTTCCAGCTAAGAGCGTTTGATGCCGTGGCCCGAGAGGGCAGCTTCACCCGGGCCGCTGCGCGTTTGTTCATCAGCCAGCCGGCGGTCACCGGGCATATCAAGGCGTTGGAGGAGCATTACCAGATCACCTTGTTACGGCGCACCGCACGGCGGGTGGAGCTGACGGAGGAGGGGATCAAACTGGCGGCGATCACTCGAGCCATGTTCGGCCTGGCCGAAGAGGCCCAGGCGATGCTTGAAGCCAATCGGCAGTTGCTCACCGGACGTCTGGAAGTGGCGGCGGACGGTCCGCACATGGTCATGCCGATGCTCGCCAGTCTGCGGGCGGCATACCCGGGGATCACCGTGAATTTACGTTTGGGCAATGCGCAGGAAACCCTCGCAGCGTTGCTGTCCGAACATGCGGATGTGGCGGTGCTGACCGAAGTGGAGCCGCGCAAAGGGCTGCACTTGCAACGATTGAGCGAATCCAGGATCTGCGCGTTGGTGCCGGCCAATCATCCTTGGCTGGCTTCGCCTGCGGGGATCGGCATCGAACAGCTGGATCAGGTGATCATGGTGCTGCGTGAGCCGAGTTCGATTACCCGCCGCACCTTTGACGAGGCGTGCGGTCTGGCCAGCGTCAGACCGCGGGTGCTGCTGGAGCTGGACAGTCGGGAAGCGGTGACTGAGGCCGTGGCCGCCGAGTTGGGTGTGGGCATCGTCTCGTCAGTGGAGGTCAGTCATGATCCGCGGGTGGCTGCCGTGCCGATCATTGGCGAAGGGCTGCTCAATCGGCACATGATTGGCTGCATGGAGCGGCGGCGGGATTTGCGCTTGATTCAGGCGTTTTTGGGATTGTCACCTCAATAGCGACGTGTTTTTTGTAGCAGCTGGCGAAGCCTGCGTTCGGCTGCGCAGCAGTCGTTAAACCGGCAACCACGTTCTTCCAGTCAGAACTCATTCACCGAACTACGACCGCTGCGCGGCCGAACGCAGGCTTCGCCAGCTGCTACAGGGATCGCCAGCGGCCTACACCAGACTCTCGCGAACCATCTCCAGAAAGGTCGCCACTACCCGCCGTGAACTTTGCTCGCGCAGGCATACCAGTGTCTCGGTCAACCGCCGTTTGCAATCGGTAATCGGCAGCGCACAAACCCGCGAGTCGGAGCCGAATTCCGCCGCTGACACCACGCCTACGCCAATTCCCACCACCACAGCTTCGCGCGCCGCTTCACGGCCCTCCACCTGAATCGCCGGACGGATGCGAAAGCCTGCCTGATTCATTTCCTCTTCCAGCGTCTGCCGCGTCACCGAGCCGATTTCACGCAGCACCAGCGGCGTGTCATCCAGGTCCGCCAGGCAGATCGACTGGCGGCTGGCCCACGGATGGTTGCGCGAAACGAACGCCACCATGGGGTCATTGCGCAGGGGGAGCGAGAGCAGGCGTTCATCGCTGACATCGCGGCCAAGCAGGGCCAGGTCAGCCTGGTAGTTGAACAGCCGAAACAGTGATTCATCGGTGTTGCCGGTCTCGATTTTCACGCTGATACCGGGGTAGCGCTCACAGAAGCGGGCGATCTGCGGCAGTACGTGCACCGGTGCATCCACGGCGAGGATCAGACTGCCGGTCTGCAAGGCCTGAGAGTCGTGCAGCAGCTCCTGGGCTTCAGCTTCGATGACGAACAGGCGCTGAGTGATGCTCAGCAAGCGTTCGCCCAGATCGGTCAGGTGCACCGAGCGTTTGTTGCGATGGAACAGCAACACACCGAAACGCTCTTCCAACTTGCGCACCTGGTCGGAAATCGCTGGCTGAGTCAGAAACAAGCGTTCGGCGGCGCGCGTGAAACTGCCGTGCACCGCAACGGCGTGGAACGCTTTGAGTTGGGCGTGAGAGACAGACATCGGATCACCAGTAAACAGCTGAGCTTATATTTGAAATACGATAAATCGATTTCACTTATTAATCAGTAATTGTTTTTATCGCCCTCAACCCCGGTGGCTGGTCGTACGACAGTCCTCGGCGGCCATGAGCCTGTGCGTGCGGAAGAACCTCCGACTACAGGGAAGCAACAGGACTCATCTGACCGGTATCGCTCCTCCTGAAGGGCGATATCGCGGTGCTCAACAATAAAAAAACAGGCGTTTTTTCCAATTCTGCCGGCACACTCACCCTGAGGTCAGACTCACAATGAATAAGCACATCGATACCATCAAGCGTTGGCGCGTGCAGATTTTTGCCATCACCTGGCTGGCCTACGCGGCCTTCTATTTCACTCGCAAAGCCTTTTCCGTGGCCAAACTGGGGATCGGTGAAGACCCCACCTTTCATCTCGACAAGATGATGATGGCCAACCTCGACGGCATCTACCTGGCGGCCTATGCCGTCGGTCAATTCACCTGGGGCATGCTCGCTGACCGTTTCGGGCCGCGGGTCGTGGTGTTGGGTGGCTTGTTGATTTCCGCCGTGGCGGCATTGGTCATGGGCAGCTTCGCGACACTGCCCATCTTTTTCACTTGTATGTTGATCCAGGGGTTGGCGCAGTCCACTGGCTGGTCGGGATTGTGCAAAAACATTGGCAGTTTCTTTCCCGCCGAGCAGCGCGGGCGGGTCTTGGGCTTGTGGAGCTCTTGCTACGCCTTCGGCGGCCTGGTGGCGTCGCCGTTTGCCGGCTGGTGGGCTTACACACTGATCGGTACCTGGCATGCGGCGTTTATATCCAGCGCAGCGGTTGTTGGTCTGGTAGCGGTGCTGTTCTTTATCTTTCAACGCAACAAACCTGAAGACGTTGGCTTGCCTGCCGTGGAGCCAGAACCTGAACTGACCGCCGAGGAGTTGCAAGCCCGGAGCAAAATCAGCGTCTGGGAACCGCTGCGCGAAATCCTGCGCAACCGCACGGTGCTGACCCTGGGCTTCGCCTACTTCCTGTTGAAACCGGCGCGCTACGCGATTTTGCTGTGGGGGCCGGTGATTGTCTTCGAGCAAATGCCCTCGGTGGGCAAGGTCGGCGCGGCGATTGTGCCAACGGCGTTTGAACTGGCCGGTTTGCTCGGGCCGATCATGATAGGCCTGGCCTCGGACAAGGTCTTTGGCGCGCGACGGATGCCGGCCTGTGTCTTGAGTCTGTTGGCGCTGACTGTATCGCTGGCATTGTTCATGGGGGCGTTGCACACCGGCAGTGTGCTGCTGGTGGTGGTTTTGTTGTTTTTCATGGGGCTGACCCTTTACGGACCGGACTCGATGATCAGTGGCGCGGCGGCGATTGACTTCGGCACGGCCAAGGCCGGTGCGACGGCGGCGGGTTTCGTCAATGGTTGCGGCTCGGTCGGGGCGATTCTCGGTGGATTGCTGCCGGGTTACTTCGACACGGTCACGGTGTTTATCGTCTTCGCCGGTTGCGCGATGTTCTCCTCACTGGTCTTGATCCCGCACTGGAACAGCCGTCCGACAGGTCTCAAAGCGGATTGCGCCTTTGTGCCCAACGGGGCCATGCCCGTCAAACCGCTGCGTAGCTGAAATCCTATTGCCAAACAAACCCTGCTTGCCGTCGTGTCATGACGGCAGGTCGGAGTGTGGCCAACTGTACTGGAGATGTGCCCCATGAGACCATTCTGGCTGGAACAGGCCTTGAAGTCTGAGGCTTCAGAACCCTGCGAGCCGTTGCAAGGCGATACCAGCGCTGACGTTTGTATCGTCGGCGGTGGCTACACCGGGTTGTGGACCGCGATCATGCTCAAGGAGCAGAACCCCGAGCTTGATGTGGTGTTGATCGAAGCCGATATCTGCGGCGCCGGTGCCAGCGGACGCAACGGTGGTTGTGCACTGTCCTGGTCGGCCAAGTATTTCACGCTGGAGCGGTTATTCGGTGTCGAAGAGGCGGTGCGGCTGGTCAAGGAATCGGAGCAAAGCATTTATGCCATTGGCGCTTTCTGCGAGAAATACGCGGTGGATGCCGATTACCGCCTCGATGGTACGTTGTACACCGCCACCAACCGGGCGCAGTGCGGGTCTACCGACGGGGTGATCGCCGCCCTCGAGCGCAATGGCATCAACTCTTTCGAAAAACGCCCTGTGGCCGATGTGCAGCGCATGGCCGGTTCCAGCAAGCATCTTGAAGGCTGGTATTCCCCGGCGGCGGCCAGCGTGCAGCCGGGCAAGCTGGTGCGTGGTTTACGGCGGGTCGCCTTGCAACTGGGTGTCCGGATTCATGAAAACACCGCGATGATCGGTCTGGAGGAGGGCAAACCCGCGGTGATTCGAACGCCGTCCGGGAGCATCCAGGCCGACCGCGTGGTGCTGGCGATGAACGCGTGGATGGCCCGGGCGTTCCCACAGTTCGAGCGCAGCGTGGCGATCGTCTCCAGTGACATGATCATCACTGAGCCGCGTCCGGATCTACTCAAGGAAATCGGCTTGACCAGCGGTGTGACGGTGCTTGATTCGCGGATTTTCGTGCACTACTACCACAACACCCCGGACGGCCGAATCATGCTTGGCAAAGGCGGCAACACCTTTGCATATGGCGGGCGGATGCTGCCGGTGTTCGATCAGCCTTCACCTTACGAACGTTTGTTGCGCAATAGTCTGGCGGAGTTCTTCCCGGCGTTTACCGATGTCGCAGTGGAGGCGACCTGGAACGGCCCCTCGGATCGTTCGGTCACCGGGCTGCCATTCTTCGGCCAGATGAGCGCCAGCGGCAACGTGTTCTATGGATTCGGTTATTCCGGCAGCGGTGTCGGGCCTTGTCATATGGGCGGGCAGATCCTCGCGTCGATGGTGCAAGGCCTGGACAATCTCTGGACCCGCTCGCCCTTGGTCAACGGCCCGTTGGGTTATTTTCCGCCGGAGCCGATCCGCTATCTGGGCTCATTGATGGTCCGCAACGCGATCCGGCGCAAGGAGCACGCCGAAGATCACGGGCGCCGACCGCGGCATCTGGATGTGCGCCTGGCCAGGTTTGCTGCGGCAGCGGGCAAGGCCGACAAAGGCTGATCAGTCTTTCAGCGCCAGGTGTCTGGCTGTTCACCAGCCAATCGAAAACAGACCCGGTTCGGTGGCTGCGGCCCGAGTCAAACCCGATGTTATGGAGAAGTCGATCAGTCACTCGACTTTTTGGTCGATTGGGAACTTTAGGCCGTATAAACTTGCACAAAGCGTCGGCCAATAGATGTCTCGGCGCCACAGATCAAGAGAGTGAGTAATGGGCGCACAGTGGAAGGTTAAACACAAAGAAGCGGCATCCAATGCCAAGGGCAAGATCTTCGGCAAACTGGTCAAAGAGATCACTATTGCCGCGCGTAATGGCGCGGATGTGGCCACTAACGCGCATCTGCGGTTGGTGGTAGAGCAGGCGAAAAAAGCCTCGATGCCACGCGAAACCCTGGAGCGTGCGATCAAGAAAGGCTCGGGTCAGCTTGGCGAAACCGTTCAATACCATCGCGTTACGTATGAAGGCTTCGCGCCTCATCAGGTTCCGCTTATCGTTGAGTGTGTCACCGACAACATCAACCGTACCGTCGCGGAAATTCGTGTGGCGTTCCGCAAAGGCCAATTGGGTGCTTCGGGCTCGGTTGCCTGGGATTTCAACCATGTCGGCATGATCGAAGCGTCCCCCGATAGCCCGGATTCTGATCCAGAGATGGCGGCTATCGAGGCTGGCGCCCAGGACTTCGAGCCGGGTGAAGAAGAGGGCACGACGTTGTTCCTTACCGAACCTGCCGATCTGGACGCGGTACAGAAAGCCTTGCCTGAACAGGGTTTTACCGTGTTGTCGGCCAAATTGGGCTACCAGCCTAAAAACCCGGTCAGTGGCTTGAGCGACGCGCAAATGGAAGAAGTCGAAGCCTTCCTTGCAGGGCTCGATAACCACGACGACGTGCAGGATATGTTTGTCGGTTTGGCGGGTTAAGAGCTTCTATCTGCAAGGGCTGCGTGGCTGCGAAAAGATCGCAGCCTGCGCCAGCTTCTACGGGATTGGCATCCATCCACACCACTGGCGGGTGTACGCAAATTCTGTAGGAGCTGCCGATAAGTTCGGGCCGCGTTCGGACGATCTTTTCAAGACGCCGCCGATTCTCGCAATGATTCAACCGCAACCCGTAGATCCTCACCAATCTCTACGAAACCCGGCCGAGCCAGCACATCCGCCTGGCAGCATCGGCTTTTCAACGCCAGCAATGGCTGTCGAGCAACCTCGCTCAACCCCGAGTCAATCCGCTCCAGCAATTCCCCCAACAGAATCCCGAACGCCCGCACCTCTATGCGTTGCAGGGCGCGTGTCTCGAAGCTGTCTGAGGTGGAGTGAAACGAAGCCGCGCCGAAGTCACCCAACAGGCAGTCGCCTTGAGCGTTCCACAGAATATTGTGGCCGTAGAGATCGCCGTGGGTGATGCCCTGTTGGTGCAAGTGTGCGGCGGCCGAAGCAATACCGCTGGCGATCCGCAATGCGGACGCGGCGCTGAACCGTGTGTTGGCTTCGTAGACATCGCGAGTGCAGGAAGCGAGGCTCGGCAACGCGGCCAGATTGCCATAGCTGGGGTTGATCAAATGCATCACCAGCCCGGCTTGTGCCTGCGGGTGGTCGACGATCCTGCCTTCGACCTTGATCAGGTTGGCATGTTGGCCCGCGGTGATGCAGGCATTCATTTCATGCTGCGGTGAGCCGTCACTGGTCATGCTGCCCTTGTAGAGCTTCACCGCAACCTCGCGCGCGGCTTGTGATGGCTGTTCCCACAGTGCCTGATGAATCACCCCGGAAGCGCCTTCGCCCAGTTTCTGCTGTAGATGCAGCTGTGACCAGGGAATGTGCGGGGTGGCGTCCAGAGCGCAAGCGTCCGCCTCTGATTCCAGCGGGTTGCCCGCGTAAGCCAGCCAGGCCAGTCGTGGCAGCGATAACAGCCACTGCGGCAGCTCGGTCAGGCGGTTGGCAGCAATCCGGATCAGCTCCAACTGATGGCATTGGCTCAGGCTCGCCGGCAGTTGTTGCAAGCAGTTTCCTGCGAGCATCAGTTTTTGCAAATGAGGTCTTTCGCCAAGCTCGGCGGGCAGTTCGCTGATGCAGTTGTCGGTCAGGATCAGCCAGCGCAGCATCGGCGGCAGCGCGGCACCGGGGACGCGCTCGATGCGGTTGGCCTTGAACGCGATCATGCTCAGGCGGGCGCATTGGCCAAGGCACGTCGGGAGTTCGGTGAATGCATTATCCGAGCAGAACAGAATTCGCAACTGCGTCAGCCGATGCAGGTCGTCCGGCAGTTGGCTCAAGGCATTGCCACTCAGGTTCAGCACCTCGAGGGAGTCCGCCAGTTCGAAGATCTCCTGAGGGAATTCGCTCAGCCCGCAGGACAGATCCAGACGTTTGATGCCCGCCAGTTGGCCGGCCCGAAGTTGTGCAAGGGTATCCATGAACAGATTCAATACTCGAAAAGAGAAGGGCGCGCGGCCATTGGAAATGGGCGCCATGATAACGATAAAGGGCCGCAGGTTGGATGGTTTATGACGCAGGTCCGACCTCAATCAACTGCCCTAATCGACTGCGGGTTCGCGCCAGGTCGATGGCGTCGCCGCCAAGGTGCTCGCGCAGAGGACGTTCGCCCAGCAATAGCAGGCGTTTGTCCTGGTCATACAATACGTCGATCAGATTGATAAAACGCTGCTGGGCGGCAGTTGAACAGTCGGCGAGGTTGGGCAGTCTATCGATGATCCAGGTGTCGAAGCGTCGGCACAGCTCCAGATAGTCCATCACGGCGGTGGGTTGTTCACAGAGGTCGCTGAAGTCGAAGCTGATGCTCCGTTCTTCGCACCGTCGTACCTGGAATTGTCGGGCGCCTACAGGCAGGGCAAACGTTGGGGCGTTTTGCTCGGGCAATTGCAATGCCTGGCGCTGAGCCGGGCTACTGGGCCAGACGTATTGCCCGTGAGTGAAGAGCTGCTGCGAATGAGTCCGTGCCTGGCTGCGGTAGTCATGGGGGCCGCCGACCTCCATGACATGCATGCGCGCATTGATCAGATCGATCACCGGCTTGAAGCGGGCGTGGTAAAGGGGGTTGGGCAGCAAGCCGGCCGGCGGGTAGTTGGAGGTGACCAGCAGCAGGATTCCACGCTGGAACAGCGCTTTGAATAGCCGGGTGATCAGCATCGCGTCGCCAATGTCGTGGACGTGGAACTCGTCGAAACACAGTACGCGGCAGTGCAGGAGTAGTTCATCCAGCGTGCTTGCCAGCGCATCGGACTGCTGGCGATGGCGGAACATGCCTTGGTGCAATTGGACGAAAAAATCGTGAAAGTGCAAGCGCTGCTTTTCAGCCATCGGCAGAGCCTGGAAAAATCCATCCAGCAGCCAGCTTTTGCCACGGCCGACGGCGCCATAGAGGTATAGGCTACGCGGAGCATGCGCATTTGCGCCGGTTTTCAGCAAGCCATCGGCTTGCCGGGCCATACAGTCGATCACCTGCTGTTGGCTGTGACTGAGGGTATAGCCTTGATCATGGGCTTTTTGGCGGAAGTATTCATGGATCACCCGTGCGCGTGCAGTGGCTTGCGACGGTCTTGCAAAGGCCTTGCCGAGAAGTTTACCCAGCGCTGGCCAGCGTGATGTGAGTCGTGAGCGGTTTGAAGGGTTCGTGGCCAATTGATGTCCCCCCATGGTCCAGAAGCCCGCCCATCATAGAGCCGGCGGCGTAATTTAACCAAAGGCGTGTTTCACCGGCCAGCGATCTTGAGCAGGCAATATTCAAGGGTTAAGGAAGTCTTGATAGTTGGCCTTGGTAATTAGCTGATAGGGAATGGTCAACTGTGCCTTATAGGGTTCTTTCCTGATCATCTTTAGTGCCAGATCAATGGAGGCGATGGCTTGGCCTTTGTTGTCTTGGTAGACGGTCACCAGCAGTTGGTCCTTCTTGATCGCGTCCAGGCCAGCGGGGCCGCCGTCGCTGCCACCGACCAGGATGTCTTTGCCCGCGCGCATGCCGGCCTGGCTGATGGCCATCGCCGCGCCAATGGCCATTTCATCGGCGTTGGCGGCTACCGCATCGATTTTTTTGCCCGACAGAATCCAGTTGTTCATCAGGTCCATGGCCTTACTGCGCTGCCACTCGGCGCTCTGTTCTTCGACCACGTGGATGTCCGGATAGCTTTTGAGCACTTCCTTCACCCCTTGGGTGCGGTTGTGGGTGGCGTTGTTGGAAAGCAGGCCAAGCATGATCGCCAGATTGCCCTTGCCACCCATTTTTTCCGCCAGGTAGCGCATTTGCATCTCGCCGGCCTTGATCTCGTCCGAACCCACATAGCCGACGCCCGGCGGCAGTTCGGCCTGGTCGGGGCGGCGGTTGACATAGACCAGGGGAACGCTGGCCTTTTGCGCGTCATTGGTCATCTGTTGCGTGGCTGCGGTATCCACCGGGTTGACGATGATCGCGTCCATGGCCTGGGCGGTGAAGTTCTGCACCTGGTTGAGCTGGCGCACCACATCGCCCTGGGCGTCTTCGAATTGCAGAGTCACCCCCGGCAGATCCTTGCCGTGGGCGGCCATGTAGTCGCGCATCTGCGCCAGGAACACATCATCCACCTGGGCGATGCTGACGCCGATGCGGATATCGGCGAGTGCCAAGGGGGCGAAGAGGACGGCGAAGAGGTAGGTCAGGAGTCGTTTTTTCATGGTTTCAGTCCGGTTTTGTTGTTGTTTTTGAACACGTTGGAAATAGGGTCATGCCTGGCGTTTGGCGCTCATCTGCGCCACGCGCTCGGCAAAGGTCGCGTAGGTCCAGCGTTCCGTCAGCGCTTGCAGCATCAGTTGCTGCCCGGTCTGCGGGGCCAGGCCGTGCAGGGGCGGATCGGTGTCCAGGTTGGTGGGAAAGGCGTAGCCGTCGGCGGTGCAGGCAATCACTGCGTCCAGCTCTTGCGCGTTCAGTACCTGATCCGCCAACCGCTGCAGCAGGCAGGGGTAGAGCGCCAGCATCATGCGTTCGCGGTTCACGGTTTCCATGGGCTTGCCGAATGCCGAGGAGATTTGCAGCAGGTTGGCCATACGCTGGCGGTCCGGCGTGTGATTGCTACCGGCAGCGTGGAACAACGCTGGATTGAAAAACAGCAAGTCGCCCTTGCTCAGAGGCAGCTGTACTGCATGGTGCTGGAAATAGTCGATGAATTCAGGGCGGCGCCAGGCCAGATAACCCAGGGCGTACTGCTGGGAAAACGGAAGCAGCAGGGTCGGGCCGGTTTCCAGTGGCATGTCGGAGTGGGCCACGGCCCCTTGCAATGTCAGGTACTGCGACAGCGCATGCAGGGGCAACGGGAAGCGCTCGACTACTTCCTCTGTCTGGAAGCCCAGGTGGTAGTCACGATGTGGCTGTTGCGCCTGGCCGCCCGGATGCACCACGTTGACCTGGGCCGTGACTTGAAAGCCGGGGCCCAGCCAGGCTTCGGCAATCAACCCCAGTAGCGGGTTGGCGTAGTACTCGACAAAAGACGACGGAGATTGCAGCGCCGCCTTTTGCAACGAATTCCAGATGCGCCCGTTGCTGCCGGCCTTCGCGAAGTGATCGGCGCTGAGGCCCTGGGCGGCTTCCTTGGCGAAGATTGCTTCGAACACCTGGCTGTGGCGATCGACCACGTCCAGGTCTGCATAGCCCTGGCGCACAACCATGACCCCGGGGCCGTCGCGAAACAGCCGGTGCAACTCGCTCTGCACCTCCACGCGATGGCCATCGCGCAAGGTCTGCGCGTGATAGATCGGTACATTGTTTTGCACGTCACTGCAGTGGGAATATTCCTCGGGATTGACCTGTTGTTCGCAGAGTCGGGCGAAATCCTGCAACTGCACTGAATCGGCACGCACAAAAGCTGACAGCGGCTGATTCATAGCGCGTCTCCCGTCAGGCTCAGCGGGCTGGCGGGGCGCGGAGCGGTGTCGTCGCCGCAGCCGATCACGCCTTGTTCCAGATCGATCAGTGTGCCGGTCATCATTCCCGATTCGCGGGACAGCAGGAACGCAACGCTCTGCGCCACTTCCTCGGGTTTGAGCAGGCGGCCAAAAGGCTGCGCGCGCTCGACAGTCGCCAGCCAGCCATTCTCGGCACCATGGTAGCGGCGCTGGATTTCGTCCTCATGGGGCGTGTCCATCCAGCCGATGTTCAGGCCGTTGACCCGGATGCGGTTGCGCAGGGCGCTGAAGGCCACGTTTTTGGTCAGTATCGCCAGGGCACCTTTGGAGGCCGAGTAAGGCGTCAGATACGACTGCCCGCCGTGGCTGACGATGCTTTGGATGTTGACGATGGCGCCTTCCACGCCTTGGCTGATCATCAGTTTCAGCGCTTCCTGCATGAGGAAGAACGGTGCTCGCACGTTGACCGCGAATAGGCGATCGAACAGTTCAGGGGAGGTGTCGAGGATGCCGCCGCGATCAGACATGCCGGCGCAGTTGACCAGGCCATGGAGGGTGCCGAAGCGGGTGCGGGCAGCCTCGATCACCGCACGGCAATCCTCGACTCGCTCCAGGTCGGCCTCGACGAAAAATGCCTGGCAATCGAATTCCGCCAGCTGGCGCACCTGGGCCTGGCCCTGGTCCGCGCGGCGTCCGCAAATGATCAGGCCGGCGGCGCCCCGGCGCGCCAGGGTATGGGCCACCGCCGCACCGAGGCCTTGGGTGCTGCCGGTGACGACAAAGTACTGACCATTGAACGAGGTAGTGAGGTCGGTTTGAGACATGTGGTTCTCCTGGTTTCTTGTTGTTATGAGCGTTGTTGTCCTTACGCCGGCTCGACGCCTGGCGAAACTGAGACTAGCATTGGCATAACCTCAGTAATGCCCAAAAAGACCTCAAGAAAGCCTCAGGTTTAAAACGATGCTCGAACGTGCCAAACACTTTTCCATCAAGCAGATCGCTACCCAGGCGGGCGTCAGCAAGGCGACAGTCGATCGCGTGCTACACCAGCGCGGCAGCGTGCATTACCAGACCCACCGCCGCATCGAGCAGGCCCTGAGCGAACTTGAGGCTCAGGAGAAGAATGGCCTGGCGGCGGGGCGCACTTTCCATGTCGACGTGATCATGCACACGCCGCAACGCTTCAGTGCGGCGGTGCAGGCGGCGATGACCGCGCAATTGAGCAGTCTGGCGCCGTTTCGCATCGCGCCGCGGTTTCACTTGTTTGAAGAAATCGAACCACAGGCGATGCACGACCAGTTGCTGCGCTGCGTAAATACCGGCAGCCAGGGCGTGGTGCTCAAGGCCGCCGATGAGCCGGCGGTAAACCTGGCGATCAAGCAACTGGCCGCGGCTGGCATTCCGGTGGTAACCCTGGTCACTGACTTGCCGCACAGCGAGCGCATCGGCTACGTCGGCATGGACAACCGCACTGCCGGGCAGACCGCCGCCTACCTGCTGTCGCGCTGGCTAGCCCCGGCACCACAGGGCGTCGCCGTGGTGATTGGCAGTGAGCTGTTTCGTGGTGAGGAAGAGCGGGAAATGGGCTTTCGCATGTGGCTGCGCAGCCGTGCCGCGCATTTGCGGGTGCTGGACATCAGCGGTGGCTACGGGGTTTACGAACGCACCTTCGAGCGTGTGATCGAGGCGCTGAAACAGCATCCCGACCTCAAGGCGGTCTACAGCGTGGGCGGGGGCAACCGGGCGATCGTCGACGCGTTCGCCGCGCTGGATCGCCCGCTTGAGGTGTTTATCGGCCACGACCTGGACGAGGAAAACCGTCAATTGCTGGCGGAGGAAAAAATCGCCGCGATCATCGACCACAACCTGCAGATCGATGCTCGCCAGGTATTCCTGCATATTCTGCAGTTTCATCGCCTGTGGAAGGCCGGGCCGATTGCGCCGTCACAGGTGCAGATCGTTACGCCGTTTAATCTGCCTTACTGATTCACCGTTTTTTACGCCGGACGAATGCCTTCGTAGGCATCTTGCAACAACTGCCGGATGGCTTTTGCTTCAATCGGTCTTGGGTTCCAGTAGGGGTTGGACAAGGCAATATCCGTCGCGCGATCCAGGTCGGCTTCGGTCAAGCCCAGATCCTTGAGCCGGGTCGGTGCGCCCAGTGAGCTGGACAGGTCGAACAGTGCCGCCGCCGGGCTGCAATCCTCAACGTTCAGCGCCCGGCAAATGCGCGATAGGCCCGGAGCGGCAGATTGATTGTAGGCAATAGCGTGTGGCAGCACGATGGTATGGGTTTGTGCATGGGGCAGGTTGAAACTGCCGCCCAGGGTGTGACAAAGCTTGTGATGTAACGCCATGCCGACGTTGCCGAGCACTGTGCCGCAGAGCCAGGCACCATAAAGACAATCATCGCGGGCGTCGAGATCGCCCGGGTTGTGACGGATAGTCTTCATGCCAGCGGCGAGAGCCCGAATGCCTTCCTCGGCCATCAGTGACATCACCGGATTTCCGTCCTGGGCATATAAGCCTTCGGCGGCGTGGGCAATGGCGTTCATGCCGCTGGTGATGGACATGTCGACGGGCAGGCTGACGGTGAGCTGCGAGTCGTAGATCACGGTTTTGGGAAGCACGCGCGGATCTTTGCCGGTGCGCTTGAGACCATTTTCGGTAAGACCGAATACCGGCGTCATCTCGGATCCAGCATAGGTGGTCGGTATCGCCAGGATAGGCAACCCGGAATCCATTGCTATTGCCTTGCCGAGCCCTGTGGTTGAGCCGCCGCCAATGGCCACTGCGCAATCGGCGCCCAGCTTGCGTGCCAGTTCGCGGGCTTCACGGGCGGTTTCGATGGGCACGTGCATGACGGCCTTGTCGAAAATGTCTGCTGCGCGGCTGCCGAGTAATTGGGCAATATGTTCGGCTTGGGCGCGTTGTTCTGGAGTGCAGAGGACTAACGCGCGCTTGGCGCCCAGTCGATCGATTTCCGCTTCCAACTGTTGCAGCGAACCTTGGCCGAAGATGACGCGCGACGGTTGACCGTTATAAATAAAGGGGGACGTGGACATAAGTCTATTCTCCGCAAACAGGTAGGGATGATGAGCTCTTGGCGATAGGGGTCGGTTGATAGGCGAACAATTGCCAATTCATTCCTGTCCTCAGCCAGACATTTAACGTTCGGTTCTGGATCGTTTTAGCCACGCCATGGGAAGTGATATCGGCGACCATTTCTCCAAAGACGATGGCGGTGTCTCCTGATTGATAGACCTTATGAACAACGTGTTGAATTCGGTGATAGATAGAAAGTCCATCACGCAAGTTCTTCACAAAGCTGTCGCGGTTATCCACTTTGCCACTGGAGTGGACATAACTGAGTTCGGGATGAAGTAGACGCTGAATGTTCTCCAGGTCATTACTTTGCATCGCTTGATAACGTTGTTCTTCCAGTGCTGAAATCAACGCAGTGATGGACGGCTCGTTGCTCATGGGGCCCTCGAGATTGGAATTAGCCAGGTGATCGACGACTACGCCTTCGTCAGGAAGAAATCGAACTCCAGGGTATAAAAGGGATCGCTGCTGACAGTCCCATCCGGAGTCTCGCCGGGAGGTTGTTGAGTCCAGTGGGTGATCAGTGAAGAACGCACGCCGAACACGGCATCGGAATCAAGGTAGGGATCACCTTCGCGGAAAACGTGGGTGACCAACCGTTTGTAACCGGGTGCACCAATCACGAACTCCAGGTGCGCCGGGCGCCAGGCGTGGCGATTGAGCGCGGTGAGCATTGTGCCAACTGGACCGTCATGGAGTACGCGGTGGCTTTGGGGCACGACGGTGGAAAAAAAGTATCGGCCGAGCTGGTCGGCTTGTAGCAAGGCACGCTCGGTGTCGCTTGCCACAGGATTATTCAAGTCGCCACCTGCCTGGCTGACCTGAATGGCAGCGGACGGCAGCGGATTGCCTTTGGCGTCACGAATGGTGCCCCGCATGTACCCTTTGGCGCCGTGGAGCCCGGCACTGATGTCGGCGCCCAGGTCATACACCGTGGTGTTCTGAATCTCTGGCACGTCGAAGGCTGTTGCCTCGGTGCAACCCGACGGCTTCCTGTCATTCTGAGCCAGCACCAGGGTCGACAGCCCCAGCGTGTGTGACAGCAGCACAAACTCCTGGCGATTGGACGAGCAGGCCTTGCCCACTTGTTCGAGAAAATCAATGCCGCTTCGCCATTCCTCTTCCGTCAGTTTGGTGTCGCGAGCGAAGGCATGCAGATGTTGCACGAGGCTGGTCATTACCTCGCACAAGCGCGCATCAGTGGTGCTGCTATTACGCGCCAATACGGCTTGTGTAATGGTCGCTTCGTCCAGATTTCGCATCTTGACTCCTTGATTTTCTTAGGCCCAAGCACGCTTGGTGATTGGCGAGATACGTCTCGGGCCGCTCTTTTCAGCTCATAGCGCTGCACGTTATAGTTCCGCACAGCGTTGAAAAAGGCCGCCTGCGAAATTCTTTATTTCATATATGAAAAAATAAAAACGGAGCACTGAATGGATCGGCTGACCGAACTGGAACTGTTTGTTACCACGGCAGAAGTCGGGACCTTGACCAAGGCGGCAGAAATACTCGGGTTATCCAATGCCGCTGCAAGCAGGCACCTGGTGGCATTGGAGCAACGGCTCAACGTCAGGTTGATCGACCGCAACACGCGGCGCCTGGCCCTGACCAACTCCGGCCATCAGTTCTATGCGAGCTGCAAAAGCCTGCTCGGTGAATTGAAGGAAGCCGAGGCTTCGCTCAGCGAATCGCTGGTGCAGCCGGTTGGCACTTTGACGATTACCTCTTCAATCTCGTTCTGCATGCTGCATATCGCGCCGCTGATCCCGGCGTTTCGCAAGAAGTACCCGCATATCACGGTCAAAGTGCTGGGTGAGAACCGCTACTACGACATTATCGACAGCGAAATCGATCTGGCGATCAGGACCAAGGAATACGAGCCGGACTCCAATATCACCATTCGCCGCCTCGCCGAAACGCGTCGGGTGCTCGCCGCTTCACCGGGATATCTGCAGCGAAAGGGCACGCCCAAGACCATCGACGATCTGGCCAGCCATGATCTGTTGCTTTACAGCCACGCCAATCAGCCGCGGGTCATGCGCTTTACCAAAGGAGATGAAGAACGCGTGGTCAAGGTCGACCCTATCCTGGAAACCAACGATGGGCAGATTGTCCGCGCAGCGGCCTTGGCCAACGGTGGCATCCTGGTGCAACCGAAGTACATCATCAATGCCGACCTGGTGGCGGGGCGTTTGATTCCGGTGCTGGATGATTGGGACTTGCCTCGCCTGACGATTAATATGGCTTTTCAAAGCCGTCGTTATATGCCGACCAAGCTGCGTGTATTCATCGATTTTCTGCTCGCGGACTTTGCCGAGCATGAGTACGAGCGTTACTGGACGCGCTAGAGCACTTTGAACGGCGACATTAATGACCTCTGCTTTCGCCCGCACGAGTCATAAAGAACGTTAAATCCACCGGAAACTTTGCCAAGTGCAAGGTTGCGGCCAGCTATTGCCTGCCGATTTCCGATTATTCAATGCCACCCCTAAACCCTTTGCCGACCCTTCGTGTCGGGTATCGCGGCCGCCTGCAGTTTTCCACTTAGCGGAAAACACATTTGCCGTAGAGGCATTTTTTTTCCGTTTCAATGGCAGTAGTCTCAAATCCACTGAGCGTACAAATAATTTCAATAAGGTTGACCTCATGTCCAACAATCAAAATGCCTCCAGTGCTTCGTCAAAGATTCTTTGGCGTATCGCAGCCATCACCACCATGGGGTCGCTGGGATTTGGTTACGACACCGGAGTGATCTCCGGGGCGCTGCCGTTCATGACGCTTGATGTCAGCCAAGGTGGGCTTGGCCTGACGCCCATGACGGAAGGGCTGGTGGCTTCCTCGCTGATTTTTGGTGGCGCTTTCGGCGCTTTGTTCGCGGGTCAATTATCCGACCGCTATGGTCGCCTCGGTGTGCTCAAGGCCTTGGCCATATTGTTTGCATTGGGTGCGCTGGGTACCGCCATAGCACCTGATATATGGACCATGGTCGTTACCCGTTTCATTCTGGGGATCGCCGTCGGCGGTGCGTCATCCACCGTGCCGGTGCTGATCGCTGAGTTGGCGGCACCCAGACACCGTGGTCGGCTGGTGTGCCAGAGCGAGTTGATGATTGTCTCTGGCCAATGCCTGGCCTACATCACCAGCGCCGGCCTGGCGCACCTGTTCGACAGTCCGTACATCTGGCGCTACATGCTGGCCATTGCGCTGATCCCGGCGGTGCTGCTGTACGTTGGAATGCATTTTGTGCCCACCTCGCCACGTTGGCTGGTTAGCAAAGGTCGTATTGCCGAAGCCAAAACGACCTTGGCCGGTATCCGTGATACCCAGCGCGAGGCGGACCGCGAGCTGAAGGAAATCATTGCCCAGTGCAACGTTGAACGGCACCACACCGGCGTGCTCGGCAAGCTCAATGAACCCTGGCTGCTCAAGCTCCTCGCCATTGGTATCGGCCTGGGTTTCGTTATCCAGTTCACCGGTGTCAATGCGTTCATGTACTACACGCCGATGATTCTCAAAGAGACTGGGATGGGTACTAATGCCGCACTGATCGCAACGATCGGCAATGGCGTGGTTTCGGTGATTGCCACCTTGATCGGTATGTGGGTGATCAACCGCATGGGCCGTCGCTCGATGCTGCTGCTGGGGCTGAGCGTCGTGGTGCTGGCACAAATCTTCCTTGGTGTCGTGCTCAACTTCATGCCGCATTCGCTCCTGCAAAGTTACCTGGCGTTGTCCGGCGTGCTGGTGTTCCTGTTCTTCATGCAAATGTGCATCGGCCCGGTGTATTGGCTCTTGATGTCGGAGCTGTTTCCGACTCACGCCCGGGGCTTGATGAATGGCATTTCAGTGAGCGTATTCTGGATTTTCAATGCCATCGTCGCCTTCGTCTTCCCGGTCCTGCTGAGTGTGATGGGCGGCATGACCTTCTTCCTGTTCGCCGTGGTGAACATCGGCTCGATCATCTTCTGCACCTTGTGGTTGCCAGAAACCAAGGGCCTGACCCTTGAAGAAATCGAACAGCAGATGAAGCAGCGTTTCAGCGGGCGTAAATGGCGCGCTGTCGACGTTAAAGCGTATTGAGAACTGCTATTGCGCATGCCGGCGCCCAACCTTAAAAGCCGGCCGGCCTTCAAGAATAACGATCAAGGATCTCGAATCATGACTGCTCACCTGGACACCGACATCGCCATTGGCGGCCTTTTCGAAGAGGAAAATTCCGCCGAAATCGTCAATGCCCGAATCTCTGCCGAGGCCAACCCGCGCCTGGCAGAAGTCATGGCGGTATTGACCCGGCATTTGCATGCAGCCATCAAGGAAATCGAGCCGACTCACGATGAGTGGTTCAAGGCCATCGAGTTCCTGACTCAGACCGGACAAATGTGCACCGACTGGCGTCAGGAATACATCCTGCTGTCGGACGTGCTGGGTGCGACCATGTTGATCGATGCGATCAACCATCGCCGGCCAAAGGGTGCCACGCCCAATACCATTCTCGGCCCGTTCTATGTGGCCAATGCGCCGCACTACGAAAACGGCGCGAACATCTGCCTGGACGGCAAGGGCGAACCGACGCTTGTCAGCGGACGGGTGCTGGATACGGCCGGCCGGCCGATTGCCGGCGCCACCCTGGATATCTGGCAGACCAACGACGATGGCTTCTACGACGTGCAGCAGAAAGGTGTGCAACCGGACTACAACCTGCGCGGGCTGTTCACCACCGATGCCGATGGCTACTACGCGTTCCGCACCGTCAAGCCGCGCCATTACCCGATCCCTGCCGACGGTCCAGTAGGCAAGTTGTTGGGTGATCTGGGCCGGCACCCGAACCGCGCAGCGCATCTGCATTTCATCGTCACCGCCAACGGTTACGACCAGGTCATCACGCATATCTTCACGCCCGACTGCCAGTATTTGCACGAGGACACCGTGTTTGGCGTGAAGAAAGAGTTGATCGCCGAGTTCACGACTCAAAGCGATCCGGCAGTCGCCGAACGTTACGACTTGCCCGTGCCGTTCCTGGCGGTCAATTGGGACTTCGTCCTGACCCCGGTCTGATTAAACGAAAGCTGTTAGCGACCGTCCTCAAACCACTCACTCAAAAGTGATCGTCATGCCAAATAACAATATTGAACTGCTTGCCGCTTATTGGACCCTCGCTGGCGATACGTACCCCGGCGCACCCAGCGAGATCAGTCCGTTTTCCTTGCAGGACCGTGCACAAGCCGCCTCGAAAGCCGGCTGGAAAGGCATGGGCCTGGTGCACGCCGACCTTGTGCACAACGTCGCCAAGCTGGGCATCTCTACGGTGCGCAATATCCTCCAGGACAATGGTATCAAGCACCTGGAAGTCGAGTTCCTGACTGACTGGCACCTGGACGGGGCACGCCGCGCGGCTTCGGACAAGATCCGCGACGAACTACTGGAAGTCGCCGGCGAACTCGGTGCGCGTAGCCTCAAAGTCGCCGCCGGCCTGTTCGAAGATGGGCCGCCCGACGTACCGCGCATGCGTGAAACCTTTGCCCTGTTGTGCGACCGGGCCCAGCCCTTCGGCGTCAATGTGGTGATCGAGTTCCTGCCGTTTTCCAGCGTGCGCACCATCGATCTCGCCATAGCGGTGGCCGAGGGCGTACGCCCCAACGGCGGCCTGTTGGTCGACACCTGGCACGTTGCACGGGGCGGTATGAGCTTCGACGAAATCGCCAAGATTCCGCTGGAGCTGATCAAGTCCATCGAGTTGGATGATGCCAACCACGCTATCGTCGAAACGCTGTTCAACGACTCCACGCACCACCGTAAATGCTGCGGCGAAGGCCAACTCGACGTGCCGGACTTTATTCAGCAAGTGGTCAATGTTGGCTACAACGGGCCTTGGGGAGTCGAACTGATCTCCGCTGAGCTGCGCAAGCTGCCGCTGGAAGTGGCGGCGAAGAAAGCCTTTGACACAACCATTGCGCAATTCGAAGGGATCAAGTTCCCGAATTGATGCGTTAAAGCCCATTGAAGTTTTGCTCGTCTACAACAACGAACAATAGCGTTTCCAGGAGATAAAAAATGGTAGGTATCGCAGTTCTCGGCGCCGGTCGTATCGGCAAGATCCACGCAGCCAATGTCGCTGCAAGCAAGTTCGCCAAGCTGGTAGTCGTGGCGGATCCTTTCGCCGATGCCGCTCAGAGCCTGGCCGATGCATTCGGCACCGAAGCCATGCTCGACTGCGAAGCGGCCATCGATCGCGACGATGTCCAGGCCATCGTTATCGGCACCCCGACCCACACCCATATCAGCTTGATGTTGCGTGCTGTGCGCCAGGGCAAAGCGGTGCTGTGCGAGAAGCCGATCGACCTGGACATGGCCAAGAGCCTGGCTGCGGTGGAGGAGGTGGAGCGCCTCAATGGGCGGGTCATGCTGGCGTTCAACCGCCGCTTCGAGTCCACGTTCGCCGAAATGCGCGCGGCCATCGACGCCGGCGATATCGGCGAAGTGCGCCAGGTGATCATCAGCAGCCGCGATCCTGGTCTGGCGCCTGAAGACTACATCCAGCATTCGGGCGGTATCTTCCGCGACATGACCATCCACGACCTGGACATCGGCCGCTGGTTGTTGGGCGAGGAACCCGTCGAGCTGACCGCCATCGGCAGCCGCCTGATCGATCCGCAGATGATGGAAAAGTACGACGACTACGACACCGCGATGGTGCAGATGCAAACGGCGTCGGGCAAGCAGTGCCATATCAACAACTGCCGCCAGGCGGTCTATGGCTACGACCAGCGCATCGAAGTGTTTGGCTCCAAAGGCATGCTGCAGATGGATAACCTGCGTCCGACGACCATCCGTCGCTGGAATCAGGACGTCACCGATGCGCGCGAACCGCTGCTGAACTTCTTCCTTGAGCGTTATCAGCAAGCCTACAAAGCCGAACTCGATGCCTATATCGAAGCGCTGGTGAAGGGCACTCCGATGCCGACCACCGTGCAGGATGGCCTCAAGGCCCTGCAGCTGGCCGATGCTGCGGTCGAATCGGTCAAGACCGGGCGCGCGGTCAGGCTCTGAGGCCTGAACGGTCATTGGCTATCTCGGACAAGAACACCTGGAGAACATCATGTCTTACAAGCTTGAGAGTGGCGCCACTATTGGTGTGGCCTGCCTGGGGATTACCCACCCACACACGTCGGGCCGCGTCAAAGCCTTCAAGCGCATACCCGGCGTGCAGTTTCTTGGCGCCTATGACGACAGCCCTCTGCTAGCACCGTTCTGCGATGCGCTGGACTTGCAGGCACGCAGCAAGGAAGAAATCCTCGCTGACCCGAACGTGCATGTGGTGCTGGTGCACCCCAAGAGCTACCTGATGGCTGATTGGGCCATCGAAGCGCTGGAGGCCGGCAAGGCTGTTCTCTGCGAAAAACCGGCGGGCCGCGGCACCATCGACACCAGTCGCATCGTCGACGCGGTCGAGCGCACCGGCGGGTTGTTCCAGGTCGGCTACTGCTGGCGCTACGCGCCGTCGGTGGAAAAAATGCAGCAGGTTCTGCAGAGCGGTGAAATCGGCAAAGTGCTGCAGGTTCGCGCGCACGCTGGCTGCTCTCACGACGAGGCCGACACCAACCACATGAAGCAACCGGGTGACCGTGGCGGTGCCTTTTATGTGATCGGCTGCCACACCATCGACCGTTTGCTGCTGCACTTCGGCATGCCCAAATCGGTCAATGCGCGGATTACCAAGTTCGCCGGGCAGATGAGCGATTCGGCGCGCGAGGACGCGGTGGGCGCGGTGCTCAACTACGATGACAAATTGATCACCATCGATTTCATGTCCTGGGACCCCATGCCCTGGACCGAGAGCTGGGACATTACCGCCTACGGAACCCACGGGGTGATGCATTCCACGCCGATGCCTGCGTCGTACAAGCTTTACCACGATGGCAAGAACGGCCATCAGCAAGGCTGGACGCACTGGAACGAGAACAGTTTTCCGGAGATCTGGGCGGTGCGTAAAACCGTCTATTCCCCGGAAATTGCCGAGATCGGTAACCCGGTGTATTTCGATCGTGAAGCCGCTGCCTTCGTCCAGTCGTTACGCACCGGCAGTCCTTCGACGGTGCCAGCCAGCCAGGCGCATAACATCAACGTGATACTCGAAGCACTGTTCGAGTCCGCTGAGTTGAATGGCCAGGAAGTCAACCTGGCTAAATAGCTACATGTAGCTCTTTAGACAAAAGCTCCATAGGCGAAATGACCCCGCCGGCTCTGTAAACAGAGCCGGAAGGGGAGTTGCATCCCCGAGAAATGCCAACAACAAAAAGAAGAGGACACTATGCACAAGATCATCAAGGTTGCCGCGGCAGTATTGTTGGGCCTGGCCGTCAGTGCCTGCTCGAAAAGCGAAACCGGCACCAAGGGCACCATTGGCGTTGCCATGCCCTCGAAAACCGAAGCGCGCTGGGTTTCAGACGGTAGCAGCATCGTCGACTCGTTGAAGAAACTCGGTTACGACACCGACCTGCAGTATGCCCAGTACGAAGCGCCGACCCAGCTGTCGCAAATCGAAAACATGATGGTCAAGGGCATCAAGGGCCTGATCGTTGCGCCCATCGATGGCACGACCATGGCCGATGTGCTCAAGCAGGCCAAGGAAAAAGGTATCAAGGTCATTTCCTATGATCGCCTGATCCGCAACACCAAAGACTTCGACTACTACGTCACCTTCGACAACTACCGCACCGGGGTGCTGCAGGGACAGTCCATCGTCGACAAGCTGCAGCTCAAACAGGGCAAAGGTCCGTTCAACCTGGAAATCTTCGCCGGCTCCACGGACGACAACAATGCCCATGTGGTGTACGCGGGGGTGATGTCGCAGCTCAAGCCCTACATCGACAGCGGCAAGTTGGTTATTCGCAGCGGCCAGCAGGACCTGGACAAAGTGGCCACGCCCAACTGGGACGGTGCCCAGGCCCAGGCGCGCATGGATAACCTGCTCAGCGCTTTCTACGGCACCGCCCACCTGGACGCGGTACTGGCCATGAACGATCAGATCGCCAATGGCGTGGTGTCTTCATTGCGGGGTGTGGGCTATGGCACGGGCAAGCAGGCAATGCCGATCGTGACCGGCCAGGATGCCGAGATTTCCAGCATCAAGTCGATCATTCGCGGCGACCAGACCTCCACCATTTTCAAGGACACCCGCGCCCTCGCCGGAGCCGCCGCGCAGATGATGGACGCGACCTTGACGGGCAAGACAGTCGTGGTCAACGACACCACGTCCTATGACAACGGCACCATGATCGTGCCGACCCAGTTGCTGACCCCACAACTGGTCGATGGCAACAACTGGCAGAAAGTCCTCGTCGATGACACCAGGTTCTACACCCCGGAGCAGTTGCGCTGAGGCAACCCTCGATCGGTGCGTGCTGGCAGGAGAGAAGAAAAATGACAAAAACAATTCTCGATATGCGTGATATCCAGAAATGCTTCGGCCCGGTGAAGGCGCTAAGCCGGGTCAACCTCAAGGTCGGCGATGGCGAAATCCATGCGATCTGCGGTGAGAATGGCGCTGGCAAATCGACCCTGATGAAGATCCTCAGCGGCGTCTATCCGCATGGCACCTTCAGCGGTGAAATTGTCTTCGATGGCGCGCCACGAACTTTCCAGGGTTTGCGCGACAGTGAGGCGCTGGGCATCTGCATCATTCACCAGGAATTGGCCCTGGTGCCAATGCTGTCGATAACCGAGAACCTGTTCCTCGGTAACGAGATCGCGCGTCATGGCGTGATCGACTGGGATGAAGCGCACCAGCGGGCCCGCGAGTTACTCGCGCGGGTCGGCCTCGATGCCCGGCCGCAGACCCTGGTGGGCAACCTTGGTATCGGCCAGCAGCAGATGGTGGAAATCGCCAAGGCGCTGGCCAAGGACGTACGCCTGCTGATTCTTGACGAGCCGACCGCGAGCCTCAACGAAAAAGACAGCGACACCTTGCTCAAGCTGATGCTCGAGCTCAAAGGGCGTGGCATCACTTCGATCATCATCTCGCACAAGCTCAATGAGATTGGGCGGGTAGCGGACGAGATCACCGTGATCCGTGATGGCAGTACCGTCGACGTCATCGACTGCCGCGCCGAGCCTATCGATGAAGGCCGGGTGATCCGCTCCATGGTCGGCCGCGAACTGTCGGACCGCTATCCGAAGCGCGTTCCTGACATTGGCGAAACGCTGTTCGAGGTCGAAGGCTGGTCGGTCGGCGACCCGGAGCACCCCGGGCGCGACCGCATCCGCAACATCAATTTCCACGTGCGTCGCGGCGAAGTGGTGGGCATTGCCGGGCTGATGGGCGCTGGCCGTACCGAATTCGCCATGAGTGTATTTGGCTGCTCCTATGGCTCGAACATCCGCGGCAAGGCTCGTCTCGAAGGGCGTGAAGTGGACCTTGGCACCGTCCGCAAGGCCATCGATCAAGGTTTGGCATACGCCACCGAAGACCGCAAGGGCGCCGGTCTGGTACTGGGTGAAAGCATCACCCGCAATACCAGCATGGCCAACCTGGCTGCCGTGTCCAAACGCTGGGTGATGAACGAACTGGCCGAGACCGCGGTGGCGGTCGATTTCCAGGCGCGCCTGCGCATTCGCAGCCCAGACGTTTTGCAGACGGTGGACAAGCTCTCGGGGGGTAACCAGCAAAAGGTCGTGTTGGCTAAATGGCTGTTTTCCGATCCCAAGGTATTGATCCTGGACGAGCCCACCCGCGGCATCGACGTCGGTGCCAAGTACGAGATTTACGCGGTGGTCAATCAGGTAGTCAGCGAGGGCAGGGGCGTCGTCATGATTTCCTCGGAAATGCCTGAGCTGCTGGGTACCTGTGACCGAATCTATGTGATGAATGAAGGGCGCTTTGTCGGCGAGTTTCCGATCGCAGAGGCATCGCAGGAAAAAATCATGCACGCAATCATGAAAAATGAGGTGATCCAGTGAGCGAAGTAAGCATACCTCTCACATCCAAACCAACGGCGCTCACGTCATTCAAGCGCGGCGCGCGCGAATACGGTCTGCTGGCATCGTTGATCGTCATCATGGTGTTCTTCCAGGTGGCTACCGGCGGGGCGCTGATGCAGCCGCTCAACCTCACCAACCTGTTGTTGCAGAACAGCTACATCGTGGTCATGGCGTTGGGCATGCTGATGGTGATCGTCTGCGGCCACATCGACCTCTCGGTCGGTTCGGTAGTCGGCGTGATCGGCGCGCTGGCCGCCGTGCTGATGGTCCAGTATCGATTGGATTTCTTCACCGTAACGGTGATCTGCCTGGCGGCGGGTGCGCTGATTGGCGCGGCGCAGGGTTACTGGGTGGCGGTGTGGGGCATGCCGTCGTTCATTGTCACCCTGGCTGGCATGTTGATCTTTCGTGGCGCGACCATCGCGATCTCCCAAGGGCAGTCGATCGGGCCGTTTCCGCCAGCCTTTTCGGCGATCAGTTCGGGCTTCATCCCGGATGTCTTTGCCAACGAAAACCTGCGCATTACCTCGTTGCTGCTGGGGATTGCCGTCGCAGCAGCGTTCTGGGTGGTCGAGTATCGCAGTCGCAAACGCACCCTCAAGAGCGGCGGCAATGTCGCCCCTATGACCCTGTTCGCGCTGAAGAATGGCGTGATCACGGCACTCATCGTGTACTTCTGCTACCTGCTCTCGACATACCGCGGCATCCCCACGGTGCTGGTGATCATGAGTGTGTTGATCGGCGTGTACACCTTCATCATGAACCGCACCGTGATCGGCCGCTGGATCTACGCGGTGGGTGGCAATCTCAAGGCCGCCAAGCTGTCGGGGATCAACACCTCGCGGGTGACCTTCTTCGCCTTCGTCAACATGGGCGTGCTGGCGGCGGTGGCAGGGCTGATTTTCGTCGCTCGCCTTAACAGCGCGACACCGCGGGGTGGTACCGGGTTCGAGCTGGATGTTATCGCTGCGGTGTTCATCGGTGGCGCCTCGGCATCCGGCGGAGTTGGCAAGGTGGTCGGCGTGGTGATCGGCGCTTTCATCATGGGTGTGCTGAACAACGGCATGTCGATTATGGGTATTGGCATCGACTACCAACAGATGATCAAAGGCGCTGTGTTGCTGGCGGCGGTATTCGTGGACGTATATCAGAAGAGCAAGGGTTGATATGGCAGGCATGACTGGCGCCGCAGGGAGACAGCGATGATCAAACACATTGTGATGTGGAACCTGGAGGGTGAAACGCCTGAACAGCACAGGCAAGCTTGCCTGTTCCTCAAGGAACGTTTTGAAGGGCTCGCCGGACTGATACCTGGACTTCTGAAGATTGAGGTCGGCGTGGATTTGAGTCGAATCGACTATGCCTGCGACGTGGTGCTCTACAGCGAGTTTGATTCGCAGGAAGCTCTGGATGCCTATGCCTCCCACCCTGAGCATTTGCGGGTGAGGGGCGAGTTGGGGAATTCTCGCATCGCGCGGCATCAGGTCGACTACGTGTGCACGTAAGTCACGATGACGCATTAGTCGTCGGCGAGCTGAAACCGATAACCCACGCCATACAACGACTCGATTGGGGTTCTCCCCCAGGCAGGCCTGTTCGAGCTTGCGCCGCAGATTACGGATATGGCTGTCGACCGTGCGGTCGCTTGACCTCCTGGCGCTTGCGGCGCGCATCGGCGAGGCCAACGATGAGGTAGTTGCCGAAAACGAAAAAACCCGCCAAAAGAAGGCGGGTTTTTCGGGAGTTTCAGAGATTTTTGAAGCCTTCTCTGGAACCTAGTATGGCTCCACGACCTGGACTCGAACCAGGGACCCAGTGATTAACAGTCACTTGCTCTACCAACTGAGCTATCGCGGAATGCGCCGTATGTTACTGATTAAAAAGGACAAGTCAAGCCTGGATTGCTCAAGTGAAACATTTTCCGTTGGGCGGTGATGATTCCGGGGCGAGAAGGGTGTTGTCAGCCATTGGCGGTTACCAGAATCGTGGCAGGGGTCTACCATGGCCCCCCGGAAGTGGTTTCACGCGCTACCGGCCCTCAGCCGAAAAGGTACGTGTCATGACTCACTCATCACAGTTCACTGCTTCCCTGCTGCGCGAGGTGTTCGTATGAGCATCGCTCAGATCAGCCTGCCCAAAGGCGTCGGGCCGCATGCCGAGAAGCTCTTTGATGCGATCACTCAGGCGAGCACCGCTGATGAACTGAACCGTGCTGGCGGCAAGGCCGAAGGGTTTGTGCTGGGGCTGGAAAGCACCAAGGCGATCAAAAGCCAGGTCGCCGAATCGCTGTATGTGGCCTTTGACGACGCCGCCAGTCAGCGTTCGACCGAACTGGCGGGCTGATCGACCTTATCCGCCGAAGGTAAAGGTGCCGAGCATGAACTTGGCGTACAGCGAGGTGGCAGCCAGTTGCACCAGCCACAGGGCCAGGCCACCGAGAAACACGCCCAAGGCAACCTGCCACACCAGTCCGCTGCTGCGTTTGGTCTGGTTGCGCGGCACGAAGTGATCCAGGTCTTCATCGCGGTCAGCGCGTAAATCATCGTTTTTCATAAGATATCTCGAATAGGCAGGGCGCTAGACCATCAGTCTAGAGTGCATGTGCGCCACGCTGTTGATTTTCTGGGCAGCAACGAAAAGGGGAAGCCAAACGGCTTCCCCTTTTCTGTCGCGCGTGTGGCTTAGATCACCTGAACGATGGCCTTGGTCACCACATCGATATTGCTCTGGTTCAGCGCGGCGACGCAGATGCGGCCGGTGTCCAGTGCATAGATGCCGAACTCGGTGCGCAGGCGGGTAACCTGCTCAACGGTCAGGCCGGAGTAAGAGAACATGCCACACTGACGACCGACGAAGCTGAAGTCGCGGTCAGGCGCGTTTTTCGCCAGCAGATCGACCATCTGCGTGCGCATGCCGCGAATGCGCAGACGCATCTCGGCCAGTTCCTGTTCCCACTGGGCGCGCAGCTCAGGGCTGTTCAGTACGGCGGCAACAATGGCTGCACCGTGGGTCGGCGGGTTGGAGTAGTTGGTGCGGATCACGCGTTTGACTTGCGACAGTACGCGCGCGCTTTCTTCTTTCGATTCGCTGACGATCGACAGCGCGCCAACACGCTCGCCGTACAGCGAGAACGACTTGGAGAACGAGCTGGAAACGAAGAAGTTCAGGCCCGACTCGGCGAACAGGCGCACAGCAGCGGCGTCTTCGTCGATGCCGTCGCCAAAGCCCTGGTAGGCCATGTCGAGGAACGGTACGAGGTTTTTCGCCTTGACCACGTCCAGAACGTTTTTCCAGTCAGCCGGGCTCAAGTCGACGCCAGTCGGGTTGTGGCAGCAAGCGTGCAGCACAACGATCGAGCCGGCTGGCAGGGCGTTCAGGTCTTCCAGCAGGCCAGTGCGGTTTACGTCGTGAGTCGCGGCGTCGTAGTAGCGATAGTTCTGAACCGGGAAACCGGCGGTTTCGAACAGCGCGCGGTGGTTTTCCCAGCTTGGGTCGCTGATGGCGACGACGGCGTTGGGCAGCAGTTGCTTGAGGAAGTCAGCACCGATTTTCAGCGCGCCGGTACCGCCGACGGACTGGGTGGTGACGACCCGGCCAGCCGCGAGCAGTGGCGAGTCTTTACCGAACAGCAGCTTTTGCACGGCCTGGTCGTAGGCGGCAATGCCGTCGATCGGCAGGTAGCCACGGGAAGCATGTTCAGCGGCGCGAATCGTCTCGGCTTCGACAACGGCTCGCAGGAGTGGAATTCGCCCCTCCTCGTTGCAGTAAACACCAACCCCCAGGTTGACCTTGTCAGTGCGGGTGTCGGCGTTGAATGCTTCGTTGAGGCCCAGGATTGGATCGCGTGGTGCCATTTCGACAGCGGAGAACAGGCTCATTATTACGGCGGCTCTGAATGGAGTGTGGAGGGACGTGTAGCGCTCCAGCCGAATGCACTAGAGCGGTGCACAAACGGGGAGCTAGTATAGAGGCCATCACCGATCGCTGCGACAGGCGATTGGGCTTTTAAGGCAAGTTTTTCGGTTTATTTCTCGACCGTTAGTCAAATTGCAACATCAAGGGGGTTGTGGGGATGTAGGGCGTTTGCCTTGAAACCTGTGGCATTTGGCTCCACATCGAGCACAATCCAGTTTTTTCCCGGCGACATTGGTCGTTTGCGGTCTTTCTCGTTGCTGTCCGGCATTGCCGTGCAGGCCTTCACCAGAGGTACGTTATGTCTGATTTCCAGCTAGTCACCCGCTTTGAGCCCGCTGGCGATCAGCCGGAAGCCATTCGCCTGATGGTAGAAGGTATCGAGGCCGGGCTGGCGCACCAGACGCTGCTCGGTGTGACCGGCTCGGGCAAGACGTTCAGCATTGCCAACGTGATCGCTCAGATCAACCGCCCGACCCTGGTGCTGGCGCCGAACAAGACCCTGGCGGCGCAGCTGTATGGGGAATTCAAGGCGTTTTTCCCGAACAACGCGGTGGAGTACTTCGTTTCCTACTACGACTACTACCAGCCTGAAGCCTACGTACCGTCTTCCGACACCTTTATCGAGAAAGACGCTTCGATCAACGATCACATCGAGCAGATGCGGTTGTCCGCGACCAAGGCCTTGCTGGAGCGCAAGGACGCGATCATTGTCACCACGGTTTCGTGCATCTACGGCTTGGGCAGTCCGGAAACCTATTTGAAGATGGTGCTGCACGTGGATCGCGGCGACAAGCTCGATCAGCGTGCCTTGTTGCGCCGGCTCGCCGACTTGCAATACACCCGCAATGACATGGACTTTGCCCGTGCGACCTTTCGCGTACGCGGCGATGTGATTGATATCCACCCGGCGGAATCTGATTTTGAAGCGATCCGCATCGAACTCTTCGATGATGAAGTGGAGAAGATTTCCGCCTTCGATCCGCTGACCGGCGAAGTGATCCGCAAACTGCCGCGTTTCACCTTCTATCCGAAAAGCCACTACGTGACGCCACGGGAAACCCTGCTGGATGCCATCGAAGGGATCAAGGTCGAGCTTCAGGAGCGCCTGGAATATCTGCGCTCCAATAACAAGCTGGTGGAAGCGCAGCGTCTGGAGCAGCGCACCCGTTTTGACCTGGAGATGATTCTCGAGCTGGGTTACTGCAACGGCATCGAAAACTACTCACGCTACCTGTCGGGCCGTGAATCGGGTGAGGCGCCTCCAACCTTGTTCGACTATCTGCCAGCCGATGCCTTGCTGGTGATCGACGAATCCCACGTCAGCGTGCCGCAGGTCGGCGCGATGTACAAAGGCGACCGTTCGCGCAAGGAAACCCTGGTGGAATACGGTTTCCGTCTTCCATCGGCGCTGGACAACCGGCCAATGCGTTTTGACGAATGGGAAAGCATCAGCCCGCAGACGATTTTCGTATCGGCAACACCGGGTAACTATGAGGCCGAGCACGCCGGTCGCGTGATCGAGCAGGTGGTGCGGCCGACCGGTCTGGTGGATCCGCAGATCGAGATTCGTCCGGCGCTGACTCAAGTCGATGATTTGCTCTCGGAAATCAACAAGCGTGTGGCACTGGAAGAGCGAGTGCTGGTGACCACACTGACCAAACGTATGTCCGAAGATCTCACTGATTATCTGGCCGACCATGGCGTGCGAGTGCGTTACCTGCACTCGGACATCGATACGGTAGAACGGGTCGAAATCATTCGCGATTTGCGCCTGGGGACGTTTGATGTGCTGGTGGGGATCAACCTGCTGCGTGAAGGTCTGGACATGCCCGAGGTGTCACTGGTGGCGATTCTCGATGCGGACAAGGAGGGCTTCCTGCGTTCCGAACGCTCACTGATTCAGACCATTGGTCGTGCGGCACGTAACCTCAATGGGCGGGCGATTCTCTACGCTGACCGGATCACCGGTTCGATGGAGCGGGCGATTGGCGAGACCGAGCGCCGTCGCGAGAAGCAAATTGCCTTCAACCTGGCCAATGGCATTACCCCCAAAGGCGTGTTCAAGGACGTTGCCGACATCATGGAAGGCGCTACCGTGCCAGGTTCGCGCAGCAAAAAGCGCAAAGGCATGGCCAAAGCTGCCGAGGAAAGCGCCAGGTACGAAAACGAACTGCGCTCGCCGAGCGAAATCTCCAAGCGTATTCGCCAGCTCGAAGAGAAGATGTACCAGTTGGCGCGAGACCTTGAGTTTGAAGCCGCTGCGCAAATGCGCGACGAGATCGCCAAACTGCGCGAGCGGTTGTTGGTGGTTTGATGATCGACGTTGATCGTTCCCACGCTCTGCGTGGGAATGCATCCAGTGACGCTGCGCGTCACATCCAGAGCGGACGCGGAGCGTCCGGGGTGGCATCCCCGGCGTGGGAACGATCACTAACTCGGTGTCAGTGCGCTTCCCCAGTCTTGATCCCCGCCGGCAATGCCTTGGTCAGCAGAATCGCCAGCATGCTGATCCCCAATGCAATCCCGACAAAATGAAAGGCATCGTTGTAGGCCATGATCGACGCCTGTTGATGGGCGATCTCGCTGAGTTTGCCTAGCGCTGCGGTCTCATTACCGAGTTTTTCGGTCAGTACCGCCATACGCTCGGCGACCTGCGGGTTGCTCGGGACGATGGACTCTCGCAAATAGTCGAAGTAGGTCTTGGTTCGGGCGTCGAGCAGTGTGGCGAGGAGGGCGATCCCGATCGCACCACCGAGGTTGCGCAGGATGTTGAACAGGCTCGAAGCAGACCCTGCATCCTGCGGCAGGATGTAGGCAGTGGCGATCAACGAGATGGTTACCATGATCAGCGGCTGGCCCATGGCGCGGACGAGCTGGATCTGATTGAACTGCGGTCCGGCAAAGTCCGGGTTGAGTGCGCCCGACAAGAAACTCGCCAGCCCGAATAGTCCGAATCCCAAAGTGCACAGCAATTTGGGCGGGATGAACTTCATCAGCTTGGGCACCAGCGGGATCAGAAACAGCTGCGGCACGCCCATCCACATGATCACTTCGCCGATCTGCAAGGCGTTGTAGCTCTGGATCTGAGCCAGATACAGCGGCAACAGATAAATCGATCCGTACAGCCCGACACCCATCCCCAGGCTGGAAATGCTCGACAGACCGAAGTTGCGGTTACGCAGGATGCCAAGATTGATCAGCGGGGCAGGCTTGGAGATCTGCACGATCACAAAGGTGATCAGGCTCAACAGCGCGATGCTGCCCAGGGTGACGATCAGATTCGATTCCAGCCAGTTTTTGCGATGGCCTTCTTCAAGAAAAACCTGCAAACAGCCCAGGCCGATGCCGAGTGTGAGAATGCCGGTGTAGTCGGTGCTTTTCAGCAGTTCCCAGTGGGCTTCCTTTTTCTCCAGGCCATAGAGCAACCCGGCGATCATGATCAGACCGGGCGGGACGTTGATGTAGAAGATGTATTGCCAGCCCCAGTTTTCGGTGAGCCAGCCGCCGATGGTCGGGCCGATGGATGGAGCGAAGGTTGCAGTCATGGCGAACATGGCCATGCCTTTGGCGCGGTGGTGTTCGGGGAGCTTGATCAGCGTCAGAGTGAACGCCAGCGGAATCAGCGCGCCGCCGGTGAAGCCTTGTAAGGCACGAAAGACGATCATGCTCTCCAGGCTCCAGGCGATGGAGCACAGCAATGAGGCTGCCAGAAAGCCCAGCGAGACCCATACCGCCAGTCGTCGTGCGGACAGCAGCTGCACCAGCCAGGCGGTGAGGGGGATCATGATGATCTCCGCCACCAGGTACGAGGTGGAAATCCACGAGCCTTCTTCGAGAGTGGCCGACAGCGCGCCCTGAATATCCTTGAGCGAGGAGTTGGTGATCTGGATGTCGAGCACCGCCATAAAGGCACCGAGCATCGCGCTCATCACCGCAATCCAGTCGCGCCGGGTCGGTTCACCGACCGGACGGATCAGTTGATCACCGGCCATTTTCTGCGCCAGCGTCGGCTTTGATGTTGACTTTGACGGTGACCGACATGCCCGGGCGAATTTTGCCGCGCAGCGGATTATCAGCGGCGAAGGTCAATTTGACCGGGATGCGCTGAACCACCTTGGTGAAGTTGCCAGTGGCGTTGTCCGGCGGCAGCAGACTGAACTGCGCGCCAGAGGCGGCGAACAGGCTGTCGACTCGGGCCTCGATCGGTGTGTCGCCATAAGCATCGAAAGTCAGCTCGGCTTTTTGCCCGGGCTTCATGTGGCCGATCTGGGTTTCCTTGAAGTTGGCCTGAATCCAGATGTCCTGATCCGGCACGATCGACAGCAAGTAGGCACCGGCCTGCACATATTGGCCGTTGCGGGCGGCGCGCTGGCCGATCAGGCCGCTGATCGGTGCATGGATTTCGCTGCGGGCCAGGTTCAGCTCGGCCTGAGCCAGGTCGGTTTTGGCGTTGGCGATCTGCGCGTCGAGGCGTTTGATCTCGGCGCTGAGGGCGTTGACCTGCTGGCGCTGGGCTTGCAAGTCAGCCTGGGCCTTGGCCACTTGCGAACGGGCGATATGGTTGTCGGCGGAGAGGGTGGTGACCCGTTCTTCCGAGACATAACCCGGTTTACGCAGGGTCTGCGCGCGGGACAGGTCGATCTGTGAGCGTCCGAGGCTGGCCTGGCTGGACGCAACCTGTGCCTGGCTGGCGGCGATCAGGCTCGCCTGTTGGGTCAGCTTGCTCTGGGCTTGCAGGCGTTCCGCCTCGCGGGTGGCCAGCGTGGCGTTGGCGCGGTCGACGGCGAGATGGAAGTCAGCGTCTTCGAGTCTGATCAGAAGTTCGCCTTTTTCCACGTGCTGGTTGTCGCGCACCAGCACTTCGTCGATGCGTGCGCCCAGTTGGCTGGACACGCGAGTGATTTCGCCCTGGACATAGGCGTTATCGGTGCTTTCATAAAATCGTCCCTTGAAGAACCACTGGGCGAAGAGGCTCAGTGCGATCAGCAGGACGATCGACAGAAAGGTAAGCAGGCGACGCTTGAGTGGGGCAGGCATGGGCAGACTGTAGTCGATAGGTGTAAGGAAATTTAACAGGGGGGGCGAATCTGGCATATAGCCAGCGGGGGGTAAATGCCGGTTGCTGATAATCGGCCATTCAGCTGCTTTAGAGCGGTTTGTAGCCTCAACCTTGGCTTAAATGCCCTGCTCACTGGAGCCGGGTCGGTGTCGCCTGTTACCATTCGCCCCTTGTTTCATCTCCGCTTTTTATATTCTTTCCGAGACATGCCATGACCACCGTCCGCACTCGCATCGCGCCATCGCCAACCGGGGATCCCCACGTCGGCACCGCCTACATCGCTTTGTTCAACTACTGCTTTGCCAAGCAGCATGGCGGTGAGTTCATCCTGCGGATCGAAGACACCGATCAATTGCGTTCGACCCGAGAGTCCGAACAGCAGATCTTCGATGCCTTGCGCTGGCTGGGCATCGACTGGAGCGAAGGTCCGGATGTCGGCGGCCCGCACGGCCCGTATCGCCAGAGCGAGCGCGGTGATATCTACCAGAAGTACTGTCAGCAGCTGGTCGACCTGGGCCATGCCTTCCCGTGCTTCTGCACCAGCGACGAACTGGACCAGATGCGCGCCGAGCAAATGGCCCGCGGAGAAACTCCACGCTATGACGGCCGTGCGCTGTTGCTCTCCAAAGAAGAAGTCGCCTCCCGCCTGGCCGCTGGCGAGCCCCACGTGATCCGCATGAAGGTGCCGACAGAAGGCGTCTGCGTGGTACCGGACATGCTCCGTGGCGACGTCGAGATCCCATGGGATCGCATGGACATGCAAGTGCTGATGAAGACCGACGGCTTGCCGACCTACTTCCTTGCCAACGTGGTCGACGATCACCTGATGGGCATCACCCACGTCCTGCGCGGCGAAGAGTGGCTGCCCTCGGCGCCGAAACTGATCCTGCTTTACGAATACTTCGGCTGGGAGCAACCGCAGTTGTGCTACATGCCGCTACTGCGTAACCCGGACAAGAGCAAACTGTCCAAGCGCAAGAACCCGACCTCGGTGACCTTCTACGAGCGCATGGGCTTCATGCCGGAAGCGATGCTCAACTACCTGGGTCGTATGGGCTGGTCGATGCCGGACGAGCGCGAGAAGTTCTCACTGCAGGAAATGGTCGACAACTTCGACCTGTCGCGGGTTTCCCTGGGCGGGCCGATCTTTGACATCGAGAAGCTGTCCTGGCTCAACGGCCAGTGGCTGCGTGATCTGCCGGTGGCAGAGTTCGCCAGTCGCGTGCAGACCTGGGCGCTGAATCCTGAATACATGATGAAGATCGCACCGCACGTGCAGGGTCGGGTCGAGACCTTCAGCCAGATTGCGCCGTTGGCCGGGTTCTTCTTTGCTGGTGGCGTGACGCCGGATGCCAGGCTGTTCGAGTCCAAGAAGCTCTCGGGCGACCAGGTGCGTCAGCTGATGCAACTGATCCTGTGGAAGCTGGAAAGCCTGCGTCAGTGGGAGAAGGACAGCATCACCGCGACCATTCAGGCGGTGGTCGAGTCCCTGGAGCTGAAGCTGCGTGACGCCATGCCGCTGATGTTCGCTGCCATCACTGGCCAGGCCAGCTCGGTGTCGGTGCTCGATGCGATGGAAATCCTCGGTCCGGACCTGACGCGTTTCCGCCTGCGCCAGGCCATCGACTTGCTCGGTGGTGTGTCGAAGAAGGAAAACAAGGAGTGGGAAAAACTCCTGGGCGCTATCGCCTGAGACGGCTGAGTCGGCACGTTCCCTCTATAAGCAGCTGCCGAAGGCTGCGTTGGGCTGCGAAGCGGCCCTTAAATGGCCTCGACTCAATTTGCTGATAAAGGGCAGGACGCCCGATTCAGGAGCACTTCATGGTCCAACGCAGCCTGCGGCAGCTGCTGCAAGAGTGGATGCCCTACCCGGATTCTCTAGGGGAGGGCGGTAAGTGATTGTTATGCCGACAAAAAATATTGAAAATTGTTGAAAAAGAATTTGACAGCTTCCCAATACGCCCTTAAGATTCGCCCCGTCCTCACCGACGAGGGGCTATAGCTCAGCTGGGAGAGCGCTTGCATGGCATGCAAGAGGTCAACGGTTCGATCCCGTTTAGCTCCACCAATTTTACAGTTCAAGGTCTGGCCACACCGGCCTTGAATCGATCAGACTCAGCCTGATCAGTTGTATAGAAGGGTTTGCGTCCCCTTCGTCTAGTGGCCTAGGACACCGCCCTTTCACGGCGGTAACAGGGGTTCGAGTCCCCTAGGGGACGCCATTTTTACAGAAGCGGTGTTGAAAAATGCTGCTCCGCCGCGAGGCGAAAAATCCGGGGCTATAGCTCAGCTGGGAGAGCGCTTGCATGGCATGCAAGAGGTCGACGGTTCGATCCCGTCTAGCTCCACCAATTTTACAGTTCAAGGTCTGGCCACACCGGCCTTGAATCGATCAGACTCAGCCTGATCAGTTGTATAGAAGGTTTTGCGTCCCCTTCGTCTAGTGGCCTAGGACACCGCCCTTTCACGGCGGTAACAGGGGTTCGAGTCCCCTAGGGGACGCCACGATTACCCGCTCTGCGGGATTTATAGGGTCATTCAATTATTGAATGGCCCTTTTGTTTGTCTGGCATTCGCCAATTCTCTTATTCCTCAACTCTCTGTCTTCAGCTTTCTGTTCTCAAAGAATGGCTCTTCTGACCAACGGTCACATCAACGACTTGCGAAAATTTATTATGAGAATAATATTTTAATCGTAATATTCGGAGGCAACGATGAACGATAAAAAAGCTCAAACCCGCGAACGTATCTTGAAGGCCGCAAGCGCAGCGCTGATTCAGCGTGGTCCGGCCGAGCCGAGCGTGGGGGAGGTGATGGGTGCCGCCGGGCTTACGGTGGGTGGCTTCTATGCGCACTTTGAAAGCAAGGATGCGCTGATGCTGGAGGCGTTCAGGCAACTGCTCGCTCAGCGCCGTGGCTTGATCGCGCAAATGGATACCGAGTTGACCGGTGAAGAGCGTCGCGCCTTGGTCGCCGCGTTCTACCTGTCACGCAAGCACCGTGATTCTACCGAACAGGCTTGCCCGATCCCGGCTTCAGTCGGGGAGTTGGGGCGCCTGCCGGACGACTTTCGTCAGGCGCTGAATGAACACCTGGAGTTGATGGTGGCGCAATTGGCGGCCAGTCCGGAAGACACCGACAAGGCTTTGGCCGATATCGCCCTGATGGTTGGTGGTCTGGCTCTGGCTCGTGCCCTGGGTGCCGGAGAGTTATCTGATCGACTGCTACGTGCCGCCAAGTCGGCGGTGCTGTGACCTGAAGCGAAAGCCTGAGGAGATGAGCGATGAGCACTTTAAGCTGGGTTCGTGGCGTTAATGGCACCCTGGGCTGGTTTGCACCGCAGCTGATTGCCCGCAAGATGCGGCTGGCGTTCATGACGCCGCGTGAACTGCCGCCGCGCGATTGGGAGTTGCCGCTGCTGGCGAAGTCCGAGCGAATCACCTTGCGATTCGGGCTTTCGGCGTTGCGCTGGGGCCAGGGTCCAACGGTGTTGTTGATGCATGGTTGGGAAGGACGGCCGACGCAGTTCGCCAGCCTGATCACCGCGCTGGTCGACGCCGGTTACACGGTGGTCGCGCTGGACGGCCCGGCCCACGGTCGATCTCCTGGTCGTGAGGCGAATGTCGTGTTGTTCGCCCGCGCCATGCTTGAGGCTGCCGCCGAATTGCCACCGCTGCAAGCGGTCATCGGTCACTCCATGGGCGGTGCCAGCGCCATGCTGGCGGTCCAGTTGGGTTTGCGTACTGAAACCCTGGTCAGCATCGCCGCTCCAGCCCGCATATTGGGTGTGTTGCGCGGTTTTGCCCGGTATGTACGCCTGCCGCCTGCGGCGCGTTCGGCATTTATCCGGCAAGTTGAGCAGGAAGTCGGCATGCAGGCGTCTTTGCTCGATGTGGCGCACTATCAATTGGATATGCCAGGGCTGATCGTGCACGCCGAGGATGACTGCTTTGTTCCGGTCAAAGAATCGGAGCTGATTCACGAGGCCTGGTTCGACAGCCGTTTGCTGCGGCTGCAAGAGGGCGGCCATCAGCGTGTACTGGCTGACCCGCGTTTGATCGACGGTGTGCTGGCCCTGCTCGCCGGTCGCAGTCTGCAATCGCGCCAAACCGCCTGAGCATCCGTTACACTGCCCCCGAATTCATCTGACCGGGGGAGTAGGGCATGGGCTGGGACCTGGCAACGCCATTTATCATTGATCTGCAGGTGGGTGCCGAAGACATTGACGGGCTCGGGCATGCCAATAACGCGATGTATGTCACCTGGCTCGAGCGCTGTGCCTGGCGTCATTCGCAGCGTTTGGGACTGGACCTGACCGAATACCGACGCCTGGATCGGGCGATGGCGGTGGTCCGCCACGAGATCGACTACCTGGCTGCTGCCTATGAATGTGATGAGTTGCAATTGGCGACCTGGATCGTCGATTGGGATCAGCGTCTGAAAATGACCCGGCGCTTTCAATTGGTCCGCCCAAGCGATAACACCACCTTGCTCCGGGCCCAGACCACTTTTGCCTGTATCGAGCTATCCAGTGGCAGGCCCAAGCGTATGCCCGCGGAGTTTATCGAGGGCTATGGCCCGGCGTTGCAAGTCGCAATCTAGCGCCGATTTGTGGCGAGGGGGCTTGTCCCCTCGTCACAAACGCTGGTGCAACTCTTTCGCCTGAAAACCCAGTAAACTGCCGCACGTTTTTTTGCCCGCGTTTTTCGTTGAGTGTTATCCATGCAAATTGCTTTGGCGCCCATGGAGGGGTTGGTTGACAACATCCTGCGGGACGTTTTGACCCAGGTTGGCGGGATCGATTGGTGTGTGACCGAATTCATTCGCGTCAATGATCGTCTGCTGACCCCGGCTTACTTTCACAAGCTGGCTCCTGAGTTGCTCAGCGGCGCGAAGACTGCTGCCGGCGTGCCGTTGCGCGTGCAATTGCTCGGCTCTGACCCGGTGTGCCTGGCGGAAAACGCCGCACTGGCCTGCGAGTTGGGCTCGCAAGTCATTGATCTGAACTTCGGCTGTCCGGCCAAGACTGTCAACAAGTCTCGCGGTGGCGCGGTGCTGCTCAAAGAGCCGGAACTGCTGAACGCAATTGTCGCCCAAGTCCGTCGCGCGGTGCCGGCGCATATCCCGGTGACCGCCAAGATGCGCCTGGGCTTCGACAGCCCGGACGGCGCGCTGGTGTGTGCAACGGCTCTGGCCGAGGGCGGTGCTGAGCACATCGTCGTGCATGCCCGAACCAAGACCGACGGTTACAAGCCGCCTGCCCATTGGGAGTGGATTCCACGAGTTCAGGACGTGGTCAAAGTGCCGGTGTTCGCCAACGGCGATATCTGGAGCGTCGAAGACTGGCGCCGCTGCCGTGAGATCAGCGGTGTCGAAGACATCATGCTCGGTCGCGGACTGGTCTCGCGCCCGGATCTGGCGCGGCAGATAGCCGCTGCGCGGGCCGGTGAGGAGGTTGTCGAGATGTCCTGGGCCGACCTGCAGCCGATGCTTCATGAGTTCTGGGCGCAGGCCGTCGCGCAACTGACGCCACGCTCTGCGCCGGGGCGTTTGAAGCAGTGGCTGGCGATGTTGACACGCAATTACCCCGAAGCGGTTGAGCTGTTCACCGCGATGCGTCGGGAAACCGATCTGGATCAGGTCGGGCGTTTGCTGGGCATTCAGCGCACCGAAGCGGCCTGATTTTTTTCAAAAAAAGCCTCTTGAAATGTGTGGGTCAATCCTTATCTCTTTTATACGCGATGCCGAATTCGGGTCGCGGAGATAACCACTTGCTGAATTTCAGGAGATAGATCATGAGTACTACATTTTCTTTGGCTCCACTGTTCCGTTCTTCGGTTGGCTTCGATCGTTTCAACGATCTGTTCGAGTCGGCGCTACGCAATGAGCCAGGTAGCACCTACCCACCCTACAACGTGGAAAAACACGCGGAAGATCAATACCGTATCGTGATTGCCGCGGCCGGTTTCCAGGAAGAAGACCTGGAGCTGCAAGTCGAAAAAGGCGTATTGACCATCAGTGGCGGCAAGCGCGATACCGGCGAAGACGTTACCTATCTGTATCAAGGTATCGCCCAGCGGGCCTTCAAACTGTCCTTCCGCCTGGCAGACCACATCGAAGTCAAGGCTGCGGGCCTGAGCAATGGTCTGTTGAACATCGACCTGTTGCGTATCGTGCCGGAAGAGGCGAAAGCCCGGCTCATTCCGATCAACGAAACGAAAAAGCCGGCTTTGCAGCACTGATTTTTGCCATATCAGCCAGCTGCAATGGAAAGGGCGCCATCGGCGCCCTTTTTTGCGCCCCTCATTTGAGCAGCTTCTTGAACTCGTTCAGCGGTAACGGCCGGCTATGCAGGTAGCCCTGATACAAATGGCAGCCCAGGCCCTGCAAAAACTCAAGCTGCTCATGGGTTTCCACGCCTTCGGCAATCACCGTCAGCTCGAGGCTGAGGGCCATGGCGACGATGGCACGGATGATTTCCGCGTCGTTCGGGTCGCTGGTTGCGTCGCGGACGAAGGACTGGTCGATTTTCAGCGCATCCACTGGCAGGCGTTTGAGGTAAGTCAGCGAAGAATAGCCGGTGCCAAAATCATCCATGGCAAAGCTCACTCCGAGCTTTTTCAGGCGGCGCATCTTGTTGACAGTGTCATCGAGGTTCTGGATCACGATCCCTTCGGTGATCTCCAGTTTCAGCAGCGAGCAGGGCAGTTGATGGTTGTTCATACTGCGTTCGATGTGTTCGACGAAGTCGTTCTGACGAAATTGCCGTGGACTGATATTCACGCAAAGGCTGAAATTGAGCGGGTCGATCCGGCCCTCATCTATCAGTTGGCGGAAGGCCAGGCAGGCCTCATTGAGAATCCAGGTACCGACTTCCAGAATCAGCCCGCTCTCTTCCAGGACTTTGATGAAATCTGCGGGGGGTTGCGCGCCCAGTTTTGGGTGCTGCCAGCGAACCAGTGCTTCGGCGCCCACTATGCGGTTGCCCCGTGCGTCGACTTGTGGCTGGAAGTGCAGGCTGAACTCGCCTCGTGAGAAGGCCAGGCGCAGGTCGGTTTCCATGCGCAATCGCTCACTGGCGGCTTTTTGCATGGTGCTGTGGAACATTTGCGTGGTATTTCGTCCGGAATCTTTAGCCCGGTAGAGCGCGATGTCCGCGCGCTTGAGCAAATCGCTCGGGGTCGAGCCGTGGTCGGGGATCAGCGCGATGCCGATGCTCGGTGTGACTTGCAACCGTTGACCGTCGAGAAACATGGGTTCGGACAGCAGATCGCGCAAGGTGTCGGCCAGCTCCCGTACTTGATCGCTGACTTCGCCGCGTGAGCCTTCCAGGCCGCTGAGCAATACCACAAACTCGTCGCCGCCAAGGCGCGCGACGGTGTCCTCCATGCGTACGCTGGCTTCAAGCCGGGCGGTAATGATTTTCAGCACCGTATCGCCGACCGGGTGACCGAGGGAGTCGTTGATGTGCTTGAAGTGATCGAGGTCGAGGAACAGCAGGGCGCCACGCAGGCTATGCCGTTTGAGCAGCGCTATCTGCTGGCTCAGGCGGTCCATCAGCAGTGCACGGTTGGGCAGGTTGGTCAGAGGGTCGTGGTAAGCCAGATGGCGGATCTGCGCCTCGGCATTCTTCAAAAGGCTGACGTCCCGCGCCGTCAGCAGCAGGCACGGCGTTTCATTCAGGGTAATGGGCTCGACCGATACCTCCACCGTGAGAATATCCCCGCGCTTGTTACGGCCGAGCATTTCCAGATGATGAACCCGGCCTTTCACTTGCAATTCGGCCAGCAAGGTCGAGCGCTGTTTCTCTTCGGCCCAGATACCGACCTGATACACCGTGCGCCCGATCACTTCATCGGCGCGGTAGCCTGTCAGCCGACAGAAACCGTCATTGACCTCCAGGTAGCACCCGGTGTCGCGTTCGGTGATGGTGATGGCATCGGGGCTTGAGTGGAATGCCTTGGCGAACTTCTCTTCGCTGGCCTTGAGCGCAGCCTCGGAGCGTTGCTGTTGGGTAATGTCGCGCAGAGTGGTCACGATGCAGGGTTGGTCGCCGACGCTGATCTGGCGACTTGAGATCACGCAGGTCAGGGCTTGGCCATTCTTGTGATGAACAATGACCGCGACATTGTTCAGCGCCTGCTCGCGGATGACTTGCTCGATGCGTTGCCGGCGTTGCGCTGAATCGTCCCAGAGCCCGATCTGATCGGCGCTGCGGTCCATGACGTCGGCGGCGGTCCAGCCAAATGTCTGGGTAAAACTGGAGTTGATCTCGATGAACTGGCCGGTGTCCTGGCGTGTCACGCAGATCGGGTCCGGGCTGACCTGGAACAGACTGGCGAATTTCTCTTCGGAGGTGATCAGGCGTTGCTCGCGCTCAACCTGCTCGGTGATGTCCAGCAAGGTGCCAGCCATACGCAATGGATTGCCATCTTCGTCGCGGTAGAGTCGGGCACGGCTTTCCAGGAAGCGCGAGCTGCCGTCTGCCAGCTGCACGCGATAGGTCAGTTGATAGTTGCCGGCCGGTCCTTCGCGCAAGCTGCGGTAGGCATCGCGCATGCTGTCGCGCTCTTCACCGGGGACGCCTTCAAAGAACGCATCGAAGGGTTCGTGAAAAGGCTTGGGGTCCAGACCGTGAAGCTGTGCCGCGCGTGCCGAGCCATAGAGCATGCCGCTGGGAATGTGCCAGTCCCAGGTACCGAGCTGGGCAGAGTCCAGTGCCAGGTCGAGGCGCTCCTGGCTGTCTTTGAGGGCTTGTTCGGCATTTTTGCGTTCGGTGGTGTCAAGGAAGGTGCTGAGCAGATAGGGCTGCCCCTCCAGCTCAACTTTTTGCGCACTGAGTATGCCATCGTGGATTTGCCCGCTGCTGGCACGAAACTGCACCTCCATGTTGGTCAGTTCACCTTTGGCCTTGGTGGCCTTGACCAACTGCGCGCGTTGCTCCGGATCGACCCAAAGACCCAGCTCCAGTGTGGTGCGGCCGATTGCATCTTGCACTGGCCAGCCGAAAAGGCTTTCGAAATATTGATTGGCCTCGCTGATCAGGCCGTCTTCCTGGCGGGTCAGCAGCACCATGTTTGGACACAGATGAAACAGCGTGGCGAAGCGTTTTTCCGAGCTGCTCAAGGCTTGTTCGCGCTGGCGTTGATGGGTGATTTCGCGGATCACGCCGATCATTCGCGGTTTGCCGTTCTTGTCCGGCACCAGGCTGCCGCTGATCTCCAGCCAATGCAGGCTGCCGTCCGGCCAGCGGATTCGGTGGTGCATTGCCTGCTCCAGTGGCGCGCCGGCGACCACTGCATTGAAGGCGCGCATGGCTTTGGCCCGATCCTCGATGGGCACCAGGTCCAGATATTCCAGGTCGGCTGGCAGCGGTTGCCGCGGGTCGAAGCCAAACAAGGCCTGAGTGCCGCGAGACCAGCTGATTTGCCCGCGTTCTATGTCCCAATACCAGGCGCCCAGGCGGGCACCGTTCAGCGCGGCGAGCAATTGCGGGGCGCTCTCCCAGCTCTGTTCCGACGTTTTCGGGTCCAGCGCCTTTATGCGCGGCATAGCGGGCGTGGAGTGGCGAGTGCGGTCAGAGGATTTGTGCATTGGCTGCGGGCCTTGAGCTCAATAGGGCATTTAGCGCGAGGGTTCCAGACTATATCGGGTAAGCACAACTTATGCCGGTGTCCCTGGCAAATCGATTTGTGCATCCAATAAGGCCATGAAAGCCCGCGCAGCATTCGACAGCGTCCGTTCGGTGTGCAGGATATAGCCTAGCTGGCGAGTGAGCTGTATGCCCGGTAAAGGAATACGCGCCACCTGATCATCGAGCATGGTACGCGGTAAAACACTCCAGGCCAGGCCGATGGAGACCATCATTTTGATGGTTTCCAGATAATTGGTACTCATGGCGATGTTCGGCGTCAGCCCCTGGGCTTCGAACAGGCGCTGGACAATATGGTGGGTAAAGGTGTTGCCACCGGGGAATACCGCTGGATGCAGGGCGATATCGGCCAGGCTGACCACTCCATTGCGGACAAGTGGGTGTTCCGGCGCGGCGACGAAGTCCAGCGGGTCATCCCAGACCGGTGTTGCCCGTACCAGTGTGTGCGGCTCCGGTGCAAGGGTGATCACCGCCAGTTCGGCGCGGCCATGGAGGATTTCTTCGTAAGCCACTTCCGAATCGAGGAACTGAATGTCCAGCGCTACGTCCGGATAGCGCCGGGTAAAGGCCCGCAACAATGGTGGCAAGCGGTGCAAGCCGATATGGTGACTGGTCGCCAGAGTCAGACGGCCGGTGACCTCGCCGGTCAGGTTGGTCAGCGCGCGGCGGGTGTCATCCAGCACATTGAGTATCTGATAGGCCCGAGGCAGCAGGGCACGCCCGGCTTCAGTCAGGCCGACTTCACGGCCGAGCCGGTCGAACAATCGCACCTTGAGTTGCTGCTCCAGCCCGGCAATGCGTTTGCTGATGGCCGGCTGCGTCAGGTGCAGGCGTTCGCCGGCACCGGAGAAGCTTCCGGTCTCGGCAATCGCGATAAAGGCATTAAGGTTGGCCAGATCCATGGTTGTATTCCAGATTGTTATCCAAAGCATAAAAAATATGAATTTGAGTTATTTAATGTAACGCCATAGGATCGACCTCACAAGCCAAGGGGTTATTGAAATGCATCAAAACCCGGGGCATAGAAATACGCTGATGAGGACCGTCTGATGGCCGGCAAAACGCTCTACGACAAGCTTTGGGATTCGCATTTGGTCAAGCAGCGCGACGATGGTTCGGCGCTGATTTATATCGATCGTCACATCATTCATGAAGTGACTTCGCCGCAGGCCTTCGAAGGCCTGCGTCTGGCCGGGCGCAAGCCTTGGCGCATCGATGCCAACATCGCGACCCCGGACCACAACGTACCGACCACCCCGGAGCGTAAAGGCGGTATTGAAGCCATCGTCGACCAGGTCTCGCGTTTGCAGGTTCAGACCCTCGATGACAACTGTGATGAATACGGCATCGTCGAATTCAAGATGAACGACATCCGTCAGGGCATCGTCCACGTCATCGGTCCGGAGCAGGGCGCGACCTTGCCGGGCATGACCGTGGTCTGCGGCGACTCCCACACCTCGACTCACGGCGCATTTGGTGCCCTGGCTCACGGGATCGGCACTTCCGAGGTCGAGCATGTGCTCGCCACTCAGTGTCTGGTTGCGAAAAAAATGAAAAACATGTTGGTTTCCGTTGAAGGCCAATTGCCTTTCGGCGTGACGGCCAAGGACATCGTCCTCGCGGTGATCGGCAAGATCGGCACCGCCGGCGGCAACGGCCACGCCATCGAGTTTGCCGGTAGCGCGATTCGCGACTTGTCGGTGGAAGGCCGCATGACCATCTGCAACATGTCCATCGAAGCCGGTGCACGGGTTGGCCTGGTCGCCGCGGACGAAAAAACTGTCGCCTACGTCAAGGGCCGTCCGTTTGCTCCGAAGGGCGCGGAATGGGACCTGGCGGTCGAAGCCTGGAAAGATCTGGTGTCCGACGCTGATGCGAAGTTCGACACCATCGTTGAACTTGACGCAACGCAGATCAAGCCGCAAGTCAGCTGGGGCACGTCTCCGGAAATGGTGCTCGCGGTCGATCAGAACGTGCCGGACCCGGCGAAAGAGATGGATCTGGTAAAGCGCGGTTCCATCGAGCGTGCCTTGAAGTACATGGGTTTGAGCGCCAATCAGGCGATCACCGATATCCAGTTGGACCGTGTGTTCATCGGTTCTTGCACCAACTCGCGGATCGAAGATTTGCGCGCTGCGGCGGTGATCGCCAAGGGCCGCAAAGTGGCCTCGACCATCAAGCAGGCGATCGTGGTGCCGGGCTCGGGTCTGGTGAAGGCGCAGGCTGAGTCGGAAGGTCTGGACAAGATTTTCATCGAGGCCGGTTTCGAATGGCGTGAACCAGGCTGCTCGATGTGTCTGGCAATGAACCCGGACCGTTTGGAGTCGGGCGAACACTGCGCATCGACCTCCAACCGCAACTTCGAAGGCCGTCAGGGTGCCGGTGGTCGTACGCACCTGGTCAGCCCGGCGATGGCTGCCGCCGCGGCCGTCAACGGTCGTTTCATCGATGTCCGTGAATTGACCCAGGGAGCGCAGTAAACATGAGAGCTTTTACCCAGCACACTGGCCTTGTCGCGCCTTTGGATCGTGCCAACGTCGACACCGATCAGATCATTCCCAAGCAGTTTCTCAAGTCGATCAAGCGCACCGGCTTTGGCCCGAACCTGTTCGATGAGTGGCGTTACCTGGATGTGGGGCAGCCATATCAGGACAACTCCAAGCGTCCGTTGAACAAGGAGTTCGTGCTCAACGCCGAACGTTATCAAGGCGCCAGCGTGTTGCTCGCCCGGGAGAACTTCGGTTGCGGCTCGAGCCGTGAGCATGCGCCATGGGCACTGGAAGAATATGGCTTTCGCAGCATCATCGCGCCGAGCTACGCCGACATCTTCTTCAACAACAGCTTCAAGAACGGCTTGTTGCCGATCATCTTGAGCGATGCCGAAGTCGATGAGCTGTTCCAGCAGGTCGAGGCCAACCCGGGCTACCAGCTGCAGATCGACCTGCAAGCCCAGACGGTGACCCGTCCGGACGGCAAGATCTTGAGCTTCGAGATTGACGCGTTCCGCAAACATTGCCTGCTCAACGGTCTGGACGATATCGGTTTGACCCTGCAGGACAGCGATGCGATTGCCGCCTTCGAAGCCAAACATCGCGCCAGCCAGCCGTGGTTGTTTCGCGACGCGTGATTGATTCGAAATTGTTGTAGGCAGTTGCGGCCTCATCGCGAGCAAGCCCGCTCCCACACTAAATTTGTGTCGGGCGGGATATTGAAGCCATACCCAATCTAATGTGGGAGCGGGCTTGCTCGCGATGACGGTCGCACAAACAACACAAGACTCACCCTAAAAGGAAGTCACCATGACCAGCAGTCCCCAGCATAGCCAAGTGGTACAAAAGCAATTCGGTGAACAGGCGGCGGCCTATCTGAGCAGCGCCGTGCACGCTCAAGGCACCGAGTTCGCGTTGCTACAGGCCGAGCTGGCCGGGCGCTCAGATGCAAAAGTTCTGGATCTGGGTTGCGGCGCCGGTCATGTCAGTTTTCATGTCGCTGCGTTGGTGGACGAGGTCGTGGCTTACGACCTGTCTCAGCAGATGCTCGACGTGGTGGCTGGCGCGGCGGTCGATCGAGGGCTGAGCAATGTCACTACAGTGCTGGGCGCTGCCGAGCGTCTGCCGTTCGCCGATGGCGAGTTCGATTTCGTTTTCAGCCGGTATTCGGCGCACCACTGGAGCGATCTCGGTCTGGCCCTGCGCGAAGTGCGGCGGGTGCTCAAGCCGGGCGGGGTAGCTGCGTTTATCGATGTGATGTCGCCGGGTAGCCCGTTGTTCGACACTTACCTGCAAAGCGTCGAAGTGCTGCGCGACACCAGTCACGTGCGCGATTATTCTGCCGGTGAGTGGTTGCGTCAGGTCAACGAAGCGGGTTTGCATACCCGCAGCACGACTCGCCAGCGTCTGCGTCTGGAGTACACCTCCTGGGTCGAGCGTATGCGTACGCCTCAGGCGCTGCGGGTGGCGATCCGTGAGTTGCAGCAGGCCATGGGCGCTGAGGTGCGCGAGTATTTTGAGATTGAGGCCGACGGTTCGTTCAGTACGGATGTACTGGTGCTGTGGGCCGAACGATAGAATTTTTCCCCGGTGAACCCGCGAGCCTGCGGGCACGCCGACAGATGAAATGAGGAAAGCATGAGCAAGCAGATTCTGATTCTCCCGGGTGACGGTATTGGTCCGGAAATCATGGCCGAAGCGGTCAAGGTGCTGGAACTGGCCAACGACAAGTATCAGTTGGGTTTTGAGCTGAGCCATGACGTGATCGGCGGCGCAGCCATCGACAAGCACGGCGTGCCGTTGGCTGATGAAACCCTGGAGCGCGCTCGTGCTGCCGATGCGGTGCTGCTCGGCGCCGTGGGCGGCCCGAAGTGGGACAAGATCGAGCGTGACATCCGTCCTGAGCGCGGATTGCTGAAGATTCGTGCGCAACTGGGGCTGTTCGGCAATCTGCGCCCGGCGATCCTTTACCCGCAATTGGCCGATGCATCGAGCCTCAAGCCGGAAATCGTCTCTGGCCTGGATATCCTGATCGTCCGCGAACTGACCGGCGGTATCTATTTCGGCGCGCCCCGTGGCACCCGCGAGCTGGAAAATGGTGAGCGTCAGGCCTACGACACGCTGCCCTACAGCGAAAGCGAGATCCGTCGTATCGCCCGTGTCGGTTTCGACATGGCGCGAGTACGCGGCAAAAAGCTCTGCTCGGTGGATAAAGCCAACGTACTGGCATCCAGTCAGCTGTGGCGTGAAGTCGTTGAGCAAGTGGCCAAGGACTACCCGGACGTCGAGCTGAGCCACATGTACGTCGACAATGCCGCGATGCAGCTGGTGCGTGCACCCAAGCAATTCGACGTGATTGTCACCGACAACCTGTTTGGCGATATCCTGTCTGACGAAGCGTCGATGCTCACCGGTTCCATCGGCATGCTGCCGTCGGCGTCGCTGGATGCCAACAACAAGGGCATGTACGAGCCGTGCCACGGTTCGGCGCCGGACATCGCGGGGCAGGGCATTGCCAACCCGCTGGCGACCATTTTGTCGGTATCGATGATGCTGCGTTACAGCTTCAATCTGCTGGACGCCGCCGATGCCATCGAGAAGGCCGTGAGCCTGGTACTGGATCAAGGTTTGCGCACCGGCGACATCTGGTCGAACGGTTGCACTAAAGTCGGTACGCAGGAAATGGGTGACGCAGTAGTCGCCGCGCTGCGGAATCTGTAATCTCTCGGGCCCGCTGCCACTTTCACCCATGAAAGCAGCGGCCCACTTTTTCAAGAAGGTGTAGTTGCGATGAAACGTGTAGGTCTGATCGGTTGGCGCGGTATGGTCGGTTCCGTGCTCATGCAGCGGATGCTGGAAGAGCAGGATTTCGATCTTATCGAGCCGGTGTTTTTCACCACTTCCAATGTCGGTGGCCAAGGCCCGTCCGTGGGCAAGGACATTGCTCCGCTGAAGGATGCTTACAGCATTGAAGAGCTGAAAACCCTCGACGTGATTCTGACCTGCCAGGGTGGCGACTACACCAGCGAAGTCTTCCCGAAACTGCGCGAAGCCGGCTGGCAGGGTTACTGGATCGACGCCGCTTCCAGCCTGCGCATGCAGGATGACGCGGTGATCGTGCTGGATCCGGTGAACCGCAAGGTCATCGATCAGCAGCTCGACGCGGGCACCAGGAACTACATCGGCGGCAACTGCACGGTCAGCCTGATGCTGATGGGCCTGGGCGGTCTGTTCGAAGCCGGTCTGGTGGAGTGGATGAGCGCCATGACGTATCAGGCGGCCTCCGGTGCCGGCGCGCAGAACATGCGTGAACTGATCAAACAGATGGGCGCTACCCACGCCGCTGTCGCCGATGAACTGGCCAACCCGGCCAGCGCCATCCTCGACATCGACCGTAAAGTGGCCGAAGCCATGCGCAGCGACGCTTACCCGACCGAAAATTTCGGTGTGCCGTTGGCCGGCAGCCTGATCCCGTGGATCGACAAAGAGCTGCCGAACGGTCAGAGCCGTGAAGAGTGGAAGGCCCAGGCCGAGACCAACAAGATCCTCGGTCGCTTCAAGAGCCCGATCCCGGTGGACGGCATTTGCGTGCGCATTGGCGCCATGCGCTGCCACAGCCAGGCGTTGACCATCAAACTGAACAAAGATGTTCCGATTGCCGATATCGAAGGGCTGATCAGCCAGCACAACCCTTGGGTCAAACTGGTGCCGAACCAGCGCGAGATCAGCATGCAGGAGCTGAGCCCAACCAAGGTCACCGGCACCCTGAACGTACCGGTGGGCCGTCTGCGCAAGCTCAACATGGGGTCGCAGTTCGTCGGTGCTTTCACCGTCGGCGACCAACTGCTGTGGGGCGCGGCCGAGCCGCTGCGTCGCATGTTGCGGATTCTGCTTGAGCGTTGATCGTTTGAAGCATTGAAAAACCCGTGTCTCGAAAGAGATGCGGGTTTTTTTATGATGCAGTGATCGTTCCCACGCTCTGCGTGGGAATGCATCCCGTGACGCTCCGCGTCACATCTACGGCGGACGCAGAGCGTCCATGGCGGCATTTCCACGCAGGAGCATGGGAACGATCGGTATTGTGACGAATTGCCTAGGCATCTCTCGACCGGTAAAGTGCCGCTCCCCCGTTTCGCCTGAGGTAGCAACATGAGCCAGTCCTTTGATATTGCCGTGATCGGCGCCACCGGTACTGTCGGCGAAACACTCGTCCAGATTCTCGAAGAGCGTGATTTCCCTGTCGCCAACTTGTACCTGCTGGCCAGCAGCGAGTCGGCCGGGCACTCGGTGCCGTTCCGCGGCAAGAACATGCGAGTGCGTGAAGTCGACGAATTCGACTTCAGCAAGGTTCAGTTGGTGTTCTTCGCTGCGGGTCCCGCGGTTACGCTGAGTTTTGCGCCGCGTGCTACAGCTGCCGGTTGTGCGGTGATCGATTTGTCCGGTGCCTTGCCCGCCGCGCAAGCGCCGCAGGTCGTTCCGGAAGCCAACGGCCAGGTGCTGGCCGGGCTGAAAAAACCAGTACAACTGAGCAGCCCAAGTGCATCGGCCACCGCGTTGGCGGTAGTGTTGGCGCCGTTGCGTGGTTTGCTCGATATTCAACGCGTCAACCTGACGGCCTGCCTGGCCGTTTCCGCGCAAGGTCGCGAAGCCGTTAAAGAGCTGGCCCGGCAAACCGCCGAACTGCTTAATGTCCGCCCGTTGGAGCCGCGATTCTTTGATCGGCAGATGGCGTTCAACCTGCTGGCTCAAGTTGGCACCCCTAATGCTCAAGGCCACACGTTGCTGGAAAAGCGCCTGGTCAGGGAGCTGCGTGAGGTCCTGGCGCAGCCTTTGTTAAAGATTTCTGTTACCTGTGTTCAAGCCCCGGTGTTTTTTGGCGATAGCTTTAGCGTGACCTTGCAGTCTGCGACCGATATCGACCTGGTACAGGTCAACGCGGCGTTGGACGCGGCTGCGGGCATCGAACTGGTCGAAGCGGGTGATTACCCGACGGCGGTCGGCGATGCGGTGGGGCAGGATGTGGTGTATGTCGGACGGGTTCGGACCAGTGTCGATGACCCGGCGGAACTTAATTTGTGGCTGACGTCAGATAACGTACGCAAAGGTGCCGCACTGAACGCTGTGCAGTTGGCTGAGTTGTTGATAAAAGACCTTCTGTAAAAGATACTTGGCAACAATTTGCATAATGATTCTGGCCGGGCAGTATGCTCGGCTGGTTGTTGCTGGAGGTGAGCCGCTTTACGGGGCTTCCAGGGGCATGAATGAAAAAATAGCGTGCAGGTCACGTTCATCACTGCGCGCAATGCCTTAAGGCAGCGGCTACTACACCTTCTCGCTAGCCGAGGAGTGTTCAAACAAAGGATGAGGCAATGGTTCAAGTTCGCAAACTGGTGTTAGCAATTGCGGCCGCCTCGGCGCTGTCCTCCGGTATGGCGCAGGCCCTTGGACTCGGCGAGTTGACCCTGAAGTCGACTCCGAACCAGCCGCTGGTGGCAGAAATCGAACTGCTTGATGTCAAGGACCTCACCGCTGCCGAAGTAGTGCCGAGCCTGGCGTCATCGCAAGAGTTCGACAAGGCTGGTGTCGACCGTCAGGCATTCCTCAATGACCTGACCTTCACCACGGTGCTCAATCCTAGTGGCAAAAGCGTTTTGCGCGTGACTTCGAGCAAGCCGCTGTCCGAGCCGATGGTCAAGTTTCTGGTGCAGGTGATGTGGCCTAGCGGCCGTCTGCTGCGTGATTACAGCGTGTTGCTGGATCCTTCGAAGTTCTCCCCGCAAACCGCTGAAGCCGCTGCTCAGTCCGCGCCAGCTCCAGCTGCTGCGGTCACCGCTCCGCTCACCGGGGCAGGCAAGCCTGCGCAATACACCACTACGCGGCGCGACACCCTTTGGGAGATTGCCGCGAAGGCTCGTAACGGCGGTTCGGTCCAGCAGACCATGCTGGCGATTCAGGCACTGAACCCGGATGCCTTTATCGACGGCAATATCAATCGGTTGAAAACCGGTCAGGTGTTGCGTTTGCCGGCCCCTGAGCAAATTACCAGCCTGCCGCAGCCTAAGGCTGTTGCCGAAGTCGCCGCGCAGAATACTGCCTGGCGCCAGGGCCGCCGCCTGGCCTCGCGCCCGCAGCAGCTGGACGCCACCAAGCGTGCGCGTGGCGATGCCGCGCCGTCGCAAACAGCAGTCAAAGATAATTTGAGTCTGGTTTCCGCGGACTCCGGCAAAGCGCGTGGCAAAGGCGCGGCTGGCGACAGCAAAGCGCTGAGCAACAAGCTCGCGGTCACTCAGGAAAGCCTCGATTCGACCCGGCGCGACAATGCCGAATTGAAAAGTCGCATGACGGATCTGCAAAGCCAGCTGGACAAACTCCAGCGCTTGATCGAGCTGAAGAACAATCAGTTGGCCAAGATGCAAGCCGAAGGCGCGGACGCTGCCAAGCCTTCGGTGGCGATGCCGGCCGAGTTGGTCGCACATTCTCAGGCTGCGGTGACGCCACTGGCAGACGCGGCGCCAGTACCGGCGCCTGACGCTGCCAAACCTGCAGCGGTACCTGCCGAGACGCCGATTCAAGCGGCGACCCCGGCCGCGCAAGAGTCGAAATACAATGATCTGCTGACCAATCCAGTCCTGTTGGGGCTGATTGGTGGCGGTGCGGTGGTGGTTCTGCTGTTGTTGCTGCTGTTGGCGCGTCGTCGCAAAGCTCAGCAAGAGGCCGAAAAGCATATGCGCATGGCCCGTGCCTTGTCAGAGGAAGCTGAGTTTTCCAGCGATCTGGACCTGCCGGAAAGCAGCTTCGAAGGTCTTGAAGTTCCACCGCCGAGCGTCAAGCTCGCTCCAGCTCCGATCGCGCCCGTTGTAGTTGTAGCGCCCATTGCCGCACCGTTGGTAGCGCCAGCGGCTGAGCGTTCGGACGAGGTTCTGGCGCAAGCGCAATCGCACATCGATCGCGGTGCCTTGAATCAGGCTGCCGAGATTCTGGAAGTGGCCATCAAGCAGGAACCGCAGCGCAGTGACTTGCGCTTGAAACTGATGGAAGTCTATGGCGCACAGGGCGATCGTGACGCGTTTGTCGCTCAAGAGCGTCAGTTGGTCGCCAATGGCAAGAATCATGCTGAAGTCGAACAGCTGAAAAGCCGTTTCCCGTCGATGGTTGCAGTGGCAGCCGTCGCAGGTATCGGCGCGGCGGCGGTGGCTGCTGCGCTGGACGCACAATACGTCAAGGATCTGCTGCTTGATGAGCCTGAGGCGTCAGCCCCGGCCGCAATGGATGATGAGTTTGATACCGCCTTTGATCTGAGTCTGGATGATCTGGAAGCAGCTTCTCCTGCGGTGGTCGTGCCTGAGCCTGAGCTTGAAGCCTTTCCGCTGGATGATGATTTGAGCTTCGAATCGGTGTTGCAGCAGCAGGCCGAAGCGAAGGAGAGCCTGGACGATCTGTCGGATTTCGATCTTGATCTGGGCGGTGACATGCCAGCCGACGCGCTGGCCGATGACGAGTTCCTGTTGAGCCTTGACGATGACCTGAAAGACCTGCCGGTAACTGAAGTACCGACGGTTACCACGGCGCCGATCGATGATCTGGAGCTGCCGGCTGATTTCGATCTGTCTCTGTCCGATGAGCTCGATGCGCACACCGAGCCGGATGCGTTCGCTGTGGAGCTTGATCACGTCAACGCCGAGCTGGATCGTCTATCGCAAAGTCTGAAGCAGCCGCCTATCGCAGAGTCGTTCGCCGGGCCAAGCTTCACGGTCGAGGACGCAGCGATCGACACTGACGAGCCTGAGTTCGATTTCCTCTCGGGTACCGATGAGGTCGCTACCAAGCTGGACCTGGCTCAGGCTTACATCGACATGGGCGACAGCGATGGTGCGCGGGATATCCTCAGTGAAGTGATCACTGAGGGTGATGACGGCCAGAAAAGCGAAGCCAAGGAAATGCTGGCACGTTTGGCCTGATACATCGCACCCGCTTTAACGACAACGGCAGCCATTGAGGCTGCCGTTGTTGTTTCAGTGGTCGCTAGTGGCCTGTGTGGCTAGTTCTGTTAGTCAACTTCGGCGCCAGCAGCCCATATCCTGCGTTGCTGTTCCTCGCCA
>NZ_JBWKQB010000017.1:0-126945 GCF_059418545.1 Pseudomonas sp. GW821-FHT07G10 | reverse complement strand
TCGATGTAGCTGTAGTTTTGCTTGAGCACGAGGTCGGCAGCCTCGCGTTTGAATTCAGCGGAAAAAGAACGGCGTTGTTTGGTCATCTGACACCTCGATCTGGCGAGCATTCTCGCCTAAATGGGTGTCCGGTTTCATTAGACCACTACAAAGGCCAGTTGATTAATCTCATATCCGTTCACCGTTTTTCGATTTCAGACAGGACTAGTACTAAGAAAGACCGCCCTCAATTTGATTTTTGAACGCGCCCAAGGCCGAGACGATTTGCTGACTGATCTCCGAGCTCGCAGCGATGTCCGACTCATCCATTCCTTTCGCCAGCAGATTTACTGTTATCGAGGCAGGCTCGACAATAATCGCGGACATTGTTTCCAGTACCAACCTAAGCGCCGCCTGGGCGTGACTCGCTCGAGGAGATGCGTTGAAAAGTGCTACCGGCTTACCGGGAAAGTCCTGGCTGGCTACGAGCCAATCCAGTGCATTTTTGAACGACCCCGGTATTCCGCGAGCGTACTCAGGGCACGAAATGAGAATCCCGTCTGCCCTGGCAATAATCCCGCGCAGCTCTGCGACGATCTGCGGAGGATCGTCCGCCAGATCCGGATCGAAGTGAGGTAATTGACCCACCTTCAGGTAGTGCTTGATCGACATCCCTTCAGGGCTAAGCATCTCAGCAGCACGCAGTAGCGCGGAGTTTGAAGAGGCTGCACGGAGGCTTCCAGAGACCGCAAGCAATTGCACCATGTATAACGTTCCATGACTTAGTGGGCTGGTGAATTGTCGCATACACGAGCCAAAGCCATCTTAAGCGTGACAGCATTGCCGATCGGTAGGCGCGTTCGATTGCCTCCAGTCGGGTTGCCTGGCTGTCATGGCATTTCTCGGGGCTAAAGTTAGTGGTGGATTGTCGGCATCAGTGATGCTTCATCTTTCGAGGACAGAACCATGCGCACGACTGAAGATGCGATAATTGCGGCAGCAAGACAGCGCGCTGCAAGCCGGGGAGAAAACGAGGTCATGGCTGCGGCCTCAGCACTCGAACTCGTGGCAGCTCTGAAAAAGTCTTTAACGGGAGACAAGTACCAGGAGGCGCTCGAAAAACTGTATCTCGAGTACACAGCCCCCTGATCTACCCATACCGCACTCATCTGCGGCACACCTATTGGTCTACCGACAGCATCACATCAATCAGCTTCTGCTCGCCCAATCGGAACAGGGCAAGCGATTGCATGTCCTCGGTCTTCGGGCCAATGCCGTACACCTCGATACGCCCCCTCTCTGAACGCAACGCCAGCACGCAGACCGAACACGGCTCAAGCTCACCCGACTCAAGGTCGTCAGCAATCTTGCGCAGCGTGCTGACAGCATCTGGCCAGCGTTTCGACGATATCCATGCTCACCGCAGTACGTGGCGAATGCGCAGTACGTTGCCCATGAATGATTCCGCACCACCACTCGTCGCTTATGAAAACGTGGCGCGGTATACGCGACCATGCCTGGCTTAAGGATTGCTAAGTACGCCCGTAGCGGCCCCGGAACGACGTAATTCTGACGCGGCGGCAATCAAAATTAACCTTTAAGGACCCCAGCGATACGCTTGGTCAGTCACCGGAGATGTAACGTGTCAACCCTCAATGAAATCGCAGCGAACCACGCGAGAATGGCTAAGGCAAAGGAAGAAGAGTCGACCGGGCTGAGTGAGCGAAACCTTCAAATAGTGGGTAGCTTCGAAATCCCATCCATTGATGCGCAACAGCACATTCCACTGCACCTCATCGCCGGAGTGCAGGACAACCACCTCGGACAAGCAACTGGTTACTTGCTCTGACTGCGCTTGATCTCAGTATCGATTGGGTTAGTCGCCGGCTTGTCGCATGCCATGCAGTGATCACAGTTCAGCGTGCGGCAGAGCCAGGCTTTCATCCGATGCCAGTACGTGCCGCCGAGACAGAAGCAGAGTTTAAAGGACGAATGGTCGAGAGCGTCTAGCACGGGGAATAGCCAGCCTTTACACGCGGCTCTGGCAAAGCCAGCGTGGTACCGGTGACCCTGGTCTACGAGGACAGCGAGGGCGAGGTGCACAAGATCCGTTTCCTCGAATGGGGCGGGAGTGCAGCGAGCAACACCAGCATTACCTGATCAGCCCTGTCGATAGGGGTACAGGCCACGCGCCTCCTCTGTGCAGGCAAGTACCCCCGACTCGCTCCTGTCGCAGGAACCCGTCCACCGCCGCGCACAGGCCGAGTTGGTCCAGCCAATGCCCCGGGACAGGGCCTGAGGCTTGCGCCCCGCTCTTTGCCGTATCACGACGCAGAATCACGATTAGCCAAAAACTGTCGCGTCAGCTCGAAGATACCGCGCGCCAAGAAGCGCTCAAGCCCATCAAAGAACACCCCCCTTACTTGTCGCATCCGGTCACGGAGGGCGGCGCCTACTGAAGATTCACTATGAAAAAGATCGTTGAGGTCAAGGATGGCTTGGCGCAAGCGCTGGCCGATGCTCACCTGCAAATGGTTGAGCAAGATTGCCAAGGCTTCGACTACAAGATCGGCGAGTTTCGCGGGTTGAAGGTTCGCATCGTGGCGTAGCAGGAAGGGCTCGGTGTGATGGATACACTGGATATCGACGGTGAACTGAATTTCACAGCGCTCTGCGAAGCCTGATCCACCCTCACCTATTGCGCTGAATGCTGTCAGTTCATGCGTTTTTGATCAGGTCGTCAATCAGACGCCTGGCCTCCTTGATTGCGAACACCTTGGCATCTTCGTAATTTGACCAGAGATTGTCATAAGTCACCGGCGCAAGAGCAGTCTGGCCCTGTAACACTTGTAGCTTCGTTGTGATTCCGTTTTGGCGTCGATAGAAATCAATCACGAACTGATGGTCGCGATAATCAGTGGTGAACATCGGCAATAACTCTGACATACCACCTCCTTGATCCGGCCTCATGCCGGGCCATCAACCAATAGCCCACAAACTCACATCACGCCAGCCTGAGAGCTGATGCCTGGTCGATGGCACGATTACTCATCTTCATCTAATCGGAACCTGCTCAACACAGGGGATCCCGGCAGCTTGCTGGTCTCAACCTCAACATGCCTCCCGCCACAGTGCTCGCAATTGAAGACCTGGCCGTCGATATCCTCGTCAAAGCAAAGCTCTACGGACGTATCTTGATTGCATTTCTGGCAGATGAGCTTTCTCGTCATGGCTGTAACCCCTGAGAATTTGACCGCCATGAGCTTAGCCAACTTTTCCTATGACCACCGAGACACATCCTCATGCTCACAGAAAAAAAACTCACTCTGAAGCAGCAGCGCGCCGAACACCTCAACCGGGCGATCCGGATCATTGCCGACCACGGCCGCCGCTTCTTCTACAGCCAGGCCAGCAATCGCTACGCCAGCATGTAAGTCGATCAGCTCGGTAAGGTCTGGTTCATCGACGACTACAGCGGCAAGCGCATCTTCACGCATGAAACGGTGCGGGGCGGTCGATTGCGTTATGACCGCCTAAACAATTTCCCACTAGCCTCCAGTCCGTTGCAGCTACCTGATGTCATTTCTCGAACCGAAATCGGCTGACGACCGCTCGACCGATTCTGTGTAGCTATCTGCGTTACGTGTAGATAACTGCTACACAGGCCAACTATGATTTGCCCACGGGTTGTTATGCAGCCCGCGCCACACTTCCAGTGGCACCTTTAAGCGGCACTGTCGCGTACCTGAGGGATCAATCAATGAACAGCCAAACCTGCTTACCCACGAAGAGATGAATCCAAGGAGCCCCCCCCAGAAAGTGAAGAAAGAATAGGACCAAGACCATGACCAGTACTCATTTGCCTGCGAAACCTGCAACAGAAAAGACCAAGGCCGTTCCGATCAACATGCGGGTCGATTTTAGAAAACGAGACTTGATCGATGTGGCCGTAGCCATTTCAGGAAGCGATCGGACCAGCTTTATCCTGGATGCTGCGTGTAAAAAAGCAGAGGACGTCATCCTGGATCAACGCCTGTTCATCCTTGCTAACGATGACTTTGACGCATTCGAGCAAGCCTTACAGTCGAACCCCGCAAGGAGTAACGAATGTCTACGCCAACTGCTCGAAAGACCGCCTCGCTGGAGCTAAGCGCTCCGGAGAAACTGACTGCAATCCACGATCTGAGCGCCTTCGATTGTGGTGAGGAATCGATCAACGAGTATCTGATAAAAAGGGCTCTCAAAGCCCGGGACGCCAAACGCGCCACAGTTTTTGTCACCTGCATTAAGGGCACCAATACCGTCGTCGGCTATTACACACTGTCGAACAGCATGGTTATGCGGGCAGACGTGGTGCCCAAGCGGGGGCAACGCAACTCACCCGACCAGCATCCGGTAATTGTCCTGGGGCGCATGGGGGTGTGCAAGACGGTCCAAGGTATCGGGCTGTCGCTCGATCTACTCAAAGACGCCGTTATTCGTTCGATTGCCGCGTCCAGTGAGGTCGCGTCGACCGCTCTCGTAGTCCACCCGCTGACTGACAGGCTGGTGACGTTTTACGAGAAAGCAGGGTTCATCCGCTGCCCACAACTGTCTCCAATCACGATGATGCTTCCCTTCACCTGATTGACCGTCGGACAGCAAACTGGCCGCATCTAACTGCGGCCGGTTAAGTCCCGCTCTCCCCTCCTGCGATTTTGCGGCTCCCGTAATCGGATACTGCTTTTCGCTCGCTAGTGAACTGCGGTCAGCGGTGCATGTACATGACTGCATTCAGTTGGGCGCCGTTTGTGTGTTGATGCGTCAGTGTGAGGTAGTCACACACATCACGCCCGCAGGCACATGGAGAGGGATCAACTTGGGCATACGACCGTCGTAATGACCGAACAATACATCCGCAACCGAAAGGGTAAAAAAAGTCTCACCAACCAAGTGAATTGCGGACCAACTCTAAAATTGCGGACCAGAAACGAACAAGGGTTTGCTTAGCTTTCGCTCGCAAACCCTTGATTTTAGATGGTGCCCGAAGCCGGAATCTAATTGAAGCCTAAAACCCTAGCATTTACTGGTCGAAACCGAATAACGCCAAATTCGATGTACTTCCTGCTGTACTATTTCGTTGCTGCTGGGGTGCTTCAGCGTCGGCGCTTGGGGTGATTTTAGCGTTGAATTGTAGGGTACGCACCACGCATCGCGACTGCATCACCCTGTCACCTCCCCGGCGTCCTGCCGACCGAACACCTCAACCTATATTGATTCATCCATCCCCGGCCGCCCCACATCGAAAACCATAGAGGACTCCCCCGTCCAGGTGATAACACCCCACTTCACCCAGCCATCCGGCAGACTCACCCGGACCGCCATCGCGCCTACATAGCCAGTCGCCCCATAAGGAACGGTCAGGCTGAACAGATCAGGCATGTTCTGACTCAGCAAAACCCTCGCGCCAAAAGTAACGCACTCTGTGTCGTGAAAAAACTCAAGCACCGCGGGACCTTGATAACTGAAGCTCATTTCCGCCATACCAGAAATACTGTATATAGATACAGTATTCTAGAGCGAAGATCTGTCGTGCTGCTATGCTTTCCCTTCTCAACGGGAGACTTGCCGATGTGCGGAAGGCTTTCACAATACCGAGGCATTCACGACTTCGTGGCCGCGCTGAGCATGCCCAATGCCCTGGCCAACAACGCGGGCGATCAGCCGCTTGGCCGCTACAACGCAGCGCCGACCACCAAGATTGCCCTTCTTCATCTGGAGGCCGACGTCTTGCACGCCGACCTGATCCGCTGGGGTTGGCGCCCGCACTGGGCCACCGACAAGCCACCACCGATCAACGCCAGGGCCGAAAAGGTCGCGCACGGCCCTTTCTTCCGGGCGATCTGGCCACATCGCGCCATTACACCGATCGATAACTGGTTCGAGTGGGTCGATGAAGGCGAGCCGAAGAAGCAGCCATATCTGATCCGGCGACGGGATCACGCACCGATCCTCTGTGCTTCGATTGGCCAATTCCCCGATCCCGATGAAGGACCTCATGAGCATGACGGCTTTGTGATCATCACTGCAGACAGCGCCGGTGGGATGGTCGATATCCATGATCGCCGCCCGGTCGTCCTCAATCCCGAGCTGGCCCGGGAATGGCTCGACCCGGCAACGCCCAAAGAGCGGGCCGAGCAGATGGTGTTACTGCAGGGAGAGCCTTCCGAGACCTTCGAATGGTTCAAGGTTGATGTGGCGGTGGGCAATGTGCGGAACCAGGGACAAAGCCTGATCCAGCCAGTTCAATGAAGCGTCCGCGCCGGACCACCCAGCGACCGAGATACATACTCCGTCATCGCCGTCATGAGCGCTTCCGCTTCGAGGCGAAGACGCTCGACCTCCTCGACCGGCTGCTTGCCTTGCGCTTCGTTGTACCGACACAGTGCTTGCAGCGCCTCCTGCATTAACGGCTCACCCGCCCTCATCTTCTCGCTCAAATCTTCCACTCGCCCCTCCGCTGCTCATCATTTGGCCAAGGCAGTATAGGCAGCCTCGCACGCCTGCCCCCTTACTCTGGCAGTATCAGCGATTGCTGCCAATTCCCGATTTCGCTGGACAGATTTGTCGAGCACGACGGCGAGCAGATTGCCGGGGTTGGCTCCTGGCGTGCAGCTGGTACCAATTCCGGGACTGCTGCGGGCGCTACCGGCGGCGAGTAGCTGCTGCACTCGCTTGCGCAGCCCGTCAGCAGCAGTATTGGCACCAGCAGCATCAGTGCGGGCCTGTTCCAGTTTTTGAGTGGCATCACTCTGCACCTTATTCATGTGTTGTTGATTGGCAAGCTCGGTTGCGCGCGCGGCCTTCTCGGCGTCATCCCTGGCCTTGGCATCGTCGGCATCCCGCTTATCCCACTTCGCCTGCCACTCGTTGTCCTTGACCGTCTCTCCATGGTAATAGGCGCCATAAAGCGCGCCGAATATCAGCAGGACTGCCAGCAGGAAGCCGCCAACCTTTGCGTAGATTGATGTCATGCCAGTGCCCGCCGTATGCCTTCAGCAATCACTGACGACAGATAAGGCACACTACCGTTCTCATGCTTGATGATCGCGGTTACGACGCCCAGCAAGATGCTCGGGGTGCGGATATCGATAGGCGCGTTCGGAGCTACGCCGGCAGCAGCAGCCACGGCATTTACGTAGGCTTCGGTATCATTCTCTACGGACGGCGCCCAGCGATTGACCGTCTCGCGCACAGTGTCGATACCTTGCCCACCGACGCCTGGCATTCCGTCTTTGCCGCGATAGTTGAGCAGCAGCTTGCCTAGCGCCCGAACCCCATTTTCTGGGCAGTCGAAGCGAGCAAAGCGTGGTTCGATCGCTGGATCTGGAGGCAGCTGACCTTGCCAGGCGTTGCGTGGGTTGTAATCGATGTTTCCGGGATTGTTGTTTCGAAGTCCGCGAGCAATTGGCATTTACTTTTCTCCAGGCAAAAATAAACCCGCTCAAGGCGGGTAATGGGTGTCGGGGCGGAGTGGCTAAATTGCTGCATCCAGCGCAGACACAAAAACGCCGGCAACTGGGCCGGCGTTCGGGAGGATCTGCAGCAGTTGCTGCGAGGTGATAGGCATCGCTTTCTTCGCTACTTGATGATGGCCGTCACGTCGGGATTGGCCAGAAGGAATGCTTTCAGCTTTTCCAGAGGATCGCTGAGCACTTCAGGAGCAGGCGGAGTGATATACGCCAGATAACGAGGATCATCGTCTTCGACCTCGCCTTGATTCGGCCAGCAATCTGGGTCTTGCGCACAGGCGAACACCGAGGTGATCGCCATCTCCTTCGAGTCAGCGAACTGAACATTAATTGTCATGCAAGCCACCATTTAGATTGAGTATCCAGCAACATCGATGACATAAGTCATTGTTCCGCTTGATGTTGTTGCCGTATAGAAGAGTGTCTGAGACGTGATCAGCAAAATGTCCGGGAACGGCGCCTGGATCCCGCCGTTGACGTTCCCTACCGGGTTTGCGTTCGCGGCTAGCGAGCCAATCCCCGTCGTACTGGAGGCAATCGCCCCATAGATATTTGCCCCTGCGGCGCTGTTCGTTATTACCGACCAGCCACGACAGGACTTAGCGTTAGGCGGGACAGCCGAGGCGATGGAGAGCGCGGTATATGACGCCTGCGGTGTAGTTGTGCTCAACACTTGCTTCGTGACGATGGAGATATAGCGGTCGGCTTGATAACCAGCATCCAGCAAGCTGGCCGCCGTCGTTCTCCAGACACTGACCAGTGCCGAAGCGGTGTAGCCGGCCGGCATGCTGCCACCGGTATACACCTCTGCCGCGACTGCCGACGTGGCGTCCTTAGCCAACAAGGCCGAAACGCCCGTGGTCGGGTTGTAAATCGCATAGATCGCAACGTAGCCGCTGACCGGCGCAGCGCCGGTATCCATGGCGCCCACGCCAGTCGTTGCCAGGTTGATTGTCTTGCTGAAGTTACTCAGCAGCCATGACTGGCCACCGAGCGCGGTCTTAACTGCCACCTCGTCAGCAGTAAATGTCGCCGTAGCACTCGCAGCTACTACCGAAATCTTGGCGTTGCGCATCGAGCCCACTGGGGTCCCGACTACAGCTTGGGAATACGCTGACGTGTACCAGCCAGTCCCGTCGGTCGTTAATTGAATCTCCTCGCCAGCATTTATTACCAGCGTATTGGCCGATACGCCGAACGGGTTGCTTATAAGCTCGGCGGCGTTTCCTTTGATCGTGCAGGCACCATACGCCCCAATAGTGATGGTGGAGCCGAGCTGTAGGCTCGCGGCAGCCGGCAAGGTCTGAGTAGTCCCAGAGGTGTTGACGACGAGGTGTTTGCCAGCGAACGCAGCGGTCAGTACCGTGCTCGTCCCGGTGAAAGTAATCCCGTTGAAATTTCCCAGCTGAGACTGCTGCACTGCATGCTGAGTTTTGGTCGCCGGCGCTACCTGCTCGGCCCCACCCGTGCAGAACAGCAGGATGTATGAACCTGAGCCGATCGAGCTATTCCATTCAATCCAGGCATCACCGTTGGCAATCAGTTCGCCGCCTTGCAGCGCCGCATGGGCGCCACCTACAAGCGGTACTGCGCCCAAGCCGTCGTTGATGGTGCACGCGCCGTTGTTCGCGGTCTTGACCTTGAAGCGAAGGGACTGCCCTTCGCTGCGACTGGTCAGCGCCGGCGTAAAGTTGCAGACGTAGGTATTCGCAGTGCCGGTATCGATGGCGAACGATGCATTCCCGTTCTGGACGGACTGCAGGATGCCAGACGGCAGCAACGGCGAACTGGCGTACTGACTGATGCTGGTAGAGGTGATCGTGGTCTGGCCGTACGCCACGGTCACCACGTACAGGCCGATATAGCCAGCATCAGGAGCAGGCGTTACTTGGCTGCCGGTAGTCGCCGAGGCGCCAGCCTTTACGGCAACGATTGCTGCGCCTTTGCGCGCAGTGTTCTGCGTCAGTCCATTATTTCCCATGCCACTATAAGGAAGGGCTGGGTTTGCGCTGTTGTAATAAGGAAGCAGGACCGGCGCTGAATCGACATCCTGATAGGTCGCCTGCACCAGGTAGTTGATCGATTGTCCGGTAGTGCCAGGCGCCGCACACGTCAGCGTAACCGCATCGAGCAGGATGCCCTGCTTCATGATCGAGTGCGTGGTATCGGCCGGCAGCGTTGAGAACGCGAGCGCGTCAATGCTGGTCAGGCTGTAGATTTCGCCAGGCGCACAAACGACTTGCAGCGATGCAGGGCCAGTCGGCGTCACGGCAAAACCGTTCGCCATGGTGCTGCTGCCGAGCATGGCGGCGGACAGCTTAGCCAGGCCGAGCATGGAATCTTTCGCCATCTGGAGCAGGCTGGTTTCCGGCAGAATTTGGCCCGGGTAAACGATCTGTCTGTCCATGGAATCCCCAATAAAAAGCCCGCACAAGGCGGGCATAGAGTTGAATGAGTGAAATCAGTTGGTGATTCGGTACCAGACAGTCGTGCCATAGAGTTTGGTGGCTTCAATGGCCGCGATGATGTCGGCGTCCGATACCGTGGGAGCGAGCTGCGTTGACGGGACCAGGCCGCTGGTTACGGAAAGTCCGAACCAATTTGTATGGATGCCTGGCCAGTTGGCCGCTCCGCTGCCCGCAGGCCGGTATGCTGTAACGAATGCCTGATAGGGGCAGCTTGTCGAGCCGAGAGGCCCAGCTACGCCAAGACCAAGCGTCAGGCCAAGGCAACCGCAGTCATCCGGCTTGGCCGGTTCAATAATAAGCGGGTGTCGACCGGTCAGGTCAAACAGCACCTGATCCATGCCGTGGCGCGTGGCGCGCTCCCTGAAAATATTAATCAGGATTCGATTTCGGTAACTCGCATCGAGCTGACTGGAATAGCGAATCAGGCTACTGCCGAAGAAATCCAGCCCGATCATGTCGAGCCAGCCATCGCTGGCGGTTTTGATCCGCGTCTGGTTCTTCGCATAGAGATAGAGGGTGAACCCCCATGACAGCGCCTGCGCATAACCCCATAGCAGCGCATCCCTGACTGGATTGTTGTCACCAAACCAGCCGACTGGAAGTAGATTCTTCAGCCGGCCGAACATATCGTTTTGGTCGCCGACACTCATTTAAGCCACCGTCACTGTGCCGGGTCGAATGACCTGCTTCTGGGTTGCGCCAAGGTCGGCCGTGCCGCTGTTGAGTAGGACGCCGGAAACGTTGGTGATGGCCGGGCTCACGGCATAGGCAACAGTTGCGAGCTGCGTGAACGGTAGGATCTGGCCAAGTTTCAGGCCCGATATATAGGCCTGAATCGCTGTAGTTACCTGCGCCACCACCACGCTGTGCGTCACCGTCGCATCGGTCGTAATGGTCATGCCGACGTTGGCCGTAACCAGTACCGGGGCAAACACACCATAACGGATCGTATATCCCCTAGCTGATTCAATGGCTGCGCCAGCCGTTACCAAGAACGCACCCGATGGCGCACCGCTGCCATCATCGACCACCGCATAGAGGTAGCCGTATAGCGTGTTCCCGCTGTAGTCCTGGTTCTCGGTCAGCGTGTAGGTCACGCCGGCCTGCATTGAGGACAGCGCGTAACCGATGGCCGCCTTGGTGCCTTTGGACAGCGACTGCACCCAGAGGACGAAGCGCGCGCGGAAACTCGGATCGCTTTCGGGGTTTACGCCATTGGCAAATACCGCGGTGTTCGTGACCGTGTCGATGCCACTGATACTGCCAACGATTACCGTGACCGTGCCGATCAACGCGTTACCAGCCGCTCCTGCCGTGTTGGCGATGACTGGAACCGTCGCCGACGCAGTGCCGGCCGGGATCAGGTAACCGCCCAGCGTGGCGTTGTACATCGCGTTAGTGGTGTCGATCGTCACCGCGAACTGCTGAGAGCCATCGGTCGAGCCGACCAGGGCACCAATCGGGATCAGTGCGGAATTGGTTGGCGTGAAGCGCGAATAGGTGACGCTGCCAGTGGCGAAGCTGGCCGACAGACGATAGAAGCCGAAGTCGGCCATCCAGCTATCGAGATCCGCGTCCGAGCTAGTCGAAGCGCGAGTAGTGATCAACAGCGTGACGATCAGTTGCTGAAGCCACTGCAGCACGCTGGCATTGCTTTCGGCGATAGCCCTCAGCAGCGAACCAATCGTGAAGTCGACAAGCCCGGCCGCCCTGCCCTGAATGGCAGTCACCTGGTCCCGAACAAGCGTGGTGAAGTCCTTGATATTGAGCGATGCCATATCAGCGATTTACCTCAAACGAGAGCGTCACCGGCTCGCCAGAGGCTGAGTCGGTGTAGCCGATATTGACTGACAGGGTGTCGTTCGCTGACGAGACCGCAATGACGGGTGCGGGCTTCTTCGAAACGCAGTCCTCGAGCAGGATCTGCCCGCGAATCAGTGCGATGATTTCCGGGATGTTCATCAGTGCGCCGACGTATCGGCCGAGACCGGCACCGTATTCCGGGTGGAACAGGTAGTCACCGGGGTTGGTGATCAGGCGGCGTAACACATGTTGTTTGCCGCGCTCGATGCCTTCGACAGGCGACAGGCTGCCGGTCGGCGATGACGCAAGATCGCCGCCGACGTAGTGGTTCAGGTCTTTCATGGGATAGGCGCCGAGGTCTTGCCGCTGAGGGTCCCGCCGTTATGCAGGTGGTTTTCCAGACTGACTGTGCCGGCCACGACATCGCCGGCCGCCGTGATGGTGTTGTCAGTGGTTATTGGCCCGTGGAATTGGTGCACGGTCGCCGTGTAGGCCATGCCGGCTGCCGCCTTGATCTCGACGGTGCCGTCGTTGTGGAACTTGAGCAGCGAACCGGATTGGTGAACGATCCAGGTCTCGCCAGAAGGCACCGGAAGCGGCAGGTTTTGGCTGTTGGTGTGCCGCGCCGTCACCTTACCGAGGTTAGGGTCTGACGAATCAAAGCTGACCGTTACCTCATCGCCGATCTGCGGACCAATCTGAACCCCCCAGCCATTGCCGACACCTGGACAGTCGAGCTTCATCCAGTTGCTTTCGCGGCCTTCTGGCTGGATCAGCACCTTGACGACGCCATTGGTGGGGTCGTAGCTGGAAATGGTGCCGATACGCGGCCCGGTGGCATTTGAATGCTGGTGCTGGCGCAGGGCATTTGCGAGACCTGCGATCATGGCGCCACCTGTAGTGAATTAGGGTTATGGTTCTTTGCCGTCAGGCTCATGGTGTAGCCCGACTCGAAACTGTAAGAGCGTCGTACCGCATCCACGTAATACAGCTGGTCGAAGCCAGAACCGGTGCCTTCCTGCCGAACAATGGTGTTTGGCATCAGCGAGTTGTCGCCGGGCATCGAGCACGACAGGCGCATTTCGTGGTCGGTGATCTGCTTGTGGATCTGCTGGGCCAGTTGCTGTGCCTGGTTCAGGTCGAGGCCGTTACGCTTGATCTCGTAGACCTGACGCTTCGACGTCGACTGCCCGGGCGCGATGCCTTTGGCCGAGTTGGTCGGGAAGGTCGCGGTGTAGGTCTTGCCGTCCTTGTAGGAGATGACCTGAACCGTCACACCCTTGGCGATGGTTAGGTCACGCTCAAATTCAAGGTCGTCCGAAGTGTTGGATTGCGGGTAGGCCAATAACCCAGGCTCTACCCAACGAATCAAGTACTGATCGGTGGTCGCCGGATCTAGCGCTGGCTCGTAGTGCAGTTCGTTGCCGGTGACGTAGACCTGAAAGCCATCAAGGCCGGCCAAGTACGCCAGCAGGTCCCACTCCGTACGCTCGTCAGTGACGTGCGCGTGATCCCATTTAGTAATGTCGCCAACCTTCGTCTTGGTCGCCGTGACAACTGGCGTCAGGCCGCGACGCTTGGCCAGCAGCGTCGCCACATCACTGGTGGTCTGGTTGGCGAATTTCTCATTGGTCTTGGTGTCGATGAAGCGGCTGGTGTAATCCCGGCCTTCGACGCTCACTTCTCGCCTCGCCAGACGGACCTTCAGCCTGTCCACACCACCCACGATCAGCGTGCGCCAATCGGTGATGCCTTGACCGATCAAGCCGATTGAAATCGACACTTCAATCGCTGTTTGATCGGCCCACCATTTGACTGTGTTGTAGGGCGGCTGCAGGTCCGATATCACGAACACGACCGAGAACGTATCAGCCGAATAGAAGGCATTGCTGTCGACTTCACACTCTACAAACGGAACTTCCACCCCATTCAAAAGCAAACGTCCGACTATTTGTCGGACGTCTTGGGCTGTCGCATCTGTGTTCAGATCCACTAGGCACCTATGGGTATTTTGATGGTCTGGATGTTGTTCAGCTGCGGATCAGCGATGCTGTTGGCCGCGGCAATCTCGGTCCAGCGCGACTGATCGCCGTAGGCGTCCGCCGAAACCTGCTGAAGCGTGGTGTTGCCAGTCGTGATGCTCGCCGTGCCATTGGCCAGCGGCCCGGCCAGGACGTTCTTTTGCATCCGCTCCAGCACGCTCTGCATCTGGTACAGCGGCGCCAGCTGGGTCAGCGCAGTGCCTTGGCGCAGGAGGTTGTTGGCCGCCTTGGAGACCGGATTGCCGGGGATCAGGCCACCCAGCGTGGTGATGTCGTTTACCGACGCACCGACCTGCGAGATCACCGATTGCACCACCTGCTGAGCCGCTACCAAGGGCCGGATGACGGTCTGCACGGTATCGATCGTGGCATTGGCAAAGCCCTGCACCTGCGACACGGCGTCCTTCACCGTGTTGATGGTGCTGGTCACGGTGTCGGAGTTGATGATCTTGGCCAGGCCCAGCGATTGCCCGACGTCGCTGTTGATCAGCGAATCCAGCGAGCCGGACAGCGCGTTGGTGGTGACTGGCGCGTCCAGGCGCTCTTTCACCAGCAGTTCAATGCTGTAGTAGCGGCGGTAGACGTGTTCAAACCGTGCACTAAACGACTGGATGAGGACGCTAAAGTAATAACCATCCATGTTGAACGTCAGCGGAACACCGGCATCGCGCAGAGTTTCGAGCTCGGTAACCCGATCCCCTGCCGTTGCGCCGGTCATCCAGCCAGACCACGACATGTTGTCGTAGTCCACGCCCATCACATCCACTACTCGCTTGCCGCCGACCAGTTTGTGCACAACCATCTGCTGCTTGGCGCCGATCGTTACTGACTCGGGCACCTCCAGACCGGTGAACTCCACATCGCCGACGATCAAACGCGTGGCAAACGGATCCCCGCCCGGAGCGAAATTGTCCAGGAAGCTGGTGAAGCTCATGGGTTATCCCCTTGGGTAGGTGGCGCTTGGAGTGCCAGGCATCAGCATGCTGCGTGAAGGGTCAAAGCCCTGGGTTCCGGTCTGCGGCTTGGATGCCTGGCGGGTCAGCCTCTCAATGACCACGTCGGTCATTTTCTTGCCGTCGATGTAGAGGTTGACTTGGTGCCAGCCCCCGCCCTGTTCCTTGCTGGGGATAGGCGCCACTAGGCGGCCGCCCTCATCGGTGCCCCGGTAATCGCTGGCAAAGCTGGTTTTCTTGATCTGCATGCTGGCGGGCAGGACTGCGTTGGCTCCCGCGATCAGCGTATTGAAAATTGTCTGCCAGCCGGTCAGGAAGTACAGCTTGAAGGATCTGAACGCCCCGCCGAAATCGCCATTGAACAACTGAATAAACCCTCTCTTCAGATCGCCCCACATCAGTTTCAGGGCTTTGCTGATTTCGTCCCAATTGTTCCATACCAGCAGCGCAGCGACAGCGAGTGCGGCGATGATCAAGCCTATTGGGCTAATGATGAACATGACCAGATAGGTGCCCATTCGCGCCAACCAGGGAATCATTGGCGCAAGACCTCCGGTAGAAACGAACATCAAAGCCTTAGCGAGAAGCCAGAAGCCCCGCCCAGCAGCAATCACCATGTTGATCAAGCCGCCCGTGATTAGGAAGGTGGATAGGCCAATCAAAGCGTAAGTGAATGCCTTGACCGCCTCATGGTTTTCGCCCATCCACTTCGTCAGCGAAATGATCCCATCGTTAAGCTTGGTGACGGACACAATGGCCATTGGGAGTATTTGATCCCCAAGGAGCAGCATTAAGTCTTTCCACTTCGCCGCCAGCTCTACCTCTCGACCGGAAAGGGTTTTGCGGGTCTTCTCGACCGAAGCGTCAATGCCAAGTGCCTTGTGCTGCGCCTCAAGCGAGTGATGCAGTTTCTCGATGTTCTTGTCGATCAGCGTGTACATCGCGCCGCCGGTAGAACCAAATAGCATGGCGTTAGACTGTCCAATCGCCGAGTCTGAAGTAATACCCATACGTTTATGCATGGGCATGATCACCTTCTCGTAGAACTCAATTGAGTTCCTGCTAAACAGATCAGCCTCCTTGAGAGGGTTACCCTTGAACGCCTTGATGCCGCCCTGCGAGTTCCAGATAACTTTCTTATTGTCCCAAATCCCGTTATTCACAAGCTCATGAGCAACTTGATTGGGGATTTTTACGATGCCGTTCAGCCTGTTGTAGGCAGTTCTCTGAGAGAAGCCAGCAGTCTGCCCTTTGAGCATGGTGATGATGGGTTCAAACATCGCCACCGCGTCATCGCTCAGGTTCATCGTCGAAATTCCGCCGCGAGCCTTAAACTGGCGTAGCTGCTCCCAGTTCACCGCGCCGCCGGAGGTCTGCGTCATCTTCCAGCCAGCGTCCGCCAGCTCATTGAAGCGCTGGGGCGACTTTAGGCCGCCCGAGTCTTCGATGTAGCGCATCATGGCCATGCTGCTGGTTTTCATCATGGCCTGAGATTCTTCGCTCAAGCCGGATGTGGCATAAGCGATCTTGGACAGAACAGGGGCGGCAATTTTTGCCCCCTCCAGCGCTTCCATGCCAGGCAATCCACTCTCCCGGAAGACGCCTTGCGCCTCGGTGAAGAGCTTCATGTTCGTAGTGATGCTGGTGCCGATGCTGTTCATGCCTTTGACGAAACGCTCTGACTCGGTATTCACCGCATCCGACATGCCATACAGAGAAAACTTCGCCATCTCTGTTTGAAACTTTTTCGCCTCATCAAGGGGTGCCTTGAACATCGTGGCCAGCCCCATGCCGCCAGCAAACATCGCGCCACCAATGGCCGCCTGCTTGCCGATAGATTTCAATTTGGCATTGAGCTTGTCGACGTCCTGTCCGGTGCTCGCCAGGTTTTTGCTGATCATCAGCATGCCGGCGCTGACGTGGTTAATCAGCGACAGCTTGATAGCGACTGAGTATGCTTCTGCAGACATGAGCAGCTCCTGGCCCTGGAGGAAATTTATGATTGGATGGATCGTTTATGCGTTTGTTGGCTTGGCCTGTACCGGCAAGGCCATTCAATCCGGAAAAGAAAATGGTTTTTCAGAGAGTACTTCAGCTGGAATAGCTATTGCTGTGGCGTTCACATTCACAGCAGGCGGGGTCTGGTTTCACTTCAGCTAAGACACGGAGCTGCGCACATGAAAAAAAATGGCCGCACCTATGAATGGCGCGACAACGAGATCGTAGAGGCAAAAACTAATCAAGCCGAATCTCGCCTGAAAGGGGGTCGACGCCTTACAAAAAACTCGCCAAAAGAAGCAACTAAGTGCAGTAGCGGGCTCGGTGTAAATCAGGCAATCCTTCTCTTTGCAGGAAGCCTTATGACATTGCTGGTCTGCATTCCTTTGCTGATCACTCTGCTGTACGTCATTTATGCAGTCATATTCGAATAGTTAAAACCCCGCCGAAGCGGGGGTCTCTTTCATCTCAGATCAAGCAGCAGCTGCATACCCACCCGGAGAGCAGCCGGTAGACAGGTAGGCGCTGTAAATTTCCGACCTCCGAGTATCGAGAAAAGAAAATGAAGATCGCCCTTCGTTGATCTGATCGAACACGCGAATAAGAGTCCTTGAGTCAAGGAGCCGCCCAGCCGAAAGGATGGCTTCGCGATCCCGCATGAGCGAGGCGTGACGAGACATCAGCAAGTAGATGTGCTGGACCTCATGAGTGTTGAAAAATACCCCATCCTTGTCGGACCGGCCGATCCACTCACCATCCAGGGCATAGGCCGCAACAAAATTGCATGCGTCGGCCAGGTGCTCAGCCGGAATCAGGGCTGTGCGTTGTACGTTAAAGCGCGAGCGCAACCGGCTCTTCATAGTGTGCTTGAAGCTGCGCTGGAGGGCATGCGGAACCGGTGAAGCCTTTTGGTCGATCACCCGATCAAGGACATGCTCCCCGCTGGTACCGATCACTGCGCCGACAAGGTCACCCATGATGCCTTGATGGTCGGTGTAGTGACCGTGCTTGCGGATGGCGGGGAGAACTTCAGCGGTAACCCATTTGCGGAAGGCGTGCGCCTGGCTGCCATTTTTTATTGCGTCATCACAGCGCAGAATCAGGGTGTACAAACCTGACTCGTTGATGATGTTTACCACCCCCTGACGCCCTAACTTAAAGTTAGACCGTTCGTCATCATCCAGTGAATACAGGGCTTTCGTGGTGTTGCTCTGCCCGAGGATCTTGCACGCGTCAGCTGCGACAAACCATGGCTCGCCATCGATGCTGACTGCGCGCACGCTATGGCCGCGAAAATCGAAGGGAATGACATTCGATACGGCTGTGCTAATATTCGTCATGACGTTTTTCCTGATAGATGACGTTGATTTCGAAGCCTCAAGCGTTGGCGCGCTTGGGGCTTTTTTATGCCTGCTGCTTTCCATGCTCCAACTCCTGCTCAAATGACTTTCTCAAGCGGTATACGATTTCGCCGCTTAGGGTTCGCCCGTGCTCTGCTGCGCTTTCCTCAAGCTTTTGACGCATATCACACATCATTCGTACTGCCGTAGTGATCTTCTTAGCGCTCATGTGGACCTCCTGTTTGCGTTTTGTGAGTTTAATGCGTTTCATGCCTTTGTCAAACAAATTTTGCTTTTTGTGCGTTTGTAGTACGCTGGCGTAATACACAGGGCGCTTACATGACAAAAGAATTCGCGACAAAACTCATCGAGTTAAGAGGTGAGAAAAACCTTACGCAACAGGAGTTGGGGGACGCTGCCGGGGTATCTCCATCCCAGATCTCACGCTATGAAGCTGCCTTGGCAATGCCAAGAAAGACGGTTATGAGGAAGCTGGCCGAAGCCCTTGGCGTAAGCCGTGAAGAGCTGATGCCTGAGCCTGAAAGAAAAACTCACGAACTGAGCATTGACTTGCCTCCTGAATCTATAGATGAGCTCCAGAAAATTGCAGACGAGTCAGGAATATCCTCTGAAGAGTTAGTATCTGTCGCCCTCAAGTGGGGCCTGAAAATGCTCAGGGATGGCGATCCAGAATTTACCGCTGACGTGATGCGTGGGCTTGAAGAAGAGCGAGAGCTTCGGGAAAAAGCCAAGTAATACACCCCCTTTAAGTTTCGCCATCGTAGCCCAGCGAAGCATGGATGGCCGAGCCACCGATCAACCCCGACACGGTGGCATGGCCCAGCACTCGCCGGATGTACTCCTTGTTGCGCAAGACGGCCGGCCCCATCACCGGGCGCGCCGGCATCTTCGGCGTGCCGAATTCGTGGTAGACCATCTTCGGATCTTTCGAGCCAATGACCGCCTCCAGGATGTGCGTAGTGTGCGTGATGCTGTCGCGCATTTCGCCGGAGGCAAGAAGAGGCGAATCGGCGGGATAGCCCATCTTCGCTTTGCGCTCTTCCGTTGAGTCGGCCAGAGGGGCCCATTCTGCGAACGGTCCGACCGCCGATTGGTAATGCCCGATTTCTTCCTTGGCGGTCTTCTCGACCTGCACGGCGCACTTCTCCAGTCCATCGTGCAGATGCTTGAGCAATGAGACTTCGGCCTGCGCAAAATGCAGCGCCAGGCTGCCGAGACTACTGAATTCCATGGTCAGTCCTTCTTGTCGAATTGCATGCTGGACCAGTTCCAGACCCCGGCACCTTCGAACTCGGAAAACATGATCGAAAAGGCCATGCGCTCGTAATCAGACAGCAATCCGCAGTCAAAAACCCGATCAAAAGGAACCCCGTTCTTCACCAGCCAGCATCGGCTGCGAAAATCGGGGTCCTCTGTCAGTTTTTTGCGGCGGCCTGCTCGGCGCTGAGCGCCTGAGTGGCATTTTCAGCATCAGCCTTGGCTTTGGCGGCTTCGTACTCAGCCATCATGTGTTTCTCGATGGCCTCCATGCCTTCGACGCCGAGCTCGGCCAGCACGGCGTCAACTTGCTTGAGGGATTGCGGAAGGCCGAAACCGACATCATCGATGTAGACCACTGATGCGGCCGGCAATGCGAATGCGCCCATGTAGACGCTATTCGAGGCGTTCTCACCGCCGACGGCCATGACGATGCGCGATTTTTGTAGCGGGTCCAGGGTTCGCAGTTGAATGGTGCGTCCGCGAACGTCCTGAATCGAAGTGAATTTCGGCTTCTGATCAACATACACAGGTGCCGCAGCATCATGGTTAACGGTTACTTTGGACATTGGGTAAATCCTCTGGTCAGCGAGTCGTCAAAGGAGCATGGCGTGCGGGGTGACGAGTCCCGCGCCCTGCCGGGCTGCCATGCAAAACGGTTAAACCTTGTAGCGACGGCGGGAAGTGAAGGAAATGGTCTGACGAATCGTCTTGTCCCCCTCTTTCTTACCTGCATCCTCAAACTTCAGGATTACGTGGGCGTGGCGATACACGTTGATGGTTCCGTCTGGATTGGAAATCGTCTCCGTGATGGTTGCTGGGACCTGGTTGATGCCGTTGAAATAGTCGCTTTCGAACTGCGCCCACCAATCATCCAGCGTGCCGTCAACGCGCTCAGCTTCGATGGTTCCGGTCCAGCCTTTGGGGATCAGAAGTTCATCGGTCAAGCCGTTGAGCGGCGTGATTTCCTGGCTTGTGGTTTTTGGCTTGCAGTCGAATGAAATGATTTTCGGGATGCGGATCGGGCCGTAAGGACCGTTGATGTCGACGGCGACATCCTTACCCGTGTTGTATCCACCTTGCATGGCGTTCTCCAAATGAATAACCCGGCGCTAGGCCGGGCTTGGAAGTGGGTGTCAGCGCTTACTGGCGCGGAGTGGCAGATGCGACGATGGAAACGCTTTGCCCTGCCTCTAAGTTCACGAGGAAGTAGCGGATCACGGACAGGTATTTGACCTGCACGTCGGCCTGCATGTAGCCCAAGGCCACGCGAGCATCTGGGTTGTTGGATACATCGAGCTGGACCGAGAACGCTGGACCGCCGTTGACGTCGCCAATCAGCCCCTGAATACGCAAGGTGTCCAGGAAGCTTTCCATGGTCGACTTCGTTTCACGGCGGACATCTGGTGTCTGAAGCCGGCCAATGGTCCCGCCGAAGGAGGCGGCAATGGTCAGCGAAATGAAGTTCGTCATCCGCGTGTAGTTGTCGCCGTTCACCGCCGAGTTGCTCGAGCAGTTCAGGCCGGAACGGTGACCGAAGTAGCTGCCGCCCGGGCAAGGGTTGGTGATGACATCCAGGCGCGCGGTGTTGATGGCGCCAATTTCCGGCGTGCTATACGGCTGCTGCGACAGGTTGCGTTGAGTCGATACCGCGTTGGTTAGCGGCTTGTTTAGCGGCGTCTGATTTGGCGACAGCGCAGCGATCTTGGCGGCCGAGAAAGTAGCCGGAGCGATCATTCGTTGCTGGCTGTTCACCTGGTCGTACCAGTACACCCAGTCGCCCACCAGCACCTTCAGCGCGTAGCTGTCACAGCCGGCAGCGGTCAGGCTGGCGGCTACGGTGACGTAAGAGGCGCCGGCCGGACCCTGTGTGACTGGATACGTACCCTCGGAAAGGCCGAAGGTGAGAATGGCTGGCCACTGAGTGGAGTCAGTTAAATCCACCAGGTTCAGAGTTTGATGACCACTACCGCGCAAGGCGTACATGCCTTTGCGGGTCGCACCGGTCACGCCATCAACGCCGATCAGAACCGCATCGGTGATGGTGGTGTTGCCGGAGGTGCCGGTTGTGAAAGCAACCGTCTGCGTGGTCACTACCGGTGCGAGAACAGATGTGCCGACAGTGGCAATCACCAGCTGCGACGGACCACGGATGCCCGACTGACCGTTGTTCACGGCACTGACGATGTTCTGCCAGAGCGCGAGGCCGCTGCCGGTGATGTTGTCGAATACTTCCGGTGCAACGCCTGGCAGAGAAACAACCAGCTTCCAGCTCGACGCGGCGGCGCCGGCGGATAGCGTGGCGCTCAGCGAGTTGCCCAGGGTGCCGGTGTAGAACGCGGTTAACGTGGCGCCGTTGGCGGCAGCCGTATCCTTCAGCGAGGAAGTGGCAGCCGTGTCAGTGCCGTCTGTTACCCGCACAGCGCGGATGTTTGAGGCGCCCAACTGGATGGAGACCGCAATCGCGGTGCACAGGTCGTACTTGCGCACCGTCTGCGTGCCGAACCGCTGCGAGGCATCGCCAGGCGATCCGATCAGCACCGAGCTGTTCACCGGCCCCCAGTCAGCCACACCGACAATGCCGAGGATGTCGGTCGGCACCCCGTTGATGTATCGAGTCTTCGGCGGAACGATTTGGATGTACAAATCTGGAGCTGTCAGCGCCGCCGTGTTCAAGCTGCCTGCCGGATAAATGGGCATGGCTTCCTCCTAAATGAAAAAACCGCCTCAGTGGGCGGTTTCTTGTGTGTGGGTTTCGCTTGTCAGGCGGTGGCGACTTTCAGGACGTTGCCGGCGCATTCGCCATCGAGGACGGCGGCGACTTCATCGGGGTCGGTGATGACCTGGCCGACCTGGTAGTCAGCGAAGGCGAATTTCACAGTCAGCGAGAACGGCGAGGCCTTGGCCTGCACCGGCTTAACGGGAGTATCGGAGTCCATGTCAGGCCTCAAGGGTTCAATGTGATTACAGGAAGCCCGGACTGGGCGTTGACGATGTGCAGCACCGGAGCGATGACTTCGGTGACTTGTTGAGTCTGGGTTGTGGCGTAGTCGATCAGATAGAACAGGTCCAAGCGGTAGAGACCTGCCTTCTGGAGTTGGTCCGTCATCAGCGATCCCGAAGAGCGAATGATCCCGAAGGAGCCATCCGTGAACGAGATGCTGTTGCCATCGGACAGCACCGAGTCGATCGGGCTCGCCACTGCATCCCGCGCGTCCGGCGTCGCGGCCCAGATGATGATCTGCACCGACTGCTCCTGACGTTTCGTCTCCTTGTAGGCCGTGCCGAGGCCACCCACTCGCGTGAAGACGCTATGCGCGCCTGTGAGCGTGATAACTGGCCCAGCGCTAGATGCGCCTGGAATCATCGAAGCAAGCGCTGTAGCTGCGGTCGTAAGCGTGTCCGTTGCCTGCATGGCGTAGACGTAACTGGTGCCGTTCAGGTTGACCAGTAGGTTCTGCCGGCTGATCGTGCCGGACAGTGTCACTACTGCGCCGACGACCGTCATCACAACCGTGTGCACCGGCACTGTTAGCGGAACCCATCCCCGCCCGATATACCGAGTGGTCTTTCGGTCCTTGCCGGCTGGATAGACGCTGACATGCGCATTCCCTGCGGCAAGGTCGGTCTCCAGCACATTCGGCACCGGCCAGCCTGGATAAACTCGAACAGGAATACCTGCCGCGCTTGGTTGTCCTGTGCCGTTCGGATAGACAATCGCTGCAACTTGAGAGGCGAGCTGCTTCATTACATCGGTCAGGCTCGCCATAATCACACCTGCACTTGCATGGCCGTACATCGCCAGCCCATATCGGTCAGTTCGGCGCTCGACACCACGTATTTGCGGCCGAGCTCGTCGCGAATGATGTCGCTCGTACGCAGCACGATGCCAGGCCAAGCCGGCATCATGATGGCCCACCAAGGCGTGCGCACATCGCCGGGCAGCTGGGTAGGATTCGCTTCCCCCTTTGTGCCCTGCAAGACGCTGGCAGGCCAGCCTTGCATGAGGACGGCCTCATTGGCTGGCGTATCGGCCGACCAGCCGCCAAGACCCACGCCCGCGCTCTGACCGACGCGCAGCACCGAGACAACCCGGTTCGTCTGCACGCAGTAGATCGGCAGCGTGTCCTGCATCGCGGCGATGAAGAACGTACCGCCATGACCGACCAGATAATCGCCAGGGCGGCACAGGCGCGCATCAAACAGGCCGAGCCAAGTGGCTTGCCCGTACTTGTTCGGTGCGCTGTAGGTGAAATTCGTGGTGAACGACGCAGGCAGCGTCTGCAAAGCGGTTGTCAGCAGCGGGTTATTGGCGCTCGTAGCGCGGAATTGCTGGTAGTTGAAACCGATTCGCTTGGCGGCCTGCCCGTAGCCTTTGTAAATCTTGTCCTGGAGCTTTGTGCCATCCATATCAGCCCCTGACGATTCTGCTTCCGCCCTTTCCAAGGCTTGGACCCGGAGCGATACCGATGAAGGAGCACAACTCGCGGCGCCAGAGCCGGTAAAGCTTCATCCGGTCCGACACTTCGTTCTTGTTGTGCACCCAGACGGCTGCCTGATCTGTATCGAGGTTTTGAGTCGAGTCCGTCACTGCCGTTTCCAGCCCGGAAAGCGTGGTCAGAAACGTGACGATTCGAGCCTCTTCCTCAGGGCGAAGCGTTGAAAGCCGGTGATAAAGCGTCTGCCATGTGCCGGGCGAGACCCAGCCGTAAGCCAGGTCGCGGCTATTGTCAGCAATGGTGTCACCAAGCATCGGGTAGCCAATGAAGCGCCGAACGTCGGCCAATTGCTGATCAGTTAGCATTTACTCGGCCTCTTTCACCGGAGTCCAGCCGCCGGAGTAGTAGTTCTGCACTTCGTCAGGGTGAACCTGTGCGGTGTGCGGGGCATCGTATTGATCTGGGTTGCGCTCCATCGCCACGAAAGCAATGTTCTCAGCAACATCAGCAACATCAGCAACGCCGTCATCGGTGCCGTCTTGTTTTTTAGCCATGATCGTCTCCATAAATAGCCGCCAGTTGCCCGGCGGCCATCAGTCGTTAGCCCATCAACAGGGCGGTATGGGCTGGCTTGATGTTCGCGCAACCCCATGCAGCCGATACTTCGTAGCGGACGCGGCGGTATTGCTTGTACATCGCAAACTCGAACGCCATGCCGGTGCGCGGGTCGGTGATGATCATGCGGTCATCCGCGCTGTCGCCCTCTTCCGGCAACGCAGGAGTGCGGGTGGCCAGCACGATTGCGGAGCGCGGGAACGCAAAGTTGGCCGTGAATGCACTTACCAGGGTGACGGTCGCGCCGGAAGACACGGCAGCACGCAGACCTGGAGCACCGATAGTCAGCGAACCGCCAGACAGCGCGACGGCAACCACGTACTTGTAGGCGCCGATGACGATCACGTCGCCAGCAACGATGGTGCCGCTACCGGTCTGAACCGGAATCACGGTGGTGCCGACAGTCAGCGCACCGTTGGTGACATAGCTCGCGCCAGTACCAGGAGTGTGAAGGGCAACGCCGGCGGACTCACGCAGGGTGAAGCCGTGCAACTCAAGCAAGGTGCCTTGGGCACGAAGCTGGGTAGTGCCGGCTTCGTTCGCCTTGGTCAGTTGCGCAAGGGTGCGCAGCGATGCGCCGGCAGTGGTGTCGATGACGCACTGCAGATCGCTCAGGGGGGCGCCGTTATCGGCCAGGATCTTGCGAACCTGCGCCGTGTCGCCCAGGGTGCTGGCGAATGGCGTGGTGCCGGCGGTACCGGAAGCGCGAGATGCGCCGTAGGCAAGCTGACCCAAGTCGACTTCAACTTCGTTGACCAGAGTACGAATGGCCTGTGCAACCTGATCGCGGCGGATGTTTGCGTAACCAGGGCCGGTGTTAACACCCTTCTGCTCTTCACCGGTCCAACGGAAAGGAACCATCCGCGACTTGGTGATGCTGAAGGGGGTGTTGCCGACGGCTTGGTCACCATCATCTGGAGGCAGCTGACCGGGCGTCACGTTTTCGGCCGGTTGCGCAGCAGTAATCGGAATGCGGATGGCCTGGTTCAGCGCGGCGCGCTCGGCAGTCGCATCCAGGGTCACAGACGGGATGAAACCTGCGAGCTCTCGCGATACGACGTCAAGCGCTTCGTAAAGGTCGGGCACCAGGCTGGTAAGGGTGTTGGCCATTTGGATGAATTCCTTTAATCAGTAATTGTTCCGCCAGCCTTGACGTGCTCCATCTGCTTGGCAGCAGGGAGTGTTTCGAACTGAGCGCGAGGAAGTGTTTTGCTGTTGGCCGCCGCCGCGCCGCCACCCGATGCACCGCCGCCATTGGCGCCGGAGCTCTTCAGGATCTGATCGCGATAGGGGTAGTGCTCAACGAGCAGCTCCAGCGCCTCATCAAACTTGGCGGTTTCGCCTGGATTACTGCGGCTGTAGAGCTTGTTTCCGGACTTGTCGTAGGCGATGACTTCGCCGTTCTCGACCTTGAATGACTCACCGAAACGCGAGCGAACCATGTCGGCAGGAATCGCCAGCTTGTCGGCGATAAACTTCGAGCGATCGAAGCTGCCACCAACCTTTTCCGAGACCAGCTCAGACATGAGGCTGTCGCGCTCAGCCATGAGCGGGGCATATTTCTCCTCGAGCGCCTTGATTGCTTCAGCCTTGACCTTCTCGACTTCCCCGGCATCCACCAGTTTTTTGGAGTCGAAATTCTTGACCGTTTCCAGCGCCTTTTTAGCCTCGGAAGGATCAGTGATCCCTTCAAAAGCTTTCAGGCCGGTTTCGGCGGCTTCTGCGCGTTCGCGGTGAGATTTGGCCTCAGCGTTGAGACGGCTGATGGTCGCTACGGTGCCGATAGCATCGAAAGCGATCTCTTTGCCGTCGTCGCTGACATAAACAGGCTTGCCTTCGGAAACAACTACGTTGCCGTTCTCGTCGAGTTTCAATTTCATCAGTTGATCTCCGGGCATCCGCCCATCTGCTAAGCCATCCGGCCCGGTGCGGCGCTATCCATCCGGAATCGCGCCCATAAAAAAACCCCAGCGAGTGCCAGGGCTGTGAATTCTCAAATCTGTTGGTTATGGCGGCTCAGTAGCCTTGACGCTCAAACCGTTGCTTGTCAGTGCCTGCGCCCAGTTGCTGGCTGGGTCGCCGCCGGGTATCGCAGAGACGATCAGCGCCGATGTAGCGCTCTGATATGCAGGGTCGGCCAGCTGGTCGAGGAACAGCTGCACGCACCATGTGTGGCAGCCGTACCATGCTGAGCCGTCAGCTTTGGTCAGTGGCACACTGAGGCTGCCCGGGCCGTAGCCCAAGGACTCAGCGAGCGCATTTAATTGGTCGCGATATGCAGCAGGGATCAGGAGGACGCAGGATATTGAGTAGCTCATAGCGCCACCCCAGACTTGCCGCCCATGTATTTCTCAGTAGCCGTGATATCAGCTGCGCTGGTTGTTGCGCCGCGAATGACGAGACCGAACAAGTACATTGCTGAAACTCCAGTAGCTGACGACTTACCGATGAAGAACCCCGTAGTGTTATCGGTTCCGTATGTTGCGGTCTTGTCAGTCTGCTGTACGCCGTTCAGTCTCGATCTCGCTAAAGACTGCGAATTGTCAGAGGTGATTGACACAACTATTGGTGTATTGGCAGAAATTGTCGCGATAGGGATGACTGCTGCAGGACTTCTCGGCAGTAGTTGAACCCCCGATGCTGAGTTGCCTACCGTGTAGTTGTTGGTGATATAGCCTGTTGAGTTACCGCACGAGAACCAGTCTTCCCGGCTCGCTAGCGATAGAGGATTTACGCCGACAAATAGCGACATATTGCTATTTCTGAATCCTGCGTTATCCGATACCAAAAGGAAGTCATCCACTCCGTCAAACTGAAGCCACCACAAGCCTGCTGACGTTTGAAGGATCGGCCGCATCGTCGAGGTGACTTGGCTGGCGTGATTGCCGCGACCGGACTTGTCTCGAATCAATCCGACCGGCTGACCGGCTGCCGTGACTGGGATAGTCCCGGCGCTGTCCTGAAACATCGTCGACAGATCGCTAGGATCGATCCATAAGCCCTGTTCGCCAGCGGCGAAGAGAGATGCGGGAATCCTCGATGCAACTGCCTGGGCCAGGGCGGAGAATCTAAAGACCTGGAAGGCATGAAATTGGCTGTTCACTTGGTTACCACTAGTTTTGCGCTCGCATTTACCGTGCGCGCCCAGATGTAGCCGTTGCCAACAAGTGATCGGGTTATCGCCTGCCCTGGCTGAAGGACGTGACCACCAATCACCGGGACAGTGGTCGTATCGGTACAGGCGAACTCAACCGCCACAGACCCTATCCATGAAATGAGCACAGGGTTGTCGGCCGGCGCCGCAACTTGAACCCAGTTCAGATCGATACTTACGTTCGAGGTGGCCATTGCGCTCGCCTTATTTGAGTCAGCGCAGCATGGCTGCCTGGGTGTTTGTGGTAGTCAGCTAAATGCCGGGGAGCGTGACGCCTTGTTTCGCTGGCTGGGCCTTTATGCGGGCCTGCTCTTCCGGCCAAGTGAGGTTGTCCTTGAGCATCCCGCGGCGCTGGATCTCGCTGAATAACGTCTCGTCAGAGATGATGCCGGCGACATTCATTTCCAGAAGCAGGTCAGCAGATGCCTCGGCAAGGGACGCGGCACCGAAGTCGTTGTAGATGACCAGGTGGCCGCCTTCCTTCTCGCCGATCCATTCCGCCATTAGCTGCATGGCCTGATCGAGCGAGTCTTCGACGTCCTGAGCGATCCGCTGCAGCGCACACATGCCCGGCTCATTGTCCGAGAGCGTCTGCGCTACGGTGATCTTGCCCGGCTTGATGACGAGCAGCTCAGCGCCTACCTGACGCATGCGATCCTCGATGTCGAGGATCGACAGGCGCCCGGCGTCAATCGCTTTGCCGGTGTGCTCGACATAGCTCAGGGTCGCGCCGATCTTGTCGGTGGTCACGGCAGTTGCCGCACCAACGGTTAGGTCATCGTCTTCGCTGAAGCCGCAGCCGAACAGGATCGGCACCCGAGCTACGTGAAGGATCGTCTGCTGGTCCGACTTCGACTGCCAGTGCTCGACGTTCATGAACGCCAGTTCGCGCAGTGGTGGCATGGCCTGCATGAAGCCGAGGCGCTTGCCATAGACCGGCACAAATGGAATCTTTTTGAGGCTGGATAAGCCCTTTTCGTGCAGAAGCCACTCAGGCTCGCCGGTCGTTTCGTTCTTCTTCTCGCGGTAGGTTTCCCAGCGGCCAGGGTAGAGAACGCGAACCTGCTCGATGACCTCTTCCTCGAATGGCCCGATTTTCTCGGTCACCGACTCCAGGAATCGCAATAGGGTAAACGTCTCGACGCCATTGATGCGCTGAGAGTCGTAGTCCAGCAGGCTTTCTGCGCAGATCTGGACGAAATATGGTCGAACGCCCGCTCTTACCTCGTCAGCCTTGGTCTTCAATCCCTTGGCCTGCGGAAAGTCGACGAGAACGCCACAGATCCCGTAGGCCATAGCCTCTTCCATGATGCTTGCGGCGAACGAGTGCATGTTCCTGCCTTGCAGGTCGATGTTTTCGCAGTATTCGAGGATCGTTGGCGGCGTATCTTTGCCGTAAGTGATCGGGCGCGAGAACGGCTTGCCGCAGAGGACGTCAATCGTGCGGGCAAAGGCCGGGAACAGAGTCGCGGTGCCAAGCCGAGCTTTGTAGAAACCCTCATCCTCGTTCGGCCATTGCGGGAGATAGGCTTTCGCTGCCTCCCTCATCTTCCCGGTGCCCCCTAATAGGGCCTTGATCATGGGCCAGCACTCCGCCATCGCTTCGATTTTGGCGGAGCGTTTGCGGACGCTATTGCTCATGGCTTATTCCAGTTATCCGGAGAATGGGCGAACGGTGGTTTTGCGCTTGCGGCGCCCTTTGGCTACGGCGAAATAGCGGAATCCATCCGATCCGTGAGAGGACCAGTCATGGAGCGGCTTGTCTTTCCAGCAGCCGCGCTTGTCGTCCCACTCTTTGCGGTAGTTTTCCAGGCAGGCAATGCCCTGTTCGCACTTGGATTCGTCGAATACGCAGAGAGGTAGGATCTCGCGAGCTTGGTCGATGCCGTCATCGACACCGATCTTCGGCACAACCTCAAAGCGGATGCTGTATTTCTGCCCGTCGATCTCATAGCCCTCGCGGGCCAGCTCGCGGCGGGTCTTGCCGTCGCTACCGAACTCGCGGTTATCGATGTCGTGCGGCCCCCAGTGCTCGGCGTAGGTGTAACCCTTGTCCTTGAGCACCTTCATGTAATGCCGCAGCCCTTCGCCCGAGTTCTCGTAGTAGTCGATGACGTGATATTCCTCACCGACCATCCGAACGAACCAGATAGCCGTGGAGTCGCCGACGCCGATGTCCCAGAAGGTTTCGACAGGCAGATGACTGTTGTTCGGTAGCACGCCGATGCGCTGATGGGCATAGAGCTTGGCGAACTGCTTGGCGTAGTACGCGCCCTCGATCGACTGCTGGAAGGCCTCGGCCGGAATCGACGGGTATTCCCGCTTCATGTCGTCGCCGAGCGACTTTTCCTTAGCTGCGTACCAGGCCGCCTGAGCAGCGCTGATCGCTATCCCATGCTTCGCCCTCAGATCACCGAAATAATCCAGCAGACGCTGCGGGATGGCGGCGAGCGGCTCAATTGCGTACTGGGCGTTCTTCCACCAGGCGAAAAAGAAGAATTTCCAGTCCAGTGGGCCGAGCGCAGCACCTGAAGAGGCCTGCTTCTCTGCCGTCTGGCTGTAGTCGAAGAAGTAACCCGCCCTGCCCTCTGCCGTCGATTCGATGGTGACGAAGCAGTCGGTGGCCACAGCCTCGAAGGCGCCGGTAACGATCTCGCGGGCCTTGTGCGGGAACTTGGCGCAGATCTTCCCGAACTCGGACACGTGCAGATAGCGCAGCGTGCCGCCCCGGAACGACGTGGAAACGTAGAGCGATCCGCCCTTGCTGAACACCAGCTCCCCGGCAGCATCGTTGCTTGCAGGGTTAGCCGCTTTGATCTCGGCCGGCAGATTGTCGTAGGCGTATTTGACCTTCTCCCGAAACAGGCGCTTGGCATCGTTCAGGGTGTGAGCAATCAACGCGCACTTGGCTGACTCGAACAGTGCGGCGTCCAGCTGAATGATGCATTGCTCGGTCGTGAAGCCGAGTTGCCGAGCCTTGAGAATGATGTTCCGGGTATGCAGGCCTTCGAAGTACTCGAGCTGTTCGTCCGTCATCCGGAAGCGGACCTTCTTGCCTGCTTTGTCGGTAATAAAATAGAGATTGTTAAGCCTCCAACGCTTGTCCCGGAGCAGCTTCAAGTGCTCGGGCTTCATGTCAGGCTTCCTTCGATAGATCGTCCATCAGACTTGCAAGGTCGGAAACTGTCTTGTCACCGGTTTCAGTGTCGAGGTTGTAGGCCTGGCGCTCGCCCTTGATGACTTTGAGCTGAGCATCGACGCCGGCGTTCAAGGATCGGGCGAAGTCGCCAGCATTGTCAGCGGTCACGTCCATGCCAGAAAGGACGTTGCTGAGCTTGTCGGCAATGCCGCGCCATTGAGCCAGGCCGGTGCGATGCGCCAGGATGACAGCAGCAGCCTGATCGGATGCTTCGTCGATTATCTGTTCATCGGTTCGCGGCTCGGACTGCGAACCATTGGCGCGAACCTCGGTGCGAACCACCTTCGCTTTCGCTGCGGCGCGAACCTGATCTGTCAGGTCTCTACTCCACCCAAGCTTCTTGGCCTGCTTTCGAATGGCGGTGTCGCTAATGCCGTATTGCTCGGCTATTGCGCGAACTGAAAGCAAGCCCGCCCGGTACAGGCTATGAATTGCCTCCCAGTCGGGTTGCTTGGTTGCCATGCTGAATTCCTTCTACTGCTCGACCTTGATAGTGAGCGTTCTGATCTTTCCGCCAGTGCAGCTATCGCGCTTCATGGCCATCTCTACGGCTTGATAGGCGGTTGCGCCCATATCCATTGCGGTGAGTGCGTGGCTTGAACCGCTGCCAATGGCGTAGGACTTGTCGGCGAGGATGATGCTCTTCCAGACTCCGGTGTCGTCATCATGGCCGATATACCAGACCTGCCCGGCCTCTATAGCCATGGCGCTTGCATTGATGTCCGTTGCCGGCTCACCGAAGTAGGCGCCCGTGAGCTTCGCGTAATCGGAGGTGTGCCCGGAAATCACGAACTGAACACCCTCACGCTCCACGCATTTTTCGTAGTCGTCATAGGAGATCTGCGTGCCGCTGGTGATCCGGGAGTCATAGGCGATCACGCCGTCTTTGTAGGCAATGGTCGTCATTCGATCATCCTCAGCGCCTGCCGCAGCTCTTGAGCGCGCAGGATGGACACAACGAAGCCTTGAGGCAGCCCGGCGTCCTGAGCATCTGCGATCGCTTTGATGATGGCCCTATCCAGGTCTTCCAACGCCTTGCTCACTTCTGCGCTGATAGGCATGGCGTGACGGATGCGTGTGACGTTGGTCATACCTATCTCCAATGTCGCGACACAATTTGATGATTCGCTAAACGTGTCGCGGACTACAGCGCCTTCTTCGCCAAGGCTACAGCCTCATCGAAGAACACAGGCAGCTCATGGCCCAGCGCGCCCAGGATCGTCTTGAGCTTGTCGAAGACCACCTCAGAGATGACGCCAGCAATAGGGCCCGCCTCGGCTTGAATGACTTGCTCTGCGATTGCAGGCAGATCCAGAGCGGCAGGCGCTGGCTGTGCGGCGGCAGTAGCAGCAAACAGATTCGCGTGCAGGCCGTCTGCAGTAGCAGCAAACAGATTCGCGTGCAGGCCGTCTGCAGTCAGCTCAGGCGCAGCCGTTTCAGGCTGGGTCAGTTGGCCGTTGCTGTCGTATTGGTCAGGCATGGTCTTTTCCTCGGTGAAGTGTTTCGCAATCCATGCGAGGAGTGATTTAAAGAGGTTCATTGCACGGGGTCGTCAGGTTTGGCCTGAGACAGAACCCGCACTACGGCAACGCCGATACCCAGCCCCATGTTGATGGCAGCGTAGATCAGCGGGTTTACGGAGCCTTGGAACACGGTCCAGCCAATGGCGCCAGCGTTCAGGACTGATCCGGCCAATGCCAGACGAACAGACCAGAGTTTGTGCCAGCTGCCTGCGCTATCGATCAACTTCATAGCTTGTCTACCTTGCGCTCTGCGAAACGCTTACCAAGTTGACGAACCTGGTCGACGCCGAGGATGCCAACGAATCCAGCAGCGAAGAATGACCAGCCGATGCTGAAGCCGAATTCCTTTACCGTCAGGCCAACGACCATCACCATCAGCGCGCCGAGAGTTGCCTCGATCAGCTTGCGGACGGTGCTCGTCTCTTTGCCTTCGTATTGAACGCGCAGAAAGATCAGCAGGAATGTCAGCGCCATTGCGAGGCCGTTGTCCCTGAGCGCAGCCAGGACTAACGCCCAGAAGGAAGGGTCTTTTTCGGGCATGGGTTTCAATCCAATGTCCTCCCTTCTGGGAGTTGGGAATAAAAGGACCGCCAGAGTGAGCGGTCAAAGCGCAGCGAGGAGCAGCACGGTAAATTGAGGGCCTTATTCGGCCAGCGTGAAGTCGACGTAATAGTCTTTGCCAGGCTCGAGCTTGTCGGCCACGGACTTGACGATCTTGGCCTTGTATTCCGCTACCGGGGTGAACTTTCCGTAAATAGCGTTCTCACCCGGCGGATCGCCTGGGAGTGCGCAGACGGCGCCAAAGCGAACGTCGCACAGAGGGTCATCCCTATCGGAACCGGCGTAGCGTACATGGGTGACTTCGTGGCAGCGGAGCTTGCATCGCATAGTGTTGGACATGATGTTTCCTCGGGGTATGAGCAGGAGGGTCTATCTGTCTTTCGCCTGCGGGAATAAAGAGGTCTGCGTGATAGGCCAGCGGAATGCCAGTGAGAGGGCTTCGCTTAATGGGATAAAAAATAAATCAGAGAAACACAACAAAAGTGTTGTATTACTACAGATGTGTTGTAGACTGGGCTCATCCAAACAACGAGGCGAGGTGATGAAGTTCAGCGAGTTCAGACGATGGTTGAAGGCCCACGGGGTGACCTTCGAAGCAGGCAAAGGAAGCCACTTCAAAGTCACCGCCCCAAACGGCAACAGGACCACCTTCGCGGATCACGGCAGCAAGGAAATGCCAGAACCGACCCGCAAGGCGATCATTAAACAACTGGGGCTCTGAAGAGCCCCTTCACCACATCTGAATGCTGAGCGATCACCTCCAAGGAGTGACCATGTACGACTATGCAATCCGCTTTGAGCAGGACACCGCTCCAGGGCTGGCCGTCTTCTGCCGCGATCTTCCAGAGCTGAACAGCTACGGGGACGACAGAGAGCATGCGATCCGTGAAGCCATGGACGCAATTGAAAGCGCCCTCTCCATCTATGTTGATCAGCGCCGCACCATTCCTCAGGCATCTGCGCCGCAGGACGGTGAGCACGTTGTTCGGCTGCCGGCGGTGACCGTGGCGAAGATTGCGCTGTGGAATGCCATGATGGAACGGGATATGCGCAAGGCCGACTTGTGCCGCTTGCTCGGCGTGCACCAGGCCCAAGGCGATCGTCTGGTCGACTTCCTGCATACATCCAAGATGGAGCAGCTGGAAAGCGCCTTGGCAGCTCTGGGCAAGCGCCTGTCGGTATCTGTCGAGGCAGCCTAAACGCAAAAACCCGGCGCATTGGCCGGGTTTTTTGTCGCTTGCATCACTTAATGCGCAAGATCGACAGGATGGGGATAAATTAAGCCACTCGGCCAATGATGTCAACTGGCTTTATGCGACTTCGGCCTCAATAAGGCCCTCTTGATCCAAAATCATCTGGGCGGCGGATAGAGCCATGTCCACCGATGACTCCAAGGCCTTTGAGATATCCCTGCGCCACCGGCTTTGTGTGCGCACCGGGACAGGATCCTCTGACCAGTTGTCCATCTCGTACCAACCGGCTGGCAGGACATTGGTCGAGCGCTTCCCCTCAACGCCAGGCAGCTTTGGCAACGCCCAGGTAATGACTGCGCAATGACGGAACCGCTCAGGCGCAGGCGAGCGGATAGCCCTTGTGAGCTCGGCAATCGCCGCATGCTTACGGTCGGTATGCGTGGAGAACTTCGCCACCAGAGCGCGCCAGTGAGCCGGCTCCAACCCCTTATGCAGCCGCCCGAACACCCAGCAGTCAGCCAGAAATGCAGCCTCCTTGCCGACGATCTCGCCCTTCTGCTTGGCGCACTGCACCTTGGGCTCGAAGTCACACCCGCCAGCACTGTTGATGGTCTCGGCGGCCAGGGCCCGAACTACTGCGGATACCACGTTGCGATAAGTCATTGCCCCATCCCCCTACGCATCTCAACGAGAATCAAAACTGTCTGAAGCGCCTTACCTGTGCGAACCATGGCCGGCGAGCAGCGGTAGATCGTCCAGCCCAAACGAGCAGCGGCATCGTACTTCTGCAGGTCTTCGTCGAAGCCGGTACCGGTGGTGTGCCGCCCGCCAGTCCATCCGCCGCCCTCTACCTCAATAGCGATCCGATATTGCGGCAGACAGAAATCAAACCTCCAGTCTTTCAGCCCAGCAGCAGCCAGTCGTGCGCGCAAGCCCTTCCCCTCGCCACCCGCACCTTCGGCGCCGAACCGGTGCTCGGCCTTGAACTCGATCCCATGCAGACGCAGGTGCGCCTCCATGTCGATCTCGGCTTGGCTGCGCTTCTTGACCTTCGGCAGCGCAGCAAGCGCGGCGGCGAGTTGCTGCTGGGCGATTGTCATGCGGCACCTTTGATCTGCAGGAGCCCCATGCGGGCCAGTTGGGCGATGGTGTCCAGCGCGGCTTTTCGCAGGATTTCCCGGCGCTCGTCGCGGGTGTACTGGGTTCCGTTATCCAAGCCGGTGTGGCAGGTCTCGCAGATCGCCGCACACAGGCAGTCGTCTGTCTTCTGCGACATCCCTTTGCCCTCATTGATGTGAGCCGCCTGCACGCCGTAAGCGCCGCAGATCACGCAGTTTTCAATCTGGTGCACCGCAGCAAGCCATTTCTTGGAGCGGTATGGGGGCTGGCGCTGGCGGAGATTGCTCATGCTGCTGCCTCCCATTGCTCTGGCATCTGGCCCTTCGGCTCGCTCCAGGCGATGCCCTTCTCGGCACCGAAGACATACATGCACTCGATCACGTCGCCCAGTTCGGCCACGGTCATGCGCTTGGTGCTGACGCCGAGCATGACTACGCCGCCGTTGATGCCTTGGGCCATGCGGATTTCCTGCCGGGCCGCTGCTGTCATCAGCGCCTTCCAGTCCTCGCTATCCAGGTACTGCATCACGCCGTTGACCGGCCATTGCACCTGGCGCGAGATGTCGCCGAGCATTGCCCATAGCTTGGCGTTCTGCTCCAGCGTGCGCCGAGACTTCACCGGGCGGACGATGATCTCGACGGCGCCGGCTGCCGATAGCTCGGTGGCGAACAGGTACGCGATCTTGAACACGTCGCGGATGCGGCTGGAGCCGGCAGACCAGAAGTGGCGCGGCTTGTGAATGACGTTGCTCATGACATCACCGCCTGAGCTATGCCGATCAAGGTGCCACTGATGACCAGCGCGAGAAATGCACTGAGAAACGGGCTGTCGCTCATGAATTCGAAGATGTTCATGCTCTGCGCACTCCCTGCTTCACCAGCGCTTCACGCTCAGCACAACCCACGCACAGCTTCACGCCCGGGATAGCCAGACGACGGCCTTCCGGAATCTCTTCGCCGCACTCGCATTCAGTGGCGCTGATGCCGGTGTAACGCGGGATCTGGGCAAGCGCGTGCTCGCGGGTCTTTTCGATTACGTCGTCGGCGTCGTCGCAGATGTCAGACATTAGGGAGCTCCTTGGCCTGGCCTTCGCCGGCTTGCTTTTGCAGTAGGGCCAAGCGCGCGGCCAGGTCGTTGGCGGCGTTTATCCGCATCAGGACCTTTTCTTCTTCGCTGGCTTTTCTCATGTACTGGAGGGAGGACTTGATGACGCCGATCCGCCCTTTGATCTCAGCGCTTGGCTTGGCGTTGGCTGCCGGGCCGCCGAGCAAACCGGCAACAGCGCGACCGTCTTCGGTGATTGGCTCGTGCGTCAGGTCAGCCAGATACAGCTGGCCACGCTCTTGCGGAATACGCTTGAGCTGCACAGCTTTGGTGATTGCCTCAAGACGGCGATTGGCGTCGAAGCCGATGGACACATGCCAGTTGACTGGCTTCCCATCGTCACGCGCCTGAGTCACAAGGCGTTCGTAGGCATTGATGAATGCCATCCGCGCCCCGACCTTGTCGCCAAGGTCCAGAACTGGCCGAGCGGCGCCAAGGGCAAGTTGGATTTCGTCGGTCATCACCACTGTGTCGAACTCATCGCTCGACGACAGGGCGATTGACCATGCCTCATCCTTGCCTGGGCGGCCGTCGGCAGCCTGAATGCGCTGGAGGACTGCGGCCAAGGTAAGCCTTCCAGTCAATTCCCGGCGGCACGCTTGAAGTGCTGCGCGGATGTCGGCCGGCGGATAGCCTGCAAGATCCTCAGCCATCAGCTCAGCAGCTGAAGCGCTGATAGTTTGACCAAGGGTCTCGGCAGTGGCGCAAAGCGCGCCAGCGAGGCGTGCGACGTCTTCAGAGGAAAGCATTGCGCACCCCGCCTTCTCGGATGTTCCGAGCTGCTTCCTGTGCGGCGCTGATGTTGGCCTGGGTATTCTCCATCTGGCGGGCGGTTACCGAGTTGACTTGGCGTCCGGTTACCCACTGGGTACGAATGCCTTCAGCTCTGGCGACCAACAGCCCGAACTCATGCGAAGCCCTGAGGAAGAACGAGTCGTTGATCGAGACGTAGAAAGCGGCTACTGACGGGGCCTCATCAGCCCCAAGGCGCTGGACAAGTTGAGCGACCTGGCCGTTTACCTTTGCATTGCGTACAGGGTCTACGCCGTATCGATCGTAGTAAGCATTCGAGTAAGCCGACCAGGTAGCAGCGTTGGCAATCTGCGCATCAGTCTTGTGCTTCTCGGCTTTCGGCTTCAGGACCTTGATGTTCGAAGGCGTCGCCGGAGCTTCAGCGACTGGCAAGGGTTGTTCTTCAGGGATCAGTGAATCAGGAATCAGAAGATCAAGAGAGAGGGAATCAGGAATCAAAGAATCAGCCGGAGCGCTACGGATAAAATCAGTAGCGCTTCCGATAAAATCCGAAGTGATACAACCTTCTGATACTGAAGGGATAACAGACTCTGGTTCATTCTTGTGCGGGTTCTGATGTTTTACGAAATTATCGATCTCGATATAGCGCTTACCCTCAACCGAGTAGCGGGCAATGAAGCCTTCAGATGAAAGCCAGCCCAACATTCCTTCCATATCCAGGTTGTCGCGGTAAGGAAAGATCTCGCCCTTGATGCGGAGTGGGCGATCCTCAAGGCGGCCGGACCGATCAGCCAAAAGCCACAAGCCCTCAAAAAGAAGGGTCAGCATCGGGTCGGCAACGCCGAGGACTTCATTCTTGAATAATGCAGGTTTGATATTACGGGCACGGGCCATTTCAGAGCCCTCCGCTGACTACGGTTAAGGAAGGCTTCTGAAGCTGGAAAATTATGTCTCCGTCCAGATACTCGGTGTAGATGTCCACGTTACAGCGGAGCCATTCATACGCATCAACAGGCTTGCATCTGAAGAACTCTCGGTTATCGCTTACCCGCTGAAAATCTAGATGACTGTGGAGGGCGCGCTCAACCATGAGGGCGTTGTCCACTTCAACGTAGAACAAGATGCTGAAAGGGGCTGGAGCTGATGTAGAGCCAGACAGTTCATTGCATCGCTGCGTAGGGGATCGATCAGTCTTGCCGATCTTGAATATCCCAGGCATGCAATGATTTTCGAGGCAGTAAATAAACCCGACGTTCATGACGCTAACTCCGGGCTGATTTCATTGCGCGACACGAATTCAGAATCTTCAAAACGTGTCGCGAGTTCGTGGGTATTGCCTGTATCTGTTGACTTGTGCATAATCGACCTCGTCAAGTTTTAGCAATCAGCCGGGCCGCAATCCCGGCTTTTTTGTGTCTGTTGATTGGTGAATCCCTTATCAGGGACCACTTCTATCCGGTCCCTAATAAGGGGCTGTATTGGTCACCCCACGGGACCAAAAGGGATTACGTTCTCGCCAGATGCCTGGCTTGCTCGGCGAAGCGAGAGATAGCGCCCGGTCATCCGCAAAATCTGCTCAGACAGTTGATCGGTGCTGATGCCAACCTCTGCGGCCCATTGCTCAAGCTCTTCGAAATCACTCTTTCTGAACCGGGCGACTTCCATTTCGTTGCACGGCCCTACTTCCGCTGCTACAGGCATTGATCCTCCTAAATGACCTAATCAGGCTCTGAGTTTTTCTACGTTGATCAGCGGCAGAAATCCGTGCTCTTTCTTGAATTCCAGGGCTGCCAAAATGATTTCGCGAGCCAGCACGCTGTGCTGGAACTTCAACTCGTGGGCGCTTTCCTTCAGTTCAAGAAAAACCTCGTCATCCAGACGTACCTTGACCTGGTGCTCATGTCGGTGTGCTTTGTCGTCGTAGGCCATCTGGAAGCCCCTGTATGTCCGCACTCAACTAGCCCTTTTTGAGGGACTTTTTATGGTCTGCGAGGTACAGCACTGTGGGTGGTTGCCTCATTCGCTCCATCTGGAGCTGAATGGCCAGTGACTGCCCTGCCCTTAGGTATTCCTGCGCTGTCTGTTCAAGGCTCCATCCGAGTTCGTCGCTGAGCTTTCGAACCTCTTCTTTCGCCCCGTCCTCCAACGCATCGAAAATTGATTCGAGCATTGGCCCTCCAAAGGGCCTCTAGGCCGACTTATTCTGTTCATCCAAAGCATTCAGCTCGCGAATCAGTTCGGCAGCGCCAAGGCGGCGAGCCATCAAGGACAGGTCATGGATATAAGTCGCCAGCTGCATCCCGGCACGCTTCGCCTCCATACGCAGATAGCGCAGGTCTTCTGCCTTGTAGCGGAGCTTGCAAACTTCACTGCGCTTGTGGGCTGGGTTGTCATAGGCCATGAAGGGGCTTCCTTACGTTGTTGAAATTTGGTTAGGCGGCGGTTCTAGAGGAGTTTTGGCGAGCACAAAGCTCCCGAGCGGTAACTTTTCCGCCGGTGAGCTCTTCCGCCTTGAACGCCTTTTCGGCGCCCATGAAGTGAATCCCGGTTACCCAGTAAGAAACTGCTGCCTGAGAAACACCGAGAGCCAACGCTGTTTTGGTCTGCCCGCCGAAGTGATCGACGAGCTTTTCGATAGGGGTCATATGAGAGCCCTCCTGATAAGCCTGCTTATATCGTATGTAGAAGGAGGCTTATTTGCAAGCGGATAAGGCAACTTATAAATTCAATTTCATGACGACACTCGCCGAACGCATCAAACTCGCCCGCAAGCATGCTGACCTAACCCAAAAGACCCTCGCTTCTAAAGTGGGGGTTGAGCAGCCCGTGATTTCTCAGCTGGAAACCGGGAAGAACCTGCAAAGCGCACACCTTTCAAAGATCGCGCACATTTGCGGAGTCAGAGCGATCTGGCTTTCGGATGAAATCGGCCCCATGACCGTGGTTGGCGTCCCTGAAGGTATGCCTATTGAGTCGAACGCCGAATACCTTGGCCCTATTGACGTATGGGACGACGACACACCCTTGGACGATGACGAGGTATATGTGCCGTTCCTTAAAGAGGTAGAGCTATCTGCGGGGAGTGGTCGAACAGCAGTTCACCAGTCTCACAAACAGAAGCTTCGATTCGGCAAGATGACGTTGAGACGCCAAAATGTGCAGCCGAATGAGGCAGTGTGCGTAACGGTCAGCGGAAATAGCATGGAGCCGGTCCTGCCACATGGGAGCACCGTCGGTGTAGACCAGGGCTGTACTGCCATCACAGATGGGAAGATGTACGCCATCAATCATGGCGGCCAGCTGCGGGTGAAAACGCTTTACCGCATGCCAGGTGGCGGGATTCGGATGCGCAGCTACAACCGCGAAGAACACCCGGACGAGGAATACAGTGCAGATGAGATGGTCGCCAAGGAGATCATCGTACTTGGCAAGGTTTTCTGGTACTCGGTACTGCTGTAGTGATCTGGCGCGGCGGGGATTTGTAGTGGCTGGTTCGGCGACGAAAGGCACGATTTGGCTATTGACTCGATAGAAAAACAGAACTGCGCAGTGGCGATTATTGTCATACACTCAAAAGGCGACACAATTTCTGATTAGCGGAAACGTGTCGCGAGGATTTAATTTGACTTCTATGGCGACCAAACCATAATCGCCATCCAGAGTTATCCACAGGATTGTGGAAGCTTGTAGTTCGTTCGTTCAGAGGATCTGCGCTATGTCTAACAACCCATTTGTTCTTCGTTGCTATGCAGAGAAGAAGGACGGTTTGTGGATTGCTGCCTGCCCGCAATTCACCCTTGCTACCCAGGGCGAAAGCTTCGAAGAGGCCAAGGGTAAGCTAGAAGACCAGATCAAGTCGTACGTGGTCGAGGCCCTTACCATTGATAAGGAGCATGCTGCAGAGCTTCTTAGTCGCCAAGCACCGTTGCTGATGAGGGCGCAGTATTACCTAAAAGCATTTATGTGGTCGCTTGCCAAGCCTCGTAGCAGAAAACAAAAAGTAAGATTTTTCAAAGAGCCGACACTCCAGTACGTTTGCTAAGGATTATGCATGGGCTCAGGGAGGCACAGGCCGTTAACCTATCGAGAGGTCACAGCGGTACTGAAGAAGCTTGGATTTAGCTTCAGGAACCAGGAAGGCAGCCATGAGCAGTGGGTTAATAACACCACACCCTTCCGAAAGGTAACGGTAGACAAGCCAAAGCAACCCTTTCATGGCGACCTGGTTCAGTACATGTGTCTTCAGGCTGGCGTAACCAAAAAGAAGTTTTACTCGCTTGTAGATTAGCCCGGCCCAGCTCCGGGCTTTTTGCATCTGCCATACGGCCTGCTTGCGCTAACTATTATCGCGATAACCTTTAACGCAGGCCCAGCGCCGAGCTTTTTCCTTTCTACCCCCTCCTCTTTTACCTACCCACTAAAGGTTTACGCCGTTAATCCTCAGGGTCGGAGCGCCTGACCACCCACCCCCACTCTGAATCGATGAGACCGCCATTGAGCGGTTTTTTTGTGCCTTTGAAAAAATATATAAGTCTGCTTATTGACGGCAAGGATAAGCACGCTTATATTCACCTCAACGCCAACCCAGTCCCCAAAAAGGTTCTGGTGGCGAAGGGCCTCAAAAGACCCGCCGCTCTTTAACAGTCAGCGCAATACACAACAGACCGCATTGCCTCTACCGGCGACCGGCGATCCGACAGCCCCGAAAGGCTGCCCACGACAGGGATAACCCTGTACGGCGGACGATGGTGAAACGCCAGAACCGAGAGAACGACCCGGGCATGCAATGCGCCCCGCGAATCCCAGCGGATGAAGGGAGACTCAACTGAACAGAATTAGCGCTCCGAGCTTCGGCTATGAGGAGCGCCGGACCTCATGCGGTGTGCCTACTTACCCAGGCGCCAAGGGCTGTACGCCGCATGTTGTAGATGCCCGATGACCACGCAGCAACGCTGATCGAGCCGCGTGAACAGGGAAGCCCTGATGCCAACCAAAATGCCTAGCCGAGCCTTCAATCAGTAGAGGGTCGACGGTCACCGCTGACGCAACAAACCCGGCCTGTCGCCAGTAGCGAGGCCGGGGCCCAAAGATTTACTGATGCCGCTTCGATGAGGCGGCATTGGAAATCAACCGGAGCACGAACATGCGAATCAACGTGTACAGCCAAGAGCTGACGACCGAAGTGATCCACGTAGAGAAGAAATCGAACACCGGGCTCGTCTATCACGCGGCACAGCTGATCCTGCACAGCAGCGAACGCCTGCATCACCCACCACAGGACGATGACCGCAGCGCCGTTACCTTCTGGCTGCCAAAGTCTGAGCATCGCCGCGAGGAAATGGCCAGGGCGTTTGAGCAGGTCGCAAGGGTCTTCCGCGAAGCGCCGCCTGATACCGGTCTCGACTGAACAACCAGCGCCACGTCAGCCTGACGTTAACTGCCCGAGCACCTGGTACTCCATCTTCCCAGGCTGCATCGGAGCGTGATCTGAATCCTGCCGCCAAGCAGCAAGCTTCCATGCAGCGAAGCCCGAGCAATGAACAGGGCTGATGCAGAGATTGGCACCTGCCAGATCACACTCCGATGCAGAACAACACCCCGACAAGGAAACCAACATGACAGCGCAACTGATAATCCTGACTCACGGCGACACAATGATCCAAAGCTATGACGCAAATCTGGTTCATCAGGTGTTTATGGGGCTTACAGAGAAGCCAGTCGCGCCGTCATTGACAGGCTTCACCCCGGCGCTCGGCGAGTACTGGCCCGGCCAGGGTGGCATCTACGGCGGCAAGATGCAGGCCCGCGACGGCCAACCTGAATACCACCTGATCTTCGCTGCCAAAGATATCGGCGAGCATGTTTGGGGCGGTCGCGGCACAGAGTCGGGCGCCACCAGTAAGTGGGACGGCGTGAGGAACACCGAACAGCTTCTGTCCGAGGGTGATCGCCCGGCAGCCGCCGCAGCTGCTAAATACTCTGCTGATGGTCACCACGATTTCTATCTGCCGGCCGCCGCCGAACTGTACGAGGCCTGGCTGAATATTCCTGAGCTATTCGGCGACAGGGCGCACTGGTCTTCAACGCAGCGCTCCGCCAACTACGCATTCACCATGGTCTTCGATGGTGGCCTTCAGGACGGCATCGACAAGATCCTCGAGCTCCGCGTCCGCCCCGTCCGCAGATTGTTCATTTGATCATTCATTAATTGCTCTTCTTTGCAGGCGAATCGCGGGGCGGCGCAAGGTCGCGCGGCCAGACCTGATACTTCCGAGGATGTGCTCGGCGCCAGAAAGACTTCACCCAACTCAACTCGGAGGATACGGCCATGGAATAAACACCTTACCCAAACTGTTCCTCATGAACACGGCGGGCGAATCACATCGGGATAAGCCTCGGTTCGCCGGGGCTTTTTATTGTCGAAACCAGTCGCATGCCCTTCCCCGCGCCCAACGGTAGATATCGGGATGACAAGGGCAGCCGAGTGTTTTCAGCAACCAAACAGTTGGAGGCAATCATGAAAACCAGCACCCCGCGCAACCGTGAAGCCGACGCGCTTCTCCTGCGTACATGCTTTTCGAATGCAGAGCTTTACGGCCTGGCGTGCGTGTTCGTGCCAGCGGTTAAACGTCGGAGGGTTCGGCCATGCAATACGAAGTGACCATCGAGGATTACGTCCTCGAGTGCAACGTCACCCATTGCGTATCGGTGAAAGGCGATCCGACCTCCTGGGCGAGCCCGGACGATTTCTACGGCTACAACGAAATGGAGTTCGAGATTGTCTCGGGCTTCACCTACGACGAAAGCGACCAGCCAGTTGATATTGGCAAGAACGGCTGCGCGGCCATCGCCGAGCGGCTCGCTGAAGAGATCGAGGAGTTGCTGTGGGAGTGCGTGGCGGCGGCGCGGGATGACGACTACAAGGATCGCGATTACGGCGACTGGGAGGCGGCATGAATCAGCAGCAGCGCGACCACCAAACCGCCGCAACCTGGATCGAGGGCGAGATCGACAACATGATCCGCGACCTCGGCAAGACAAACGCCAGTTCGGCGGCCACCTCGGTCATCACCCTGGCCTTCCTGCTCCGCGCAATCAGCGAAGACGAACAGCGGCACTATCGGGCGCGCATCGATCAGATCTACACATCCTACAACGCCTCGATCAAACAGGGAGTTGCAGCATGACCATCATCGCCAGAAACGCCAAAGCAATGACCGAAGCCCTGCAACGACAGGGCTTTTTTCTGGTCGCCGATCTCCCTAAGCGCATCAACATTCAAACCCGGCGCGGCATGCTGGTTGCGAGGGTCTCATGAAGCGCCTCGGCACCAGGGTCTACACCTTCGTTCCCGGCCCGTACGTAGGAGATGAGCCATGAGGACTTTCTACTGGATTCTCGCCTGCGGCCTGACGATTCTGCTCATGCAATACAGCCTGTTCAAAGAGAACGGCGCACCTCGGCAGATCAGCCTTCCTGTGGCGGTGGTGAGATGAAGCCGTTTAACGAATGGGTGATGCAGCCGGTCACGCCGCTGAGCCAGCGTCCCGCACTTCCAGAAGGGTTGTGGGAAGACAAACGCGGCAACCTGCTCGCTCAATGCGTCAGATGCGAGCGGCCATACCACTATGACGGCGATTTGGCCGATGGCTTTGACCCTGCCATGTCGTACTGCGGAATGTCAGAAAGGTGCCTGCCATGACCAGCCACCAGCGCACACGCCGAATTCTGATGTGGCGCGGCTCATTCCCGACGATCGCCCTCTTCACCTTCCTGATGCGGCTCGGCGCTCTCGCTGATCGCGTCACTCAATAACCCACACCTTTCAAGGCTGCGCGAGTCGCGGCAAGGATCTCCCGTGAGCGCAGTTATGAAGCAGGCCGAGCATATGCCGGCCATGACAGAGTCGGCACTTGTCGAGGTACTGAGCGGCAGCCTGTACCCAGGCGCCGCGCATAACTCGGTAGTAATGGTTTTGGCCTACTGCAAGGCAGCCCAGCTCGACCCGATGTTGAAGCCGGTGCACATCGTGCCGATCTACCAGAAAGGCCGCGGCATGGTAGACGTGGTCATGCCAGGGATTGGTCTGTACAGGATTCAGGCGTCGAGGACGGGGCAATACGCCGGTATCAGCGACCCCGAGTTTGGGCCGTCGATCACCGCCACCATGGCCGGGGTCGAGGTTACCTACCCGGAATGGTGCCGGGTCACGGTCAAGCGCCAGATGTCGAACGGGCTTGTGGCTGAGTTCACTGCCAATGAGCGCTGGCTTGAAAACTACGCAACGTCAAGCAAGGACACCATTGCGCCGAACTCCATGTGGAAAAGGAGGGCGTTCGCCCAGCTCGCCAAGTGTGCCGAGGCCCAGGCCTTGCGCAAGGCGTTCCCCGAGGTCGGATCGGCCCCAACCGCTGACGAAATGGAAGGCAAGACCTTCGATGATTCGGCGCGTGACGTGACCCCGCAGCAGCAGGCACAGCCAGAGCCTGAAGCACTACCGGACTACTCGGACGATCTACTCGCCGAGAACGTCGTCAAGTGGCAGCCACTGATTGACGCAGGCCGCACCAGCCCAGAGCACCTGATCGCGACCATCCGCAGCAAATACACGCTGAGCGATGCGCAGGTCGAGAAAATCACCAACCTCAAAGCCCTCGATGGAGAACCCGCATGAAGATTCATAACGTAGCTCAAGGCTCCGCCGAGTGGCACGCCCTCCGCGTTCTGCACTTCACCGCCTCCGAAGCGCCAGCCATGAAGGGTGCGTCGAAGTACCAGACCCGCACTGACCTGCTGACACTGAAGAAGACCGGCATTGCGCCCGATATCACCGAGCAGCAGCAACGCATCTTCGACAGGGGGCACACCACCGAAGCGATGGCCAGGCCGCTGGTCGAGGCGATGATCGGTGAAGAGCTGTATCCGGTTGTCGGAACCGATGGCAACCTGCTGGCCTCGATGGACGGCGCGACGATGCTCGGCGAGACACTGTTCGAGCACAAGCTCTGGAACGAATCGCTGGTCGCCCAGGTCAAGGCGAAAGAACTTGCCCCGCACTACTACTGGCAGCTTGAGCAGCAACTCCTGGTCAGCGGTGCCGAGCGCGTGATTTTCGTCTGCTCTGACGGAACCCTCGAAAACTTCGTCAGCATGGAATATCGCCCGGTCGCCGGTCGCGCCGAGCAGTTGATCGAAGGCTGGAAGCAGTTCGAGGCGGACCTCGCCGGGCACGAAGTGGCGGACGCACCGTCAATCGTCGTCGGCAAGGCGCCGGATGAGCTGCCAGCACTGCGCATCGAGCTGACCGGCATGGTTACCGCCAGCAACCTGAAAGTGTTCGAGCAGTCGGCACTCGCAGTCATCGACTCGGTGAAAACCACGCTGGCCACCGACCAGGACTTCGCCGACGCGAAAAAGGCCGTGAAGTGGTGCGGCGATGTCGAGGACGCCGTCGAAGCCGCGAAGAAGCAGGCCTTGTCGCAAACCCAGACCATCGACGAACTGTTTTCGTCACTGGATCGCATCAGCAGGCACGCCCGCGAAACTCGCCTGAAGGTCGACAAGCTGGTGAAGGCGCAAGAACTGCTGGTGAAAACCAACATCAAGCAGAAGGCTGAACAGGCCTTGGCCGACCACGTCGCAGCCATCAACAGGACGCTGGGCAAGGTAACTCTACCGAGCGTGGTCGCTGACTTCGCCGGCGCCATGAAGAACAAGCGCACCATCGCCAGCTTGCAGGATGCGGTCGATACCGAACTGGCTCGAGCCAAGATCGAGGCCAGCCAATCGGCCGACGCAATCCGCCTGAATCTCGAAAGCCTGCGCACAATGGCCATCGACCACGCCTTCCTGTTTGTCGATGCTCAGCAGCTGGTGATGAAGGCCAACGATGATCTGGTCGCCTTGATAAAGGTTCGGATTGCCGAGCATCAGAAGGCTGAGGAAGAGAAAGCCGAAGCTCAGCGCGAGAAGATTCGCAAGGAAGAACTGCAACGCATCGCCAACGAGCAGGAGGCCACACGGCTTGCAGCAATCAAGCCTGAGCCTGTCATCGAGAAAGCTCCCGAACCTGCACGCGAAGCGGCACCGGTAAAGACTTACGCGCCAGCAGCAAGCGCTGCAAAGCCGGTTACCACTCAGGCGGCAAGCCCGGTCAGCTATCGGGCCGAAGTGTTTGACCTGGAAGCTCTGGTGCATGCGGTCGCTGGCGGAATGGCTCCGCTATCAGTGCTCACCGTCAATTGGGAAGCGTTGGATAGGATGGTCGCCGACCAAGGATCAACCTTCAGCATGGCCGGGGTGACCCTGGCAAAGGCGGCAGCATGATCGTCAGTCATGAGCTGAGCATGATCCAAATGAACGACCCGCTACGCGCACAGCTGGCGGCGAACATCGAAGCCTTCTTGAGCATAGGAGGGACTATTCAGGAGCTACCCGGCTTCGGGATAGTCCATCGGCCGCCGAACTACAACCGGTCGATGCAGCATCCACCAGACTTCCAGTCACCAGAGATCAGGAACGAAACCCGAGAGCAGGTTCAGCGCATCAAGGAATACGGCAAGACCATGACCCGCGACCAGGTATGCGAGAAGGAAGGCATATCGCGCCGAGTCCTTCTGGGGATCGCTAAGCGGCACTCCATCAAGTTCGTCTCAGCCATGGGCAATGGCGGAAAGGCGACGAAGGCCAAGAACTCTCCGCCCGAGCGCGAACTGATGCTGGTCGCCAAGATCCGTGACTGCCTCAGCCAAAATATGAGCCGCAAGCGCTGCTACGAGACGATTCACATCAGCAGCACCCTCTTCCATCGGCTGATCAAGGATTACAAGATCAACTATCCAACGCTTCAGTCCGCGTTCAGATGAGATCTCGAATAAAGCTCGTTCAGCAACGTAAACGTCAAGCCTGGCTGGATCTGCCGGCCAACGAATTACAGGAGGCAGGCCATGGCTACCGAAGGGAAAGCGCGCTCAGCGAAGACCGCGGCGAGGCGGAAGGATCGCGGCGAGGAAGAGTTGCGACTCTGGGTTCTACCAGGGACTAAGCAGGCCCTCATTGAGCTGATGCAATGGAATGACATCGAGGAACAGGGTGAAGCTCTTACGCTGATGATTCATCACCTGCATGCGCTTGGCCCGGGCCAATCAGCACCATTGCTTGCCCCGCCGCGACACGTTTTCACCATATCCGAAAACGTGTCGCGCAAACTCGAGTTGGCCTACCGCAAAGAATCGCTGCGCATCTGCAGCGAATAACCCAAATCCCAAAGCTGCGCATCCGGTCACGGAGGGCGGCGCCTGACTGGAAAAAACGAGGAATCACGATGAAGCCTGAAATGATCACCCTTAAGCATGGCGACTCAACAATCAAAATGCCCGCATCGCACCTGGCCAAGCTGGCAATGGCCAGTGTCTTCGCCCAGGTGCTACCTGCGGCCAATGTTCCAGTTTTGCCGGTTACTGGTATCCCTGCGCTGGGGAGCTACTGGCCCGGGCAAGGTGGTGTCAATGCAGGGTTGGTTCGGGGCCAAGACGGAACCCGTGACTATTACCTGATCGTGCCGACCGGTGATGACCTGGGCGAGCTGAAATTCGGTGCATACGGCGATGACGTCGAGGGCGCCGCCAGCGCGTGGGATGGCCTGGCCAATACCCATGCATTGATCGCAGCCGGCAAAGGCTGTCCGGCCGCAGAGGCTGCCGTAGCATTTACCTGTGACGGGCATAACGACTTCTATCTGCCAGCACGGCGCGAACTGCAAATCGCCGAAGCGAACGTCTCCGAGGTATTCGCTAAGGGCTGGCACTGGTCTTCAACGCAGCGCTCCGCCTACTACGCATTCACCATGTACTTCGTTGGTGGCGGTCAGAGCACCACCGCCAAGAACCACGAGCTCCGCGTCCGCCCCGTCCGCAGATTGTTCATTTGATCATTCATTAATTCGTTCTTGATCGGCATCGGGGCGCAGCAGCGCCTTTTTTGTTGCCATAAAAAAGAGGAAGCACCATGTCCGCAGCAGCTAAAGCAGTACCAGCGTTCACCCTCCCGGAAATCGGCCAAGCCTTCGGCGGCGGATTCTTCTCCGGCATCACCGTCGAGGACGGAAAGCGCTACCTGAATATCACCGCCGGTGCCGAGCATGAGCTGGAGGGCACTTGGGGTGAGTACGGCGTGAAGATCGAAGGCGCCGACAGCTTCACCGATAGCCGCAGCAACACCGAGGCAATGGCCGCTGCTGGCAGCGAGCTGGCACAGAAGACTCTGGCCTTGGTGATCGGCGGGTTCAGCGACTGGGCAATCCCGGCTCGCGACGTGCAGGAGCTGCAGTACCGCCACTTCAAGCCGACCACCGAAGAAAACTGGGCGAACAGCCGTAACGGCGATAACCCGAATAGCCTGCCGGTGGGCACCCTGTACAGCGAAGAGTCGCCGACTCAGACGCCGCTCACCGCCTTCCAAGAGGATGGAGCCGAAGCCTTCAAGGACACCTGGTACTGGTCGAGTTCGCAGCGCTCCGCCTACAACGCATTCGGCATGACCTTCGTTGTTGGCACTCAGAGCAGCTTCGGCAAGGACGGCGAGCTCCGCGTCCGCCCCGTCCGCAGAGAGTTGCTGATTGATTAATTCGCTTATTTAATCCGGCCGCCTGCGGCCGGTTGCTTTTTGGAGCTTCAGCCCATGGCAATGCACACGGACCTGCACATCTACAAAGTCTCGATGGACCTGCTCAGCCTCGCAACAAACCTCACCCGTAACATCCCGCGAGACCTGAAGTTGACACTCAGTAAGCGCGTGATCGATGAGTGCATTGATGTACTGATGCTGATCGCCAGAGCCAACTCAACCCGGGACAAGCACCCTCACCTTTCCTTGCTGGTCGAGAAGGTCCAGGTGATCGAGTTCCTGATGAGGTTGTTCAAAGAGAACCGCTTCATCAGCGTTCCGCAGCACGCCAAGGCAATAGAGGTCACCACCTCGATTGGCAAACAGGCCAATGCTTGGAAACGTTCCACCCCAACCGCGCCCGCCACCTGAGAGTTACGGCTTTCCGGTCTGTGCGATTTGAATCTGGTCGTGCCGCTAGCCCTTGGGCTACCGCCATGCGCATCAGAGATACCGCCGGTCTAAAGCGTCCGTGTAGGTCTCGCGCAGTTTCCTTGCTGATCGGCTCTGCCTTCGGTTTGGCGACGTAGATAGCACGATAGGTCGCAGCGCTCCGCCAACAACGCATTCAACATGAACTTCGATGATGGCAATCAGAACAACAACGACAAGAACAACGAGCTCCGCGTCCGCCCCGTCCGCAGATTCGAACGTTGGTCCCTACCCGTTCTGCGATCTTGTCCAGGCCTATTACGACTGCCGGCGCTCAAAGCGCAACAGCCAAAGCGCACTGGCGTTCGAAATGGACCTGGAGCAGAACCTGATCCAGCTTCACGACGACCTGATAGCCGGCACTTACCGGCCAGGCCGCTCGATATGCTTCGTGGTCACCCGACCGAAAGCCAGGGAAGTCTGGGCAGCAGCCTTTCGGGACCGCGTCGTCCACCACCTGATGTACAACCATGTGGCACCGCGCTTCTACGCCAGCTTCATAGCGGACAGTTGCGCCTGCATTCCCGGGCGCGGCACGTTGTACGCCGCCACCCGGCTTGAGTCGAAGATCCGCAGCGCCAGCCAGAACTGGTCGAATCCGATTTTCTACCTGAAGTGCGACCTGGCCAACTTCTTCGTCGCGATCGACAAAGAGATTCTGCGCAAGCAGTTGGCCGCGAAAATCACCGAACCATGGTGGCTGGCACTCGCGGAGCAGATCCTGATGCACGACCCGCGCGAAGACTACGAGGTGCGCAGCCCGGCCCATCTGTTCAACCGGGTACCGCAGCACAAGCGGCTCACTGCGCAGCCAGCGCACCTTGGCCTGCCAATCGGCAACCTGTCGTCGCAGTTCTTCGCGAACGTGTATCTGGATGCGCTGGACCAGTTCGCCAAGCACCGACTCTGCGCCAAGCATTACGTGCGCTACGTCGATGACTTCGTGTTCCTGCATGAGTCACCGCAACAGCTCAACGCCTGGCTGGCCGAGGTCGAAGCTTTCCTGCCGAGCCTCGGCGCCAAGCTCAACCCAACGAAGACCATCCTGCAGCCGGTTGACCGCGGCGTCGACTTCGTTGGTCACGTCATCAAGCCGTGGCGGCGATCAACCCGGAAGCGGTCACTGGCCCAAGCACTGAAGCGAACAGCCGCAGTGCCGGCTGAGGATCTGCGCGAAACCGCCAACAGCTACTTCGGCCTGCTCAGCCAGGCCAGTCATAGCGAGAAAGACCGGGAGAAGCTGGCCAGAGTCGTGCTGAAGCGCGGCAACAGCGTCAATGCTGCGCTGACCAAGACATATCAGAAGAAATAACCGGAGCAGTTAAGAGTCAACGCCAAGTATTTGGTCGATCTCCCGCTCTGCAATCTTTTTGCCCTTCTCTACAGCAGCATCAAAACTTTCGTATTTTGTCTTTTCATGCGACGTCAAAACCGGTGTTTCTGGGTGATCCACTTCGACACGCAACCCTTTCGGAATCGGGTCGTCGGCATGCCCCCATATGAAGTCGATCTTTGATTTAACGCCGCGATACTCATGATCTACAGGCCAAGGTCTGTCCACTAAAACCATCTCGCTCTCCTCAATCCGGCTCCATGCCGGGCCATCAAGCAATAGCCCACAAACTCAAATCACGCCAGGCGGCGAGGAGCTGAAACGAACCTCATCCGACAAGATGTCTTTGCAAAATTCCTGACTGATTGAAAATTAAATTTGTGTTATCCCTGGCTCTGATAGAGCACTGATAAAACAAATCGTAAAGATCCCCCATATCAGGCGCATCCGAGCCCAAATAAACAGTAATAAACTTAGTCGCTACTGCTCCCACGCTTTCTTCTATATCTCGATGTGTTATTTGAAACTCCAACTCCGCAGCATCAAAAATTAGTAAAACCTCCTGCCACGCCTTGTCGACCTTGGAACACTGCTCAAACCATGCCTTCTGCGATTCTTGAAAAACCTCTGGAAAATCCACAGTACGTGACTCCCAGCCGACTCTGTGCGCACGAGCGACCATTGAGAACAGCTTATTGAGATAAGCGTTTGCGGCTCGCCCACCATCTAATGAGTCTTGAAATTTCTTTATAGCCTTCCATTTTTCTGAGTGCCTGAATTGCGTTTGCCAACTGGTAAGAGCAACAACTGCAACAACTCCTGTAATCGCAGTTCCAGCAAAACTAAGTAACTCCATTGCATCTCTGATGCTTTTACCTGTGGTTGACTCAGCGCTGATTCCGAGACCAATAAGAACGCCTAGGACCACCAGCAAGAAGCATCCTCCGAGAACAATACGGTCCATAACCCCACTCCCCTGTAGATCCCGGAACTATACCGGCGAGGAACCCCTATGTCCGCACAACAGAAGAAGCCCCAGTTCATCCATGGCCAGCCAAGCATGGCCCTGCCCTTCCAGAAAGAACTGGTGGTGGACCTGTTCGCCGGCGGTGGTGGCGCCAGCACCGGCATTGCCCGGGCGTACCGGGAGCCAGATGTAGCGGTGAATCACAATCCAATCGCGTTGGCCGTGCACCGTGCCAACCATCCAGAAACGGCGCACTACGTCGCCGACGTGTTCGAGGTCGATCCTATCCACGCCACCGGCGGCCAACCGGTGGGCATTCTCTGGGCCTCACCCGACTGCCGCCACCACAGCAAGGCCAAGGGTGGCGCGCCGCGCGATCGCGGTGTTCGTGGTCTGGCCTGGGTGGTGGTGCGCTGGGCGCACGCAACCCGGCCGCGCCTGATGTTCCTGGAGAATGTGGAAGAGTTCTGCGACTGGGGTCCGATCGACGAGGAAGGACAACCGATCAAGGCCAAGCGCGGGCGCACCTTCAAATCCTTCATTGCCGCGCTCAGCACCGGTCTGCCGGCTGACCACCCGGACATGCCGGAGATCCTGCAGTCGATCGGCGAGTTCGTTCCGGCGGAAAGCCTGGTGCGCGGGCTCGGCTACAACGTCGAATGGCGCGAGCGCATCGCGGCCAACGCCGGCACCCCGACGATCCGAAAACGCCTGTACCTAGTGGCACGCAGCGACGGCAAGCCGATCGTCTGGCCAGCACCAACGCGCCACAAATTGCCGTCGGCGAAGCAGCAACCTTGGCGCACTGCCGCGGAGTGCATCGACTGGAGCAATCTCGGCCGCACGATCTTCCGTGAAAAGCCGATGGCGGTTAACACGATGCGCCGCGTCGCCAAAGGCTGCTGGCGTCATGTGCTGACCAGTGCGAAGCCGTTCATTGTCCCGATGCGGGGCACGTCGGCAACGCATACAAGCACCCACGGTGTGGACGAAGCGCTTTCCACCATTAGCGCCGGCGGCACTCATCACGCTTTGGTGCAGCCGATAGCGGCGCCGTTCCTCACCGAGTGCGCCAATGGCTCAGCTCAACGCAACTTCGACGTGCAGGAGCCGCTTCGGACGCAGGTCGCACAGGTCAAAGGTGGCCACTTTGCCGTCGTCGCTGCACACATGACGGCTTTCGGCCAGAACGCCGTCGGCAGTTCGCCGGATGAGCCGACCCAGACGGTGCTGGCCGGTGCCGCGCGACACGGAGTCGTTGCCGCTTTCTTCGAGCAGGCGAACGGCGGGTTCTACGACGGTGATGGCCGAGCCGCCGACTCGCCGCTTTCGACCATTTGCCAGTCCGGAGCCAATCAGCGATTGGTGAACGCCTACCTGGTGAAGTATTACGGCAACGAGAAGGACGGCATTTCGCTGACCGAACCGATGCACACCTTGCCGACGAAGGACCGGGTCGCGCTGGTCGAGGTGGTGCAAGTGCCGGACACGCTGACACCGGAACAGATGGAAGGCGCCCGGCGCTGCGCCGCCTTCATGCACGAACATCTGCCGGAGCACTTCAAAGACCCGGCCGAAATGGTGATGGTCGGTGGCTATGTGCTGGTGGACATCACCCTGCGCATGCTGCAACCGCCTGAGCTGAAGGCAGCGCAGGGCTTCGACAAGGGCTACATCATCGACCGTGGGCTGTTTGTTGACCCGGTCACCGGTGCCCAAGAGTGGCGCGACATCAACAAAACGGACCAGGTCAGGCTGATCGGTAACAGTGTGTGCCCGGATGAGGCAGAAGCCCTCGTCGCAGCTAACGCCGCCGACATCATCGAGCTTTACCAGCGCCTCGCAGCGTAACCCTCAATCCTCCACCGCCCGGGCATGACCCGGCATAGGACGCCCAATGCCCACAATTATCTGGCGCCTTGTCGCCAAGCTGCTTGCGCGCCCGGCCATTGCCGCCTGGCTTATCGATCGCGCCAAGCGCACCCCATACCAACACATCATTTCCGCAGACGGCGCCACGATGTATATGGGCCGCTGGTGGCTGTTCAACCCCTACTCGCGAACGACGCACAAGCCCGCGCTCTGGTGGCTACCGTGGTCGTTCCGGATCCACCACATCATGCGGCCGGACGAAGACCGGGATCTGCATGACCACCCGTGGAATGCCCGGACCATCATCCTGCGTGGCTGGTACACGGAACAACGCCGCCAATTCTGGTGCCAGGGTGGCTACACCGATCTGGAATACATCCGCCGGGCAGGCGACACCGCGCAACTGCTGCATGGCGAATACCACCGGATCGACGAAATCTCACCTGGTGGTGTCTTCACGCTGTTCATCACCAGTAAGTGGCGTGGCGACTGGGGCTTTCTGGTCAACGGAGTGAAGGTGCCATGGCGCACCTACACCGGGACGGACAATTGAAGGGAGGTTGCGGGATGAGAAACATCAAAACGCGGGAAGGCTACGAGTTCTGGGACAAGATCTGTTCGCTAAAGCATTACGGCTTTCTGCACTCGCCGGATGGAAAGCGTGTCGTTAAGACCGAGGGCATCGGCAACTGGATCGACAAATACGAGGCACAGGAGATCGTTGATCAGGCGCAGGACGAGATCAATCAGGTTCGCGCCGAGCGTGACGCCCTGCAGCTGCGCCTGAACGCAGCGGATCAGCGGATTGATCTGTTGGAGGGGTGTTTGGCCGGAGCCTACGAGACCGCCGCCACGTGGGTGGAGAAGCGCTGCGACGACTACGTGAACGAACATGGCTCAACCGATCCAGAAACCGGAACAGTTGAATTCCCGGGCGATGGCGAAGAGTACGTCGGCGAGCTGATGGAAATCGCGGATGGCCTGCGCGCACTCAAGCCAGCAGAGGGTGGAAGCGATCACGAAATCCCCGGCACATCGGGCATGCGCCTGAACATGCTGGCCAACCAGGGCGAATGACCATGACCCATAAGTGCTACCGGCGCGATCCGGACGTAAATGCCGTCACCGACCTTGTGACAGACGAGCAGCTGCAAAGGGTGTTCCAAGGCACCAACTTCGGTCACACCGATTACCGGGGCCTTCTTGCCCAGGGCTGTATCAAGGCGCTGGCCGCCTGGCACCAAGGTTACACGCTGACCACCATCCTGGAAGAGCTTCGCCTGATCAACTGGAACAAGCAGACCAGCAATATCAAGGTCACCGCCAAGGGCCGCCACTACATCTGGCTTGCCTTCAAGGGCCGTCCGGGCGTTTGATCCCGACAGGAGTACATTTGTACTCCAGCCATATTTCAACTCCCTCCCCCTTCAAAGTCAGCCGCTATAGCGGTAAGGACGAAGTCATGCCTGAAGAAAGCGTTTTGATTCAACCAATGCCGGTCCATCGCGATGCAAGCGGTTGGTGGTCACACCCTGGCTACCTGTCGGAATACGACGACGAAGTCACCGAGGCGCAGTTCAACGATTGGTGTGCGCGCAACCAGGTGGAAACGAACGTCTCGTATATGGAGAGCGACGTATCGACCGACGTGTTCAACGTCTACATGGAAGACGGGCAGGTTGATTGCTCGGCCTGGGAGATTCAGCATCCCGCCGAACCGGGATGGTTCATCCTGTCGATTCACGACGCTGAGGATGGCCCGGTCTGCATTTGGGGTCGGCAGGTGACGCCATGATCCTCCCCGCCCTCGCCTACATGGCCTGGCTCATCTACACGGGGCCGCGGCGATGACACACCAACCGAAAGGCGGCATGTGTCGCACCTGCGTCCACGCCCACCGTAATTGCAGCCACCTGCCATTCAGCACCATGCCTGCGCTCGCCCAGGACGGACAGACAGTGATCGTCCGGTGTACTGAATTCCAAAGGCGGAAGTCATGAGCCGAATGGTCAGCGTCCGGACGGAGGAACTGGCCGGCCCGGCGCTGGCCTGGGCAATCGAATCACTTGAAAGCGACCAGCAGTCCACGGCCGGACAGCTTCAACTGCCATTCACCCGTCAATTTGACGTCGAGCAGCTGATCGAGAAGTACGGCGTCTGGGTCGAGCGCGGGCACAGCTACCCGTGGCTGGCCGACGCCACACACGATCCCTGCAATCGCCAGCCCGGTGATACCCGAGAGATCGCTGTGTACCGCGCTGTCGTATTCGCCCAGACCGGCATCACCGTCAGCGTCCCCGCCGAACTCATCCAGTTGTAAACCCTTATTTGACAACTCAACCAGCCTGCTGGTGAACGGCGGGCGAGGATTCGTTATGTCCGATTTTCAAACCGAAACCACGCCCACCGCGCGTAAGCAGCATAAATGCTGTGAGTGCTGCGGGCCGATACATCCCGGTCAGCAGTATCAGCTTATTTCCGGCAGCTGGGATGGCGACATGGCCACTTTCAAGACATGCCCAGATTGCCTTGCTGCCCGCACTTGGGCCACCGCCCAACCTGAATGGGGTGGCGATGGAGAACACCTCTACTACTTCGGCCAGTTGGAAGAAGACCTGTCGTACCTGGCCCCAGAGATCACCTCACAGGACGGTCGCAGATTCCATACGTACCGCTTGCAAGTACTCATGAGCCGTCGCCGGCTCGCCGCCCAAGCACTGCGGAAAGCCGCCTGAACCCAATAACCACCTTCTGCCGCCACGCGCGGCATGGAGCATCAAATGAATACCGCACAAAACGAAGAATTTATCGAATACATCCGGCTGCCCGAAGTGCGCCGCATCTCCGGGCTCAGCACCGCAACTATTTACCGGATGGCCGGAGGGGGAAAGTTCCCTCGCCAAGCCAAGGTCGGAGAGCAGGCCGTGGCCTGGGTCCGGTCGGAGGTCGTGCAGTGGGCAGCCAGTCGAGCGGCTGCGCGCCAGCAGGCACAATAGACCTACACCCCCTCCAGCTTGTCCAGGTAGTCAGCCCAGTCTTGCATCATTCCCCGCCTCTGCTCGACGTACTCCGCGTGGTTGTACGTTTTCCGGACCTTGCTCGAGCTTGCGTGCGAAAGCTGCGCCTCGATCCAGTCCTCGTTGTAGCCCATCTCGTTCAAGGCCGTTGAGATCGTGGCGCGAATACCGTGCCCGGTCAGCCTGCCTTCATACCCCATGCGTTTCAGAGCCATATTGACCGTTCCGTCGCTGATCGGCTTGCCCGGGTCACTCCGACCCGGGATCAGCAGCTTGTAACGGCCGGTCAGCTCATGAACCTGGCGCACCTCTTCAGCCGCCTGCCGCGAGAGCGGTACCAGATAGGCCGGCACTTTATCTCCTCCCTTTGCCCTGATCACCTTCTGCAACTGCTTGACGCCTTCGGCCGGAATGGTCCATAGCGCGCCATCCAGATCAAACTGACTCCAGGTCGCATTGCGCAGCTCTCCAGTTCGAACTCCGGTCAGCAGCAGGATGCGGATTGCGCTTTTCGTGTATCCAGCTCCGTTGAATTGGCGCAATGCCACCAGAAAGTCTTTCAGTTCCACCTGACGGAGCATCGGATTGTGCTTCTCCGGCGGCTCTTTCATGGCCACGATATCCAGATCTGACGCTGGGTTTGTTTCTATATAGTCCGAGGCGATGGCGAAGCGGAATATCTCGTTCAGCCAGGTGCGGCACTTTCGGGCCACGTTCAATGCGCCGCGGGCCTCGACCCGACGCATGGCACTCAGTACATCGGAGCGCTTCACGTCGGCCACGGGGATTTTGCCCAGGGCAGGAATCAAGTCCTTATCCAGGTACATGCGTGACTGGGTGACGCCACCTTTCTTTGCGCTCAACATCCGTGGCGATTTGAAGGCATGCCATTCATTGGCCACAACTTCGAACGTTTTTACGGCGCCGGTACTGGCGGCGCGCTTTTCTTCGCGACGCTGCGATCGAGGATCAACGCCCTTTGCGATAAGGGATCTGGCCTCGTCTCGCCGCTCACGGGCTTCTTTCAGGGTGATTTCGGGATAGGTGCCCAGGGATATGCGCGGCTGCTGTCCGTGCCATGAGAAACGGAAGTGCCACGCTTTCGAGCCTTTGGCGGCTACGAAAAGAGACAGCCCGGCGGTATCGCTCAGGCTGTAGTCCTTTTCTTTGGGCTTTGCTTGCCTGACGGCTGTGTCAGTGAGGGGCATTAGTACATCACCATGGGCAATCGAATTCAGATGTGCTGGGCAATGTACTAAAAATATTGAGAAGGCGTGAGAATTGTTGAGAAGAGCTGATAACGAAAAAGCCCCGCAGGCTAGAGTCTGCGGGGCTTTTTGAGAAGGCTTGATAAGGCCTGAGAATCGAATATGGTGCCCGAAGCCGGAATCGAACCGGCACGCCCTTACGAGCGGGGGATTTTAAGTCCCATGCGTCTACCAGTTTCGCCATTCGGGCGGTAGCGCGGTGAAGCGGCCGAGAACAGGTTAATAACGATTACGCAGTCCTGGCGCTTGTGCAGCAAGGGAGGAAATATATACATCCCTTCCCCTTGAAGCAAGTTCGCTGACGTCAAATGCAAGACAAAATCCTGCTTTGAAGCTCAAATAAAAAAGATCCGTAAATCATTGATCTACGGAGCCTATTTATAGTGGAGGTCGAGGTCAGAATCGAACCAGCGTAGGTAGATTTGCAATCCATCTACGAAAAAACAAGCTATTTCAATAGGTTAGCATGAGCATCGCTCCGCAACCAACTGATTTTTAAGGGTTTGTTCGCGTAAAAGATCGCAGACTCATCTCGGGTGATGCGTTCTGCAATGAAGTCGTACGATTCCTGAATATTGGAGGGCTGCCCATAAAATCCTCTGTAGACATCGAAGATGTTTCGCGATTTTATCGACACAATCTACGTCAGCGCGTACGACTTGAACGCCCATGACTTCCACTCCCTGTTACCTGGATTAATAAAGTCGAAGGATTGTATCTGCCCTATCCACAGCTGTAGCAAGCCCGGATTCATACCCGCAAGCGACTGGCCGGCCTGCGTCGAATCCGCTCGCGTCACGACAGAACGAGCGCTGGCAACTTGATCTATACCAACGCGGCAAGGCATTACGCTGGAGCCTACAGGCATTCAACCTGCCGACGCCCGGCAGATCGATGGACTCCACCTCACAGCAGATCCCGCTCTCGCGCTACAAGCGGTGACAGCATCGTGGTCTGTTAGTCCGTGGAAGTCCTCGATCTGCATTGCGCCCCGCCCCCCCCCAACCAGGAGCGCGGCGCTGGCAAGGTCGTCATCGTCACTTGTCGTCCGTCTTTGCTGACGATTGTGGCCGACTCTCAGTGCTCTCTTCGGCGTTGGGAGCTTCTGGAAAACTCCCTGGCGTGAACACGTGGGTCTGCAAGTCGCTGGCATCGACTTCGGCGACACCATGAACCGAACGGGCCAGACCTATGGCCTGCTCACACTGCCTATGGGTGTTGACACGGCCGCTCAACGCCACCATGCCCGCATGGGTTTTGACATTGACATGCAGACCAAGGGCCGGTTCGGAAAGCGCCAGGGCCGACTTCACCTTGGTGGTAATCCATGCGTCGTGAACGGCCATTTCCAGACCATGAGAGTAATGCTGGAAGGAGTGAATTTTCATGACAGGACCCTCTCTTGCGTAATCGAACGTACTTTGCGTCCCATTTACTGTGCTGCCCTGTGCTTGTCAGACGAGCGCTATGGAAACCTGATTCGTTCTGGAGTGCTCGCCACACAAACAAGGACACAGACTAATTATAGTGCGGCCGCTACGCTGTGCCCGTGAATGTCCGCCTTGGTCGCTCTGTGCCAGGCGCAATACCTGCAAAGCGCCCGTCGCTGCCGATCCCGGCCGACAGAAAACGGCCAGAATGGACATTCAGGCCATGGAAAATTAATCAGCACCCTTACTGCTGCATCGCCGGGATGCAGTGAAGAGATTGCGTCCGAGGGTTCGCGCCGCGTCAAAATGAGCAGCCGGATCCTGCGTTTCCGATTCGAGCAGGAGCTCGGACGTCACGACGCAGGCGCCGCAGTAATCGAAGATCCCATGGTCAATCTGCGTTTTCATGGCGTCGGCATAGCCGTGCCGCTCATACGTTCCCCCGTCGGCGCCGCCGACACCGACCAGATGAACCCGTAGGTGACGAAGCTTCTTCACCAGCCTGGCATCCGAACTGAAGTCAAACGCCCAGCCATTGGCGAACACTCGATCGATCCATCCCTTGAGAAGCGCCGGCATCGACCACCAGTAGACGGGATAGACCAGCACAAGGGCATCGGCGCGATCGATCCTCGCCTGCTCGGCGACCACATCGGCGGGGGGCGGCGCCTCCTTGTGATGGACAGCCAGATCAGCCGCGGTGAACCGCGGATCGAACGCTTGCGCCGAGAGGTCCGCAATTTCAAAGGAGTTGCCGGGATCGGCCAGGGTTAAGCCATCAGCGACTTGCGCAGCGAGGCTATGGGTAAGGGACCGGGGATCGTGATGAGCAACAACGATGAGTGCGTGCATGCCGAAATTCCTGCTACTGATTGAGGGCGAAAGGCGAACCTTATATACTTTCGGTAAGTTACGATCAGTAAGTTACTTTTGGTATATTGCCATGTCAAGCACCGAGACAAGAGAGCAGGACTCCAGCCCGCAGCCACGTCGGCGCATGTCGAGGGAGCAGAGACAGCGCCAACTGCTGGACGTCGCATGGCGACTGGTTCGGGAGGAAGGCACGGAGGCCTTGACGCTTGGGCGGCTCGCCGAGCAGGCGGGTGTTACAAAACCCGTGGTTTACGACCATTTCAGCACGCGGCCCGGGCTGCTGGCGGCGCTCTATATGGAATTCGACGCACGCCAGACAGCACTCATGGACACCGCGCTTCAGAGGAGCGAACCCACCTTGCTGAGCACGGCCAGGGTCATCGCATCGTCTTACGTCGACTGCGTGCTCCTCCAGGGCAACGAGATACCCGGCGTGATCGCGGCGCTGGCCAGTTCACCGGAGCTCGAAAAGATCAAGCGCGAGTACGAAGCGGTCTTCATGAACAAGTGTCGGATTGCCCTCTCCCCCTTCACCAGAGAAGGTGCTATCGCGCCCGCGGGTCTTCGGGCGATGCTCGGTGCGGCCGAGGCCCTGTCCCATGCCGCCGCAAACGGAGAAATCACACCCGCGCAGGCGCAGGACGAACTCTTCGAGACGATCATCGCAATGGTCGATAGAAGCGCACGCGGCACCCATGGCGTCGCAGAGGCCAGCAGGCTGGGCGACCAGGCTCTGTACGCAACCCCTTGAAATGCCTGAGCGATACGATCTCACCGACCCATCTCGGGAAATGATCAAGGATCCAATCACTCAGGATCGGAGAACGGGTTGCCCACGAAACAACGACCGATTGCGGAACACTTCACTTTCCGGCAGGCAATAAAAAACCCCGTAGATCATTGATCTACGGGGTTTTCAAGAGTGGAGGCCGAGGTCGGAATCGAACCGGCGTAGGCGGATTTGCAATCCGCTGCATAACCATTTTGCTACTCGGCCTCAAACGCTCAATGCCATACAACGACATCAACCGTATACAAACTGGAGCGGATACGGAAGCCAAGCTAACGACCCAAACCTTCATCCTGCAAGCCGCTTGTAGCCAAGCGCCTGAGCGATGGGCGGCATTATGGAGAAGAAGACAGGACTTGGCAACCCCCTGAATTCTAAAAGATTTAACTCTCCTCTCAATTCATCGATTCGCTGTCCGATGCAGGCAAAAACAATGGCCTCACCCTCCTCCATAAAGCGCCGTGACTATTGCGACAGCACCCGCTGGAGTGAGGTATCGATAACCGGGATTGGCTTTCTTCGCCCAGAGGTCGGCATAGTCAGCTGCATCGAGCGCATGTGATCTAGCACTATCCTGGCAACCGCTCGGTGTTGTGCTTGTCGCAACCTGCCGAGGAGTCTTTTTAAAGCGCCGAGTTTGGCGACACGCCTGGCACGTGCCTTACAAGAGAGATTTGTCGCTTGAATCCGGCGGCTTGCGGTTCAGGTGAAAGCGGCAGACCTCGCCCCCGCGCACCATGCATTCGAGGTGTTCCACCTCGCCGCCGCCCAGCGCGCCGATGAGCGCCAGATCAAGCTGGCAGACTTCAGGGTGGGTTTTGGCCAAATGATGGAACACACAATTGTGGGCGACTATTTCCTTCTCGCCAGAGGAACGGAAAAACACCTGCGATTCATATCCAACCTGATTCATGTGGCTGACGATCCGCTCTTCGTCCACGACCGCTTGCTCCATTCCCGCGGCCATTTTCTGACCGAGGCTGCGCATCAATCTGACCAGATTGTCGTGGCCAATGATGTCGGCGACCTCGCCAATCAACAGATCGGCCAGCATCTGGTATTGCCGTGGAAACAACTCCCGGCCGGAGCTCGTGAGCAGAAACAACTGCTGAGGGCGTCGGCCAGTAGGTCGGGTTTCGCCACGCAGGATCAGACCGTCCCGCTCCAGCGCGGTCAGGTGTTGTCGAATGGCGGTACGCGTCACCTGGAGGTGGCTCGCCAGATCATCAATACTCATACCCGCCGGCTGGTACAGCAGTGCTGACAAAAGATCCTGCTGTGTACGACCCATCCCCTGCAGCATTGTGCAACCTCACCACTTTTGCCAAAAAAAGGGGGCGCTTGCGCGCCCCGTCCAACGTCAGAATTTGTCCGGAAACTGTTTGACCAATGCTGCACCCAAAGTGTCTGCAAGGACCAGCATATGTTGCCGCATCGCCGCCCAGGTTCGGGCTTCAGCGGCATAGTCCTTTTTGCCCAACTGATCAATTTGCGCGATGTGATGCCCGCCATGAGTGCTGAGCATGGCGACCAATGTCCCTTCAGGCAGGTTGGGGTTGGCCGAGGCCAGGAAATGCGCCAGGGCTTTGGCGTTACTGGTCAGTTCTTCAACGGCGGCATTTTTCCCCTTGGTGTCCTTGGCTACAGAGGCATCGCTGTAATGTTTCACCGCCCCCCAATGCCCGGCGAGCAGCTTCAACAGCTGATCGGCTGCAGGCTGGCCGTACAAGGGTGCAAGGCTATTGGCTATCGAGGTGGCGTTGGCCACCACTTGAGCCACCGCTGTATCCGCCTGCGCGCGATTGCCTTGCTGACTAGCGACAACGTAGTTTCTGATCCAGAAAATGTGCTCCACCCACAGACCCCGCAGTGCCAGTCGAGTCGTGAGCGCCGCTTCTGGCGCCCCCGCGACAGGCGCCGGGCTTTGAGCGGCGTAACTCCAGACCGGTTGAACGCAAAGTGCAAAAAGCAAGAAACCCAGAGTTTTGATGTTCATGGCGGGAGACTCGAATTGATGGCTTGTTCAATAACGGTAGTTTCGACATATATATATGTCAATATTGAAAAATGACCTTCCGTCGAGACATTGCCCTGCATGACAGGATCAAACTCACCAGCCATGCAGTGCAGTCGAACGCAAATGAGCAGATTGACGCTATGGCAGGGTTTCGCTGGCAGCCCAGCGCATGAAGGCTTCAGCGACCTGTGACGGGCGCATTGCGCTGGATTGGGCGAGCACTACGCGCTGCGGCTTGACGGCTTCGCGCAGCGGACAACAGACAATCGGTTTACCGTCGTAACTCTGATCACCTGCCGGACGGGTGCAAGACAATGCCACGCCATAACCATGGGCAACCAGGCCGCGCTGCATCTCGAAGGTCTGGGTGTATTGCTGCGCCATTGGATGCAGATCGTGCGACCAGAATAGCGAGAGGAAGTACTCTCGCGTCTGCGCAATGTCTTCGAGAATCAGACATTCGCGCGCCAGATCAAAGAGCGATACGTCTTCCTGTGCTGCCAGCGGGTGATCGGCTGGCAGCAAGGCATAGGGTGAGAGTTGAGCGAGCACTTGCCGTTCGGTCAGCGGATCGAGCCCCAACTCATAGGTCAATGCCAGCTCCGCCTTGCCAGCGTTCAAGGTGCGATGCACACCCGCCAGATCGGTTTCGAACAGCGTGATCAACACTTCTGGGTGCTGCGCACGAAAGCCGGCCAGTAATCGAGGTGCGAAATAAGGTCCCAGGTCCTGAAAGCAGACCAGCGTCAACTGTCCACGTAGCGTTTGCCGGTCACTATGTTCCTCGGTCATCGCCGCCGCCAGATTGAGAATATCCCGCGCGCGCCCCAAGAGGCGCTGCCCTGCCGGCGTCAGCTCCAGCCCGCGACTGACCTGGCGCCGAAACAGGCGCTCACCCAGCACCTCTTCCAGCTGAGAAATGGCCAGGGACACCGAGGGTTGCGATACATGTCGCGCCCTTGCCCCGGCACTGATGCTTCCATGCTCGGCGGCAGCAACGAAGTACTCCAGCTGGCGGAACGAAAAACCTATCATTTTTTCCTATACTCAAGAATAAGAAATATATAGTTTTCCTATTCAGGCTTAAAAGCAATACTCCTCGCACACCGCTAACACCAGAGGAGCAAGTCTGATGATGTCCGATGTCGAGGTATTTCAGCGAGATGGCGCTGTCGTCCTGCGCGGTGTCTTCACCGACTGGATCGAACGCCTGCGTGAAGGATTCGAACAGAACCTCGCGCAACCCAGCCAGTTTGCGATAGAGAACGTGGGCAGCGGCGAAAACGGTCGCTTTTTCGAAGACTACTGCAACTGGCAACGTATCCCGGCCTTTACCGACTTTGTCATGAACTCACCGGCAGCGGGGATCGCGGGCCACATCATGCAGTCACACCAGGTGCAGGTCTTCCACGATCACATCCTGGTCAAAGAGCCCGGCACCTCCAAACCAACGCCCTGGCATCAGGATCTGCCGTACTACTGCGTGGATGGATTGCAGACTGCCAGCTATTGGATTCCGCTTGATCCGGTGACCAGACTCAACACCCTGAGCGTGGTACTCGGCTCACATCTGTGGCCTAAACCGGTACGACCGAAAAGCTGGGCCAGCAATACGAACTTCTATGGCGAGACCCATTCGACAACCGGGGAAAGTGTCTATATGGACATGCCGGATGTGGATAACGGCGACTTCAGAATCCTCTCGCCGGAATTGCAACCGGGCGATGCCGTGGTGTTTGACTTTCGCACTGTGCATGGTGCCGCGGGCAACCAGGGAACCGGTCGCAGAAGAGCGTTCTCAACCCGCTTCATCGGCGACGATGTGCGTTACATCGCCCGCCCCGGGCGCACATCTCCGCCCTTCCCGGGGATCAACCTGAAAACCGGCGACCGTATGCGCGAAGACTGGTTTCCGGTTGTCTGGCGCAAAGACGACTGAGACGACTGCACACGCCTGCCCCCTACCTTCATCGCTCGCCTCCCCGGGAATCAGGGAGAAGGAGTTGCACACCATAGATACACGGTTCCGAGATTGAGAGCTTTTGCTCAGCAAAATAAAAATAAAATTCCCAATCGGAGACACACCCATGCAACGTTCACTACTCAAAATCAGCGCTCTTGCATTGCTCCTCGGCACTGCCGGCCTGGCTCAGGCCGGTAGCAGTTGCCTGGCGGACGTCAAAGCCTCAGGCGTGCTGCGATCCGGTAACGGCCTGATGGGCACGAAACCTTTTATTTGGCAAAACGAAGATGGCAGCTACGGCGGCTTCGAAGCCGAGCTGTTCAAGGAGATCGGTAAACGTATCGGCGTCCCCAAGACCGAGTATGTCGTTACCGAATGGTCGACCCTGATCCCCGGCATGAAATCCAGGCGCTGGGACATCATTCTCTCCGCCATGTCGGCGACCCAGGAACGGGTAAAGAACGCCGGGATTCTCTTCAGCAATCCTTACTTCCTGAGCTACAACTACGTCATCGTGAAGACCGACTCACCGATCAAAACGATGGACGACCTCAAAGGCAAAAAACTCGCCAGCGTGATGGGGACCGACGACTCGCTCAACGCGCACCGGCTGGCTGACGCCGGCGTGGTGGGCGAAGTCATGGACTTCAACGGTTTCGGCGAGCCCTTCCAGGCCCTGCAGAACAATCAGGCCGATGCCGTCCTGCTCGATCAGGGCACCCTGATTGGCCAGAAGGAAACCATGAAGAACCTGCGCGTCGTCGGCGAGCCAATCCTTTATCAACCGAAACCGGAATGGGCTGCTGCCGAAGCCAAGGCGCCGTACATCTACGGTACGCAAGCGATCGCCGTGCGTGACGAATGTGGGGATTTACGCGAAGCCATCAACGGCGCACTCGACTCGATGATCGCCGATGGTACTCACCAGACCATCCTCGAAAAATACGGCGTATGGGACTCCATGCAAACCAGGCTGATCAAGCACTGACCCTTAAGCAAACAGAGGGATACCCGCCATGTACGACTTCTTGTTTGTCCTCATCCCCCAGTACTTCCCATTCCTGCTCAAGGGCGCGGTAGTGACACTGGAACTGTCAGTGTTGAGCATGACCCTGGGCATCCTGATCGGCATTGCCGTCGCTCTCGGTCGACTGGCGCGCCGGCCTTGGCTGGACTGGCCACTGCGCAGCTATGTGGAACTCTGGCGAGGCGTGCCGCTGGTCGTACAGTTGCTGGTGATCTACTTCACCCTGCCGCAAATCGGCCTGACACTTTCCGGCTTCTGGGCCGGGGTGCTGGGCCTTAGCCTCAACCTCGGCGCCTACCTGTCCGAGGTCTTTCGTGCCGCCATCCTCTCGCTGGACAAGGGCCAGCGGGAGGCGGGTCTATCGATTGGCATGTCGCGCACCAGGATCTATCTGCGAGTGATCCTGCCTCAGGCATTGAAAATTGCGATCCCGACAGTAGGCGGCTATTTCATCTCACTGCTCAAGGACTCCTCGCTGGTTTCCTTCATTGCCGTCAATGAGCTCCTGCGTCACGGCAGCATCGTTATCGCCAATACCTTCCTCAGCATGCAGGTCTATCTGATGGTAGCGATCATCTATTTCGTCCTGAGCTTCATTGCTGCACGCGGGGTGCACTGGATCGAGCAACGCCTGACACCGGCCCACCTGCGCGCAGGCACCCGTACCGATACGAGTCCAATATCCTCCAGGCTGACAGAGGCCAAATCATGAATGCCGATCCCATCCTGCAGATCAGCGGCCTGCATAAGGCCTACGGAAACACCAAAATCCTGCGCGGCGTTGACCTCACCGTAAAGCGTGGCGAAGTCATCTTTCTTATCGGCCCTAGCGGCGGCGGCAAGTCGACGCTGCTGCGCTGCATCAACTTTCTTGAAACGCCCTGCGCCGGTGAGATCACCTTTACCGGGGAGCGGCTGTGCCATCAGGACAACCAGACCTACCAACAGGTGGACGAATCCCGATTGCGCATGGCGCGCAGCAAAATGCCAATGGTGTTCCAGCAGTTCAACCTGTTCAGCAATCGTACTGTTCTGGAGAACGTCATCGAAGGACCGGTGCATGTGCTACGCCGCCCCAAACACGAGGCAATCGCCGAAGCCCGGGCCATTCTCGACAAGGTCGGCCTGTCGGCACGCCTGGACTACTACCCTGACCAACTCTCCGGCGGGCAGCGTCAGCGAGTCGCTATCGCGCGAGCCCTGGCCATGAAACCGGAACTGATCCTGTTCGACGAGCCTACCTCGGCCCTTGACCCGGAGCTGGTGTCCGGGGTGCTCGACACCATCCGCCAACTTGCCCAGGAAGGCATGACGATGATCATCGTCACCCATGAAATGAACTTTGCACGCAAACTGGCCGACCGCATCTGCTTTGTCGCTGACGGTGGCATTCTTGAATCCGGTTGCCCGGAGCAGCTACTCGCCTCTCCCAACAACAGCCGCATCGCCAGTTTTATCCAGTCGATGCAGCACTGACCAGCGCCTCCTCATGTCAGGCTCTTCACTGAATCCGGCATGGGGAACCCCCTCCCCCATAGGTGACATCAGATCACCCGTTCGTTGAAAAAGCATCCTTTGTAAACCCCTTCAGCGCTGGCGCTTAATCCGCCGCACCGTGAGGTATGCGGGTTAACGCGCTCAATAAAATAATAAGGGGTTGTCATGCAAGAAAATGCGGGCCTATTACTGATACTACTGGCAGCGATCGTGATGATCATTGTGCTGGTGGTCAAATTCAGAGTTCATTCCTTCCTGGCCTTGATGCTGGCCAGTTTTGTCGTCGGCGCCGGGGCCGGTATGCCCTTGCCGAGCATTGCCGAATCCTTTGAAAAAGGCATGGGCGGCACTCTGGGCTTTCTCGCAGCGATCATCGGCCTGGGCAGTATTCTCGGCAAAATGCTCGAAGAGTCAGGCGGCGCCGAGCGCATCGCTCAGGCATTGCTCAATGCCCTGGGCGAGCAGCGCGCCGCATGGGCGATGATGCTGGTTGGCTTCGTCGTAGGCATCCCGGTGTTCTTCGAGGTGGGGTTTGTCTTGCTGATCCCGCTGATTTACGTCGTCGCCAAGGAAACCCGCCTCAACATCCTGTATGTCGGAATACCGCTGGCCATTTCGCTGATGACCGTGCACTGCATGCTGCCGCCTCATCCTGCCGCCATGGCGATTACCAAGATGCTCGGCGCCGATGTCGGCACCGTCATCCTCTACGGTTTGATCGTCGGCTTGCCGACCGCCATCATCGCCGGCCCTGTCTGGGTCAACCTGGTCTGCTCGCGCACTGCGCCCGCTAGCCAAGAGGCTTTCCTGGATGAGCGCTGCGTCCTGAGTCCGCACCGAGAGCTGCCAGGCCTGGGACTGACCCTGTTTACCATCCTGTTGCCGCTGCTGTTGATGGTCGGCAAGACGTTGGCTGTCATGAGCCTGCCTCAAGGCACCAGCCTGTACAGCCTGATGACCTTCCTCGGCAACCCCCTGACCGCCCTGGCGATCGCAGTGATCTTTGCCTACTGGGCGCTGGGACTGCGCCGTGGCTTGCAGATGGCGCAACTGCAGGTCTTGACCCAGAGCTGCTTCACCCCGCTGGCGAACATTTTGCTGATCATCGGCGCCGGTGGCGCGTTCAATGGCGTGCTGATTGACAGCGGCGTCGGCAAAGTCCTCGCCAGCACCCTGGGGCACTGGGACATCAATCCGATCCTCCTGGCCTGGCTCGTCGCCGGCCTGATGCACCTGGCCGTGGGCTCGGCAACCGTGGCAATGGTCAGCGCTGCTGGCATGATTCTGCCAATCCTGGACGCCATGCCAGGGCAAAACCGCGAACTCATGGTGATCGCCATCGGTGCCGGCGCTATCGGCTGGACCACCGTGACTGACTCGGCTTTCTGGGTGGTCAAGGAATACCTGGGCGTCTCCCTGAGTGATGCGCTGAAAAAATTTACCGCCGGTACCGTGCTCGCCTCAGTCATCGCCTTGGGGATGACACTACTGTTGTCGCATTGGGTGTGAGCCCGGCCGTCTGCAATTAAAAGTCTGGAGTAACAAGATGACCCTGGATAGAACCATCGAATCATGGTGCGAAAGCCATCCCTTGATCACCGAACTGGTGAACCTGAAGGAAACCACCTGGTTCAACCCTGCCCTCGCCCCTGCCGCACAGGCGTTGAGCGACGTGGCCTTGACCGCCGCCGATATCGCTGATGCCAGCGCCCGGCTTGAGCGTTTTGCACCATTTATCATGTCGGCTTTTCCTCAGACCAGCGCCAGTCACGGCATCATCGAGTCCGAGATTTTGCCCCTGACTAAATTGCAGGCGGCTTTGGCCAGCCAATACCCGCAGGCATCGCAGGGCGCCTTGTGGCTCAAGGCCGACAACCTGCTGCCGATTTCCGGCTCGATCAAGGCCCGCGGCGGGATTTACGAAGTACTCAAGCATGCCGAAGACCTGGCTCTCGCCTCGGGCCTGATTCAACCCGGCGACAGCTACGCGAAACTTGACAGCGAAGAAGCCCGCAAATTTTTCGCTCAGTATAGTATTGCCGTCGGCTCCACCGGCAATCTTGGGCTGTCCATCGGCATCATGAGTGCCCGTCTGGGTTTTCAGGCCACCGTGCATATGTCCGCCGACGCGCGGCAATGGAAGAAAGACAAGTTGCGCTCTTGCGGGGTCACCGTGATGGAGTACGAGTCCGATTACAGCGTGGCCGTCGAGCAAGGCCGTAAACAATCGGAGTCCGATCCGCACTGCCATTTTGTCGACGATGAAAACTCGGTCAACCTGTTCCTCGGCTATGCCGTGGCCGCTGAGCGCTTGCAGCGACAGCTGACGGCGGCGGGCATTACCGTCGATCAAGAACATCCCCTGTTCGTTTACCTGCCGTGCGGCGTAGGCGGTGGCCCTGGCGGCGTTGCCTTTGGCCTCAAGCACATTTATGGCGACGCAGTGCATTGCATCTTCGCCGAGCCGACTCACTCGCCTTGCATGCTGCTGGGGGTCTATACCGGTCTGCATGATGCGGTCTCGGTCTATGACTTCGGCATCGACAACAGCACCGCGGCCGATGGCTTGGCGGTGGGTCGACCGTCCGGTTTCGTCGGTCGTTCGATGCAACGCTTGCTCGACGGTTACTACACGATCAGCGATGAGGAAATGTACCGCCTGCTGGCCCTGATGGAATCGACCGAAGGCATTAAACTGGAACCCTCCGCGCTGGCAGGCGTTCCTGGCCTGATCAGGGTTGTGCAGGAGCAACAGGGTTATCGAGAGCGCCTGAACCTGACCGAGTCGCGCCTGGCCAACGCCACCCATCTGGTGTGGGGCACTGGAGGCAGCATGGTGCCCGACGAAGAAATGGACGCCTACCTGACTAAAGGACGGGTGCTTCTGGCACTGCAATAAACCTTGATCGTCGGTCCGTGCCCGTGCTCAATGCAGGGGCACGGATCCATCGATTTTCGCCAGCGGAGTACCTATTGATGCTGAACCTTCCCCCCCGACCTGGGGCCCAAATCAATAGCACGCAGTTTGCCAACCTGCATACTTTTCTGGTGGCGGCTCGACACCTGAGCTTCTCCCTGGCCGCACAAGAGCTGTGCCTGACGCCAAGTGCCGTGAGCCATCGCATTGGCAAACTCGAACGCGCCCTGTCACTGCGCCTGTTCGAGCGCCTGACACGGCAAGTCCGGCTGACGGTCGAAGGCGAACGCGTGTTCATGATTCTGCAAGGCGTCATGGACGAGTTGACGGAGGCGCTGCAACCATCTCCTGACTCGGAAATATCCGGCTCAGTCGCGCTCTACTCCCGCCCCTCGGCCGCTCAATGCTGGCTGGTGCCACGCCTGGCCGATTTTCACGAACGCTACCCTCAAATCTCATTGGATATCCGCGTCGGAAACGACAACATCGACTTCCGCACCCAAAATATCGACCTGGCCCTGCTGTATGCCAACGGTGAATTCCCTGGCCTGGTCAGCCATAAACTGATGAGCGAAACCATCGCCCCCGTTTGCACTCCTCAATACGCTCATCGACATGGTTTGCTGGAGAACCCCGAAAACCTGCGCACCTGCACCCTTCTGCACGATGCTCTGGCCTGGGAAAACGCCGTTTACGATGCAGAGTGGCAGCTGTGGGCCGGGCATCAAGGCATGCAAGCGTGGCTACCGGAAAAAAGCCTGACCTTTGATCGTTCCGACTTATGCGTTACCGCGGCGATCAATAATGTCGGTATAGCAATCGGTCGCCAGCGCCTGGTGCAACGACGAATAGATCAAGGTGAATTGATCCTGCCCTTTGGCGGTTTTACCCAGCCCGGGCGTTACGACTATTTCCTGGTCCACCCTCAGCGCACCCCCATGCCAAAGCGCGTCCAGGTATTGATTGACTGGCTGCACGAATGTACGTAACCACCGACGAAAAAATTTCGCCGGCGCCATACCTGCTTATCAGTCCTATTCCGAATTGCTTTTCCAAAACCAGTTCCAGAACCCGGGCAAACGGACAGGTTCGGAACTATCGCTGACAGTGCGGGCCATGACGGCACGCTGCAACGCTGATCGGTCATCGTAAAAAGGCTTGGCCGCGGTTGCCACGCCCGTCTCGCGCGCGCTGTCGATCAGGATCTGCAGGTATTCCTGCATATGCCGGGATGTGTAGCGATTGAGGTCGTGAAAGGTCACCACCACCGGAATGGCGCCATCGACCGTCGGCAACTCTCCAGCGGCGATCCGCTCGCGCACCTCGGACATTTGCCTGAGCATGTTGGAGCGTCTACGCAGACTGAAATTGTAGCCCCAGATCTTGCCGTCATTGGCGCTCAGATCAGTCAGCAAAACATGCATGCCATGGCGCTGATACGCGGCGAAGGTACGTTTATCGTAATTCCAGAATGGCGGGCGCACGAAAATCGGTGCCGCGCCGGTGATTGCAGCAATGTCCGCGCTGCCATCGGTGAGCGACTGCTCCAGTTTTTCCGGGTTCAGCGAGCGATGATTGGTGTGCCCCGGCGTGGCAGTGTGGAAGCCCAGCACATGACCTTCGTCATGTTCACGGTGCATGATTTCCCGGCCCCGCTCGCTGCCACCCGCCCCTGTCGCACGAGTCTGCACAAAAAAGACCGCCTTGATACCCGATTGCACCGGATTATGGGCAAGATCGTCGAGAACGGAGACCGTTGGATTGTAAAACCCGGACGCGCTTGGACCGTCGTCGAAGGTCAGCAGAAAACGGATCGGGGGTTGCGATTGCAAACGCTGCGCAGTCTGCGGCGTCATTTCGATCGGCTGGCTGATACAACCGAAGAGGCCTGCTGCGATAGCGAACGCTGATAAAACGGTGACGATCCGCTTCATGTTTTTTGCCTTAATCCAGATCGTTCGAACTTCCCACGCCGCTCTCTGAAGTCAGCGATCAGGGGCTGAGCGCTTCGACAGGCGAGCGACCTTTGAGTTCAGTCGTTCATGAGGCTAACAGAATGTGCGGCAAAGTAGACGGCGGGCGCTTCAATTGGCGCCTGGAACACTGGCTCGACTGAACCAGGCAGACAATACACCTTTGAGCAACTGGCCAGTCGCTCAAAGGTGTTGCACGGAGGATGGCGCTTATTTCAGGTTGCCACTGAGGAACTGCCGCAGCCGGTCGCTCTGCGGGTTGCCGAGTACGTCCTCGGGTGCACCCTGCTCTTCGACCCTTCCCTGATGCAGAAACAGCACCTGGTTTGACACCTTGCGAGCGAAGCTCATTTCGTGGGTGACCATGATCATGGTCCGACCTTCTTCGGCCAGGCCCTGGATCACCTTGAGCACTTCGCCCACCAGTTCCGGGTCGAGGGCCGAGGTTGGCTCGTCGAACAGCATGACTTCCGGCTCCATGGCCAGGGCCCGAGCGATGGCCACGCGCTGTTGCTGACCGCCGGAGAGGAACGCCGGATATTGTTCAGCGACGCGAGACGGCAGACCGACCTTGTCGAGATAGCGTCGGGCCCGATCCTCTGCCTCCTTCTTGCCGACACCCAGCACCCGACGCGGGGCCATGGTGATGTTTTCCAGCACGGTCATGTGGCTCCACAGGTTGAAGTGCTGGAACACCATCGCCAGACGGGTGCGAATTCGTTGCAGTTCAGCGTCGTCGGCCACGCGCATGCCGTGTCGATCGTTGACCATGCGAATCGGCTGATCGTCCAGACTCATGGCGCCGCCATTGGGTGTTTCGAGAAAGTTGATGCAGCGCAGAAAGGTGCTCTTGCCCGAACCGCTGGCGCCGATCAGGCTGATCACATCACCGGTTTTGGCTTTCAGCGAGACGCCCTTGAGTACTTCATGGCTGCCGTAACTTTTATGCAGGTCTTCAATGGTCAGTTTGTACATGTGCGCAAGCATCCTCAAAGGGGAAGTAGAAGTCCTAGTGAGCCGGGCCCAGAAAGGCCAGCCATCGGCGTTCGGCGAGGCGGAACAAACCGACCAGCGCAAAGGTGACGCTCAGGTAGATCAGCGCGGTAATGCCGAACGATTGAAAGGTCAAAAAGGTCGCCGAGTTGGCGTCCCGCGCAATTTTCAAAATATCCGGGACGGTCGCGGTAAAGGCCACGGTAGTCGAGTGCAGCATCAGGATCACTTCGTTACTGTAGTAGGGCAACGAGCGGCGCAGGGCCGAGGGCATGATCACGTAGGCGTAGAGTTTCCAGCCGCTCAGGCCATAGGCCTTGGCCGCTTCGACTTCACCGTGGGCCATGCTGCGAATCGCCCCGGCAAAAATCTCCGTGGTGTAGGCACAGGTGTTCAGGGCAAAGGCCAGGATGGTGCAGTTCATCGCATCGCGAAAGAACGCATCGAGCACCGGTTGCGCGCGGACGGCAGCCAGGCTGTAGATCCCGGTGTAGCAGATCAGCAGCTGGATATAGAGCGGCGTACCACGGAACAGGTAGGTGTAGAACTGCACCGGCCAGCGCACGTAGAACTTGTTGGAGACCCGGGCAATGGACAGCGGAACCGACACCAGGAAACCGATGAAGATCGAGGCGCTGAGCAGCCACAACGTCATCGCCAGGCCGGTGATGTGGTAGCCGTCGCTATAAAGGAAGGGCTTCCAGTAATCCTGCAAGAGCTCAATCATCGTACAGCCTCCCGGGAACCTGACGCGTAATGCCGTTCGAGGCGGCGCAGGACGATGTTCGAAGCGCTGGTGATCACCAGGTAAATCAGCGCTGCCAACACCAGAAAAAAGAACAGTTGATAGGTGCTTTTGCCGGCATCCTGAGCGGCCTTGACCAGGTCGGCGAGGCCGATGATCGACACCAGCGCGGTGGCCTTGAGGATCACCATCCAGTTATTGCCGATACCCGGCAGGGCGAAGCGCATCATCTGTGGGAACACCACGAAGCGAAAACGCTGGATACGGCTCAAACCATAGGCGGTTGCGGCCTCCATCTGCCCGCGCGGCACGGCGAGGATCGCACCGCGGAAGGTCTCGGTGAAATACGCACCGTAGATGAAGCCCAGGGTAATGATCCCCGCGCCAAACGGATCGATCTCGATGTATTCCCAGCCCAATGCTACGGTGAAACTGGTCAGCCAGGTTTGCAGGCTGTAGAAAATCAGCAGCATCAGCACCAGGTCCGGCACCCCGCGGATCAGTGTGGTATAGAGCTGGGCCGGAACCCGCAGCAGCTTGATGCTGGACAACTTGGCACTGGCGCCGATCAGGCCGAGCAGCACGCTCAACAAAAGCGACAGTATCGATAGCTTGACGGTCATCCAGGAGCCTTCCAGCAACAAAGGGCCGAACCCCTTGAGGCTGAACGCGGAAAGCCCGAGGGTCTGTAACAGTGCTTCGAACATAATTCAGGGACCTATAGCGATAAAAAAACGCCCATCCACAGGACGGGCGCCGGGTCGTTACTTGCCGCTGTAGAGATTCAGATCACCGAAGTGCTTCTTCTGGAGCGCGTCATAGGTGCCGTTGTCGTGCACCGCTTTGATACCTTTATCCAGAAGGGCCTTGAGCTCTGTGTTGCCTTTGGCGATACCCACCGCCGTTTTCGCCGGCAGCAGCTCACTGTCGACTGGCGCGCTGACCTCGAAATCGGCACCTTGTGGCGACTTCAGAAAGCCCAGCCGGGCTTGCAGCATGTCCTGGATCGAGGCGTCGAGACGGCCGGAGACCAGGTCGGCGTAGACCTGATCCTGATTGGCATAGGCTTGGGTTTCCACCCCGGCCTTGTCCAGTACGGCTTTGGCATAGGCCTCCTGAATGGAGCCTTGCTCGTAGCCAACCTTTTTACCCTTGAGCGAGGCAATCTCAGTGCTCAGGCCGGAACCTTTTTTGAATACCAGCGAAGTCGGGCCGGCGAACAGCTCATTGGAGAAGTCGATGACTTTTTCGCGGGCCGGGGTCACGGTCATCGACGAGATCACACCGTCGAATTTGTTGGCTTTCAGGCCCGGGATCGTGCCGTCGAAATCACTTTCGACCCATTTGCACTTGACCTTCAGTTCGGCGCAGATCGCGTTACCCAAGTCGATATCGAACCCTGTCAGGCTACCGTCAGCCGCTTTGGACTCGAACGGCGCGTAGGAAGGGTCAACACCAAAACGCAGCTCTTTATACTCCTTGGCCAGCGCGGAGCCGGCAGCCATGCATAAAGTCAGTGCAGAAAGGGTTAGCAATGCTTTTTTCATATTCAATTCCTAAAACCAATATGAGCGCTTGTGGCGCGTAAGTACTGTTACTGGAACGCGTGCGACGCTATGAACGTAGAAATTTCCGAACCAACATTTCGGACAAGTGTTTTAAAAACCGCCTGTGCGTCAAGACTACTGCTGACTCTTACGCACACACACATACTTGTATGTACAAGCTCATGCAATCAAGCGGCCAACTCGCTGACTGGACGCTAAAAAAGATCTGAAAAGCAGCCAGGAACCTTCTGGAACGGGCCTTACGAGACGACAAATAAATTATCGAAGATTTTTCAGAAGCGCTCGTGACTGTTACCGCAGCCACGTTTTGCGCCGTGCAGGTACGTCCGGTAACAATTTGAGATGGGATCGTGCGCGCGAAAACACCCCTTGGTCGAGTCTCGCCCTGTCGCTCTCGTCTGCTGGCACAAAGCGTTTGACGCCACGGATTGATGACTGGAGGAGCGTCGTTAGTTTCGTGCAGGGCCGCTTATCACGAAGTGTATGAATCTCTGCTTTGAGCCCGGGCGGCGTGAAAGACCGCCGGGTGCCCTATTGAAGTCCAGACGGGCGCAGCTCATCGAAGGTTCGGCACAGGGTTTTCGTTCGGATGGAGCGCATAGACAGCGAAATACTAATACGGACCCGCTGATTAACTTCTCGCCAAAAGACCGCAACACCTCCATAAAAAAACACTTTAGTCAACTATTCACCCCCATCATGCGGTTAAATCTCGTCGAGACGACTCCCGCAGAAAGGTTTTCATGATGAACGCGTTAATTATTTTACACGTGTGAATCTACTCAAGCCTATAAAGCCCCCTTGTTTCAATCTCAGGCCTGAGCCTGGAACTTAATAAGAATCACTGTCTGATAACGGACAATAGAGAACGTCAAATCGTTCATTTTATCTGCTACTAAAAAACACCCACTGCAAAAATAACGACCGCGAGAGAAGTTGCGCTTCAATGACGACCAACAGTCTCCCGTAACCTTCGGAAATTATCACCAAAAAAGTCTTGAGGCCACAATACAACGCAGTTACGTGGGGACTGAAATTGAGCCGCCCAGGCCTGACGGTGAGCGTCCTTGCAGCTTTACGTCGCCTGACGCGCAGCCTTGGGACGCCCGTACCGTATCTGAAAAGGCATATTTTGAATGCCGTCACTCTTTCTGCAAACACGCAGGTCAACTTCTTTAAAATATAGCCGAGAAACAATTACTCGAAGACGCCCGAAACTGACTGCTCTTTCGCTTCTGAAAGTTACTTATCCTGATAAAGGCACCCGCCTTCCAATAGCGCATTACACTTTCCCCCAAACTACATTATATAATCTCCCTGATATTCACAGCTCTGCGAATCACGCAACGCCCTGATAGCGCTCAGGCGAATAAAAAAACACAACCCGACCATTTATAACAATCGTTGACAGCACGACGCCATCACCACAAACTAGTCCGACTCTGTCGATACAAAGACAACGCAACAAACCCGCCTAGTTAACGGAACCCTGAGTTTCCGAGTTACTTCATTCCTGGTACAACGCATGAAATATGTAGACGACATTGCAAAACTGTTTACAAGTTTTGGCGCCAGTGCAGGAAGCTACCAGGAAATACAACCAAACTATCAACACTTCAAAGATGACCCGGTTACACCGACGGTGTCGGCGACTGAAGAAGAGTTGACCGTAACATTGCCCCCCCTCAAACCAACGGCCACGGTGTTTGCGCCTGACGAGCCAGAGCCCGCCCAGCTGATTGGCGCGCCGGTCGAGCCTTTGAAGAACGTCGTCATCTCGCCACCTTCGCCGACGCGTGCACCTTCACTGACTGCATCACCTGCAGGTTCTGCAACGGGTGACCGTCAGCTATTGAGCGACCTGTTGCGCGAACTCCACCAGGTTCGTAGGGACGGTCTGCCAGAAGCGGCTCGCACGCGGACCAAGGCAAAGGTCATCGCTGTCATTTCAGCGAACGGCGGAGTGGGTAAAAGCACCGTCGCAGCAGGCCTTGCGAAAACACTCCGGCGCCCTGGCGGGCGAACCATCGCGATCGATCTGGACCCCCAGAATGCCCTGTCCAGCCACTTGGGCATCACCAGACAGGTTCCCGGGCTGATCCAGCTCAGACAGCAGGCCGCAGACTGGAGCGCTCATTGCCTGCCGGGCTATGGCGACAGTGAGTCCCTGCCCTTCGGCACGGGCGAGGTGAACGATCGCCGATCGCTCAAGCAGCTGATGCTTGAAGATCCTGACTGGTTGAATCAGCGCCTTGCGGCGATGAACCTCGGCGAAAACGATACCGTGATCCTGGATACCCTTTCGGGCGCGACCGTCTATTCGCAACAGGCACTCGATGCCGCCGATCTGGTACTGGTGGTGACGGTGGCCGATGCGGCTTCCTATCTGGCACTGGACACGATGACGCATTGGCTGGAAACCAGCCGGCGACGTGGGCAACGGCACAGGTATGTGCTCAACCAACAGGATGACTCTCGCACCTTCAGCAGGGACATGGGTGTGCTGTTTCAGCGGCGACTGGGTACTGAGCTGATCGGGACGATTCATCACGATCACCAGCTCAACGAATCGCTGGCCTATGGTCGAGACCCACTGCAGTACTCACCCGGCAGCATCGCCTGCAAAGACATTTTTGCGCTATCGCGCTCGGTCCATGCGCTGCTTCTCCAGGATTCCTCCGGCGAGCGGATTGCACCATGACCGTCCAGCTGAATCAGGCACCCGCGAAGACGTGGCGGCTAGAGGAACTACTGGATAGTTTCCAGGCTCGTGTCAGCCGATGGCCCCTTCGCTGTCGCCAGGGCCTGAAGATCTCGATCGGATTGATAGCTGCGGTGTTGGCACTGGGCATCCTCACTGCGCCTCTGGATCTGTATTCCCAGGGAGCGTTTGCCGCCGTCTGTTTTGCCGCGAGCCTGATCATCCGCAGGCAAGCCGGCCGTCTGGCGATCCTGACCCTGATAACACTCTCGCTGATCGCTTCATTGCGCTACATGTACTGGCGCCTGTCCGACACCCTGAGCTTTGAGAACTGGCAGGATGCCGTATTTGGCTACGGGCTGGTGCTGGCCGAGCTTTATGCCCTGCTCGTGCTGATATTCGGCTACGTACAAACGGCTTGGCCGCTGCACCGCAAACCGCAGATTTTGCAGCAGGCGCCCGCTCAATGGCCAACGGTAGATGTCTTCATCCCCACCTATAACGAAGCGTTGAGCATCGTGAAACTGGTGGTGCTCGCCGCCCAGGCCATCGACTGGCCCGAGGGAAAACTGCGTGTGCACGTGCTCGACGACGGACGTCGGGAGGAGTTCAGGCTTTTCTGCCAGGACATTGGTGTCAACTACATTACCCGCGACAACAATCGGCATGCCAAGGCCGGCAACCTCAACGAGGCGCTCAAAGTCACTGACGCAGAGTTCATCGCCATCTTCGATGCCGACCACGTCCCTACCCGCTCCTTCCTGCAGATCACCATGGGCTGGTTTCTCAAGGACACGAACCTGGCGTTGCTGCAAACACCGCACTTTTTCTATTCACCCGATCCCTTCGAAAAGAACCTCGATACCTTTCGCTCGGTACCCAATGAAGGTGAACTGTTCTACGGCCTGGTGCAGGACGGCAACGACCTCTGGAACGCAACGTTCTTCTGTGGCTCCTGCGCGGTCATGCGGCGCACACACTTGCTGGAAGTCGGCGGTATCGCGACCGAAACCGTGACGGAGGATGCGCACACCGCGCTCAAGCTCAACCGCCGTGGTTTCAATACCGCATACCTGGCCATTCCACAGGCAGCGGGACTGGCCACGGAAAGCCTTTCCCGGCACATCAGCCAGCGCATACGATGGGCGCGCGGCATGGCGCAGATTTTTCGCACCGACAATCCGCTGTTCGGCAAAGGGCTGAACCTGGGGCAGCGTATCTGCTACCTCAACGCCATGATGCACTTTTTCTACAGCCTGCCTCGCCTGGTGTTCCTGACCGCACCATTGGCCTACCTGGTTTTCGGTGCAGAGATTTTCCACGCCTCGGCGTTGATGGTCACGGTCTATGTACTGCCGCATATTGTCCATTCCAGCCTGACCAACTCCAGCATCCAGGGCCGCTTCCGCCATTCATTCTGGAACGAAGTGTATGAGTCGGTTTTGGCCTGGTACATCATGCGGCCGGTTCTGTTGGCCCTGATCAGCCCTTCGCTGGGCAAGTTCAACGTGACCGACAAGGGCGGCATCATCGAAAAGGAGTATTTCGACTGGAAGCTCGCGCGGCCTTATATCGTCCTGCTGACCTTGAACATGATCGGTCTGGCATGCGGTGTGGTGAAACTGATCGGGGGTGATTCGGCCCAGGTCACCACCCTGGCGATCAACCTGACCTGGACCCTGTACAACATCATCATTGTCAGCACCGCCGTAGCAGTGGCCAGTGAGGCCTCTCAAGCGCGCGCAGAGCCGAGGGTGCCAGCCGATCTACCCGTGCGCATCTATCGCGAAGACGGCACGTCGTTCGATTGCAAAACCCAGAATTTCTCGCAGAACGGCGTAGGTCTGACACTGCCACCCGAGGTTCAGCTCACTGCCGATGAAAAGCTGCGGTTCTGTATTTTGCGCAGCCCCCCCTCAAGCATCTTTCCTGCAACGGCGGTATTCAGCAACGACAGCGTCGCGGGCATGCAATTCGGTGCCTTGACCCTGCGCCAGCAAAGCGAACTGGTGCGTCTGACGTTTTCACGGGCCGACACGTGGGCCAACACCTGGGGTAACGGCCGTCTCGACGCCCCCTTGGCGGCATTGCGCGAGGTCAGCAGCATTGGCTTGCGCGCGATCCTCAACCTGTTCGTCGCAACCGTAAAAGATGGCCATGCCCTGCTGCGTAAACGTTCGAACGCTCCATCACCTATCGACTCCACCGCGGATTAGCAACGATCTTGAAGCATTCCTTTCGCCGGACCTTTCTCCCTCGCCGCTCTCTCATGCTGATCGCCTGCTCGCTACTGGGCTGGAGCGACCTGGCCTTGAGTGCTACCGCACAAACCAGTGCCGCAGTCCCGGCGGTGATGCCGGTCGCACCGTTGAGCGATGCTGCGGGCAACCGCTATACCCGCACCCTCAAGGAGCTGGGCAAAAGCTATTCGATGAACCTCAAGGGAGCCGAGGCAACGGACAGTGTGAACTTCAATGTGCGCGCCGATGAAGTCGTGACATCGGCGCAAGTCACGCTGCAGTACAGCTATTCACCGGCGTTGCTGGCCGACCTTTCGCAAATCAACGTGCTGGTCAACGACCAGGTGGCCGCCAGCCTGCCCTTACCCAAGGAAGAGGCCGGTCAGTTGCAGACCCGGACCGTTCAGATCCCGCCACAGATGATCACCGAATTCAACCGGCTCAGCCTGCAGTTCATTGGACACTACACAATGCAATGTGAAGACCCTTTGCACTCAAGCCTTTGGGCCAGAATCGGCAACGAGAGCCAGTTGAGCCTGCAGGTGTCTTCGATTCAACAGCCCAACGATCTGTCCGCTCTGCCGCAGCCTTTGTTCGATCGTCGGGATGCCTTGCCCTTGAGGCTGCCCTTCGTGTTTGTCTCGCGCCCTGACGGCCCGGAGCTGGAAGCCGCGGGCATCCTGTCTTCCTGGTTTGGCGCCTTGGCCAGCTACCGCGGCGCGACCTTTCCCGCCAGCCTCACGAACCTGCCAGCCAAAGGCAACGCCGTGGTTTTTGTCAGCGGTAGCGAAGCCGCACGCCTGGATGGCTTGAAAATCAAGGAGGCCACAGGGCCGACATTGACGATGATGAGCAACCCGAACGATGCTCAGGGCAAGCTGTTGATCGTTTCCGGGCGCGATGGCGCCGACCTCAAAATCGCCGCGACAGCCCTGGCCCTCGGCAGCTCAGTCTTTTCGGGGCAGAGCGTGGTGATCGAGCGGATCGACTCACTCAAGCCACGCCAGCCGTATGACGCGCCAAACTGGGTGCCCTCCGATCGCCCGGTTCGTCTGGGTGAACTGGCGAAGCCCGCGGAGCTCAATGTGTCGGGTTATAACCCGGGACAAATGGCGGTTACGCTGCGCTTGCCGCCGGACCTGTTCAACTGGCGCGAACCAGGCGCGAAACTTGACCTGAAATACCGCTATACGCCCCAACCGATCGCCACCAATTCCTCGTTGCTGATCAGCTTCAACGACAGCCTGATCAAGTCAATCGAATTGCCTTCGATCGAGAAACTCGGCAGCAGCGACAGCCTGCTGGCGATGCTCAAAACCGACGACAGCCTGGCCCGTACGTCGCGAATGCTGTTGCCGCTTAATTCAGTGGCACTGCAATCACGCCTGCAATTTCGTTTTATGTACGAGTACACCAAACAGGGCGAATGCCGCGACATCATTATCGACAACATGCGCGGTGTGATCGATCCGGACTCGACCCTGGACCTGAGCGACTATGACCATTTTATGGCCATGCCCAACCTTGGAGTGTTCAAGGACAGTGGCTTCCCGTTCACCCGCATGGCCGACCTTTCTGAAACCTCGGTGATCCTGTCCGATAACCCGGGCCCCGCCGATCTGAGCGCCTACCTGACCCTGCTGGGCCGTTTCGGCGACTCCACCGGCTATCCGGCGACCGGCGTGAGAGTGGTTCACGCCGACCAGCTCGCCGATCAACGCGACCGGGATTTGCTGGTACTTGCCTCGGGCAACAATCAGCCATTGCTGGACCAGTGGCAAAGCTTTCTGCCGGCCAGGGACGAAGGGGCTACGCAATACTTTGAACTGTCCGACCTGCCCCTGCGAGTGCGTAACTGGATCAGCCCGGATGCGAAAACCAATCTGCGCGAAGCACGCAACGGCCTCAGGTTTTCCGCTGAGGATGGCAGTGCTTATCTGACCGGATTTGAATCGCCGCTCAAGAGCGGGCGCAGTGTGGTGTTCATCGCCAGTGCAAGGCCCAACGGCCTGGCCGATGTGACCGCCGCCCTGCAAAGCACCGAAGAAAACGCCCGCGAGCTGCAAGGCAGCCTGGTGGTGGTCAGGGGCAAACACGTCGAATCGCTGGTCGCCGAACAGGATTACTACGTCGGAAAACTGGGACCATGGCGCTACCTGCAATGGTACCTCTCGCAAAACGTACTGGCGTTGGTGCTGATCACCCTCACGGGGGTCTTGCTGCTTGCCTCGATCGTTTACCTGACCCTGCGCCAAAGGGCCAAACGTCGCCTTGGTCATTGAGCCGCGCATGCCGCCATCGACCATGAGCCCCCGGAATGCTTGTCTGCGCAGCACTGTGCGCAGGTTGAGCGCCGTGCTTGCGCTCGCTCTGCTGGCTCCGGCGATGGCGGCGGGAAAACCCTGCGAGCAACCGGCCTGGCCACTGTGGCAAACCTATGCAACGCGCTTCGTCCAGGCCGACGGCCGGGTTCTGGAGTCCAGCCTGGAGAAGAATCACAGCACCTCTGAAGGTCAGTCCTACGGCATGCTCTTCGCACTGATCGGCAACGATCAGCAACGTTTCGACAAACTATGGCGCTGGACCACCGCCAACCTCGCCGGTGCAACCATCGCCACGCGACTGCCGGGCTGGTTATGGGGGCAAGGCACGGACGGTCAATGGCTCCTGCAGGACGCCAACTCGGCCGCCGACGCTGATCTGTGGTTCGCCTACGCCCTGCTTGAAGCAGCACGTCTGTGGCACCGGCCGGACTATCGCGAAGACGCCCTGCAGCTGATGGCGACGATCGAGGCTCAATTGGTCGTCAGGTTGCCCGGGTTGGGCCCGATGGTATTGCCTGGGCCGGTGGGCTTCGTCCAGCCGGACCAGCTCTGGCGTCTGAACCCCAGCTACCTGCCACTGCCCTTGTTGCGGCGACTGGCCAAGGAAGCACCCTCCGGTCCCTGGCAAGCCATAGCCGACAACACTGCCACGATGATTCGTCAATCAAGCCCGCGCGGTTACGTTGCGGACTGGGTCGGCTATCAAGGGGACTCAGCGCAATCGGGCGTATTCGTGAGCGACCCGTTCAAGGGCGAAACGGGCAGCTACGACGCTATTCGCGTGTACCTCTGGCTGGGCATGAGCGACGCGACCGAACCACTGGCAGGGCCCCTGCTCAATCGGCTGGACGGTATGGCCCGCAGTACTGTCGCGACGGGTGTCCCGCCGGAAACAGTCCAGGCTCTCCAGGGCAACGTTCAGGGTCAGGGCCCTTTCGGATTCTCCGCGGCACTGATTCCGTACTTTCAGGCCAAGGGCCAACCCCGGCTGGCCAATCAGCAACGGCGCCGTGTGGAACAGACCTTGGGAGAAGCGTTGGCCAAACCTGATGCCACTGACGGCCCCCCGCTTTACTACAACTTCATGCTCAGCCTGTTCGCGCTCGGCTGGGCAGACAAACACTATCGATTCCGGGAAGACGGAACGCTGAAACTCTCCTGGGAGACCGCATGTACGCGCACCACCGCACGCTAGCCATCGTCGCCATGAGCGCGTGGACGGCCGCTGTTGCCCACGCTCAAAGCCCGACGCCACAGACATTGCTCGTCGAGCAAGGGCATTACTGGCAGTTGCATGACAACCCTCAACGCGCGGCGGAAGTCTGGTTGAAAGTCCTGCTTCTGGACCCTGTCCAGGTGGACGCACTGTATGGCCTGGGCCTGATCGGTGTGCAACTGAACAAGCCACAGCAGGCGCAGCAATACCTCGCCCGCCTGGAGGCGATCCAGCCGTCACCTCGCCTGGCACTGCAATTGGCACAGGATATCGCCCTGGCACAACCGCAGAACCAGCAGCGTCTGGAAGAGGCTCGCCGCCTCGTCGATGCCGGCGAACGCGACAAAGCGACCGCCGTGTTTCGCCAACTGTTCGATGGCCGTCCACCTCAAGGCAAGATCGGCCGCGAGTATTACAACAACCTTGCCTTCAATCAGGCCGACTGGTCTGAAGCGCGAAGCGGATTTCAGCGCCTGCAACGCGAAATGCCCAACGACTCGATCGTCGCGCTGTTTTACGCAAAGCATCTGGTACGCCATGAAGACAGCCGTGCCGAGGGCATCCGCGCCCTGGCCGGGCTGACCCAGCGTACCGACATCGCCGGTGATGCAGACGAAAGCTGGCGCCTGGCGCTGACCTGGATCGGCCCGCCCAATGCCACGCAACTGCCTTTGTTCGAGGCCTACCTCAAGACTCATCCGGATGACCTGGAAATCCGCTCGCAGATGAACAAGGGCAAGCAACGGCTGAGCGCGACAGACAACAAGAGCTGGCAACCGCCCGCTGAAGTGGCGCGCGGCCTCAAGGCACTCAAAGAAGGTGACCAGGCCACGGCCGAACAGGCTTTTCAGGCGCGCTTGAACACCCGGCCCGATGATGCTGACGCGTTGGGTGGCCTTGGGGTTATCCGCCAGCAGCAACACCGACTGGACGAAGCGGAAAAACTCTTGAGTCAGGCCGCACGACAACGTGACGGCAGCCAGTGGCAGGCAGCTCTGCAAGAAGTCCGCTACTGGTTTGCATTGCAACAGGCTCGGGACGCCCAGGCCAAAGGCCAGACAGCCCAGGCACAGGCCTTGGTCAGCCAGGCCCTGCGCCTGACCCCGAACGGGGCGGATGCCCGCCTTGCCCTGGCCGATATCCAGGCCCGGGAGGGTCAGCTCGATGACGCACAACGCAACTATCGTCAGGTACTGAGCCAGCGCCGTGACGATCCTCAGGCGCTGGAAGGGTTGGTCAATGTTCTGCTCAAGAGCGGCAAGGGCGATGAAGCCCTGCAACTGATCCAGACCTTGCCAGCAGCCCAACAGGCGAAGCTCGGCCAGTCGGGACGCCTGCAAGCCTTGCGCTCGACGCAACTGGCCGCTCTCGCCGAACAACGCAACGACCTGCCGGCCGCGCGCAACGCCTTGCAGGATGCGCTGCGGTACGAGCCGGACAACATCTGGACACGCTTCGCCCTGGCACGCTTGAACCTGGCGATGGGAGAGCCGCAAAAGGCTCGGGAGCTGATCAACTCCATGCTCCAGGCCCACCCCGACAATGCCGATGCGCTTTACGTCAGCGCCTTGCTGTCGGTCCAGATGGGTGAATGGAAAGCCGCTCAGACGACCCTGGGACGCTTGCGTCCCGACCAGCGCACCCCGGACATGGAAGCGCTGGCCGCTGATGTCAGTCTCAACCTGCAACTAAGCCAGGCAATCGAGATGGGCAAGCGCGGGCAGCGCCAGGAGGCCCTGACATTGCTCGACCGCATTCAGCCGATGGCCAGCAACAGCCCGGAGCGCACGACGAGCCTGGCTTCAGCCTATGTCGAGGTCGGTGACCCGAGCAGCGCACTGACCCTCATGCGCAGCCAGATGCAAACAGCCACGGCCCCCACGGCAGACTTTATCCTGCAATACGCCACGGTCCTGTTGAGAGCTGGAGAAGACTCACAGGTCAACACGATTCTGCGCGACCTGCAGAACCGGCCCCTGAACGCGTCGACTCGCAAGCGTTTCGACGACCTGCTTTATCTCTATCGCATCCGTCAGGCTGACCAGTTGCGTGAACGAGGCGATCTGGCCAGCGCCTATGACACGCTGGCGCCGGCGCTGGCGCAACGCCCCGGTGACAGCGCTGCGGTCTCTGCCCTGGCGCGGATGTACTCGGCCAACGGCGACACGGCAAAAGCCTTCGAGCTCTACAAGCCGCTGTTGCAGCGCCAGCCAAACGACCCACAACTGCTGCTGGGGGCTGCCAACGCGGCCCTGCTCGCACATGACACTGCATTTGCCGAACAGGCGCTGCAACAGCTGCTCAAGACCGAATCCGGTAACCCTCAAACGCTGACTGAGGCCGCACGCCTCTACCAGAACATGGGCAAGACCGGCATGGCCGCTGATCTGCTGCGCAAAGCGGTGGCCATCGAACAGAGCGAGAAACGCCGGGATCGAGGCACCCAACTGGCCGCTTCGACGGTTGCGTCCAACCCTTTCGCAGGGGGGCCGGGCCAACTCAGGGAGGTCAGCCGCACGACCTCACAGGCAGCGATTCCGCCGCCGGCTCAGGAGATGCCAGTCCTCATTGCGTCCCGCGACAACACCGGCATCGGGGCCGCCCCAGGCGCGCAGCAGGCGAGCAATCCATTCGAGTCACGGCTGCCACGCGAAGCCCTGGCGAGCGAGGACATCAGCCCCGCGCAACGGGCGCTCAATCAGATCCTCCAGGAGCGCAGCGCCTATGTCACTCAAGGCCTGAGCATTCGCAGCAACAACAGTGAGTCGGGACTGAGCAAACTGACGGATGTTGAAACACCGCTCGAAATCAATATTCCGCTGGATGAGAGCCGCCTCGCCCTGCGCGTGACGCCGGTATCGCTGAACGCGGGCAGCGCCAGCAGCGAGTCGCTGCAGCGTTTCGGCAACGGTGCGCAGAGTGACGGCGCCGGCTCGCAAAAAGCCCAGGGTGTCGGCCTCGCCGTCGCCATCCAAAGGCCCGCTGAAGGGCTCAAAGCCGATATTGGCACCACCCCTCTGGGCTTCAAATACAGCACCGCTACAGGCGGCATCAGCGTCGACCGCCCCCTGAGCGACACCTCCAATGTCCGTTACGGCGTGAGCGTTTCCCGGCGTCCGGTGACCGACAGCGTCACCTCGTTTGCCGGTACCACCGACAAACGCAGTGGCCAGTCCTGGGGCGGTGTGAGTGCCAACGGTGGACGTGGCCAGTTGAGCTATGACGACAACGAAGTCGGCGCCTACGGCTACGCCTCCTGGCACCAGCTAATGGGCAACCATGTCGAATCCAACAGCCGCAGTGAACTGGGCAGCGGTGTCTACTGGTACCTGCAAAATGCAACGGACAGCAAGCTGACTGCCGGCCTGAGCATGACCGGTATGAGCTACGCCAACAACCAGGACTATTTCACCTTTGGTCACGGCGGCTATTTCAGCCCGCAGACTTTTTTCGCCCTGGGCGTGCCGGTGACCTGGGCGCAACGCAGCGGACGCTTGACGTATCAAGTCAAGACGTCAGTCGGCGTGCAGCATTTCGAGCAGGACAGTGCCGACTATTTCCCTACCGACAAAGCCCTGCAGGCGGCCTCGGGCTTGCGCTACGCAGCGCAAAACAAAACCGGGATCGGTTACAGCCTCGCCGCGGCGGCGCAATACAAGGTCGCTTCGAACTTCCTGCTGGGCGCCAATCTGGGTCTGGACAACGCCCACGACTATCAACAAATCAGCGGCGCCCTGTCTGTGCGCTACCAGTTCGAGGACATCAGCGGCCCCATGAACCTGCCGGTCAGCCCGTACACCTCACCTTATTCCAACTGATCATTCTGGAGCTTTCGATGCCCACTTCTGCACTTGCCGGCCTGACTCTACTTGTTCTGGGGGAGAGTCACATGAGCCTCGCGGACCATTTGCTCGAGCCGCTGCACGACAACCTGACCCGTCAAGGGGCCCAGGTTCATTCCATCGGTGCCTGCGGTGCCAGCGCCGGCGACTGGCTGATCAGCAAAAAGGTCGACTGCGGTGCCGAGCGCAAAGGCAACGACAAGATAGTGATCAAGGGACGCGAGGCAACCACCACGCCGATCCAGGACCTGATCGCCGCCGACAAGCCCGACCTGGTGGTACTGGTCATCGGCGACACTATGGCGTCCTATGACAAACCGGTATTTCCCAAGGCCTGGGCGTGGCAAAGCGTCACCAGCCTGGCCAAGGCCATCAGCGCCACCGGAACGCGTTGCGCCTGGGTTGGCCCGGCCTGGGGCAAGGCCGGTGGCATGTACCAGAAAAACGATGCCCGCACTCAGCTGATGTCCCAGTTTCTGGCCGCGAACGTGGCGCCTTGCACCTACATCGACTCGCTGACGCTCTCCAAACCCGGGCAGTGGGTTACCACCGATGGCCAGCACTTCACCGTCGCCGGTTATCAATCATGGGGCGCTGCGATCGGCGGTGCTTTGGCCAAACTGCCTGCCGCCAGTGTCAGCAACAAGGGAGCAGTAAAATGACCCGCCCGACATTTGGCTGGGCCCTGTTCGCGCCCCTGTTGCTGAGCCTGCATGCCCAGGCCGCAGACATTGCCTTATACCCGACGGGCCCGGCCCAGGACTCGGCCTTCCTGCGCTTTATCAATGCCGCCGACCGACCGCTGCAGCTGCTGGCCGAGAACTCTGAGGCACGTCTCAGGCTCGAGGGCCCGCACGCCGTATCCGACTACATGCCGGTGCCTGCCGACCATCCAATCAAGGGCACCCTCGAACGCGACGGAAAAAACCAGCCGCTGGACATCCGGATCGCGGCGGGTGAATTCGCCACCGTGATCGCCTTGCCAGACAGCACTCAAGGTATCAGCCAGGTGGTCATCCGTGAGCAGCCCGACGATTTCAATAGCCTGAGAGCTTCACTGGCGTTTATCAACGCGGATCCAGGTTGCACCCAAGCCGGTTTGCACCCCGCAGGTTCGAAAGCCGAACTGTTCAAGGAGGTGGCTAATGGCAGCGTGCAACGCCGCGCCATCAACCCTGTCAGCCTGTCGGTTCAATTGGTCTGTGCCCAGGCCAACGTCGGTGCTCCGCTGAGCCTGGGCCAACTCAAGGCCGGCGAGCGCTACAGCATTGTGCTGCTGCCGGGCGCAAATGGCCCGTACCTGCTGTCCGCGACTGACGCGCTGGCTCACTAACCGGATCGCGCCACCACCATGGTTTTTGCCTCCCTCGAGTTTCTGACGCTGTTCCTGCCGCTGTTCCTGTGCGCCTATGCGCTGAGTCCGCCAGCCTGGCGCAACGTCACGCTACTGCTTGGCAGTTGGCTGTTCTATGGCTGGTTGAGCCCAGTGTTCCTCGCACTGCATGTAATGCTGACGATCACGGCGTGGGCCGGTGGGTTGCTGATCGACGCGACCCGGGAGGATGGCAAGGGCCGCGTGCGGATACTCGTGACACTGATCGTGCTCAACACCGCGGTGCTCTGCTGGTACAAGTACGCCAACATCGTCGCCGGTACATTGAACGAGACCCTCACCTGGTACGGCGCCATGCCTGTGGACTGGCAACGGGTCATCATGCCGGCGGGGCTGTCGTTTATCGTATTGCAGGCGATTTCCTACCTGGTGGATGTGCATCGCCATACCGTGCCGGTCGAACGCAGCTTCCTCAACTACGCCACCTATATCTCGATGTTCGGCCATTCGGTCGCCGGCCCCATCATTCGCTACGACTGGGTTCAACGCGAGCTGCAACGCCGTTACTTCAACGTGCAGAATTTCTCGCTGGGTGCACGCCGGTTCATGGTCGGGATGTGCATGAAGGTGCTGGTGGCCGACACCCTGTCGCCAGTGGTCGATGTGGCGTTCGGTTTGCAGAACCCCAGCCTCTCCGACGCCTGGGTTGGCTGCCTTGCCTACTCCTTGCAACTGTTCTTCGACTTCGCCGGCTACAGCGCCATGGCCATTGGCCTGGGACTGATGCTGGGCTTTCACTTTCCCGAGAATTTCAACCGACCCTACCTGGCCAACAGCATCCAGGACTTCTGGCGGCGCTGGCACCTGTCGCTGTCCAGCTGGCTACGTGACTATCTGTATATTCCGCTGGGCGGCAATCGCAACGGTCCCTGGAAAACCTACCGCAACCTGTTCCTGATCATGGCCATCGCCGGCCTCTGGCACGGTGGCGATAGCTGGAACTATCTGCTCTGGGGCTGCGCGCATGGCATTGCGTTGTGTATTGATCGTGCCTGGAACAGTTCTACCCTGCCCCCTGTACCGCCGGTGCTTTCCCATGGGCTGACACTGTTGTTCGTATGCCTGGCCTGGACACTGTTCCGCGCCCCCGATTTCCACAGCGCGCTGCGCCTGTATGCCGGGCAGTTCGGCCTGCAGGGCATTGCTCTGGCAGACGAACTGCGCGCGACACTGCGCCCGGTACACGGCCTTGCGGCCTTGCTGGGTGTGTTCGGTGTCCTCGCACCGCTGCTGGGCCCTTATTGTGAGAAACGACTGGGCGGTATTGCGCTCTGCGTCAGCGCCCTTTGGCCCATCGCCGGTTTCGTACTGTCGTTCGCACTGATCGCCAGTCGCGATACCGTGCCCTTCCTGTACTTTCAATTCTGATGACGCCCCCAGAGCACACCCCCGCCCCCACTCAGCCAGATGATCTGGCTTCACGCACCAGCCCGCTGGCAGGCCTGGCCCTGCTGGTATTCCTGTTTGCAGGATTGCTGTCCGCAGGCCGGTTGATCGGTTCAGGAAAAATCGAGCTGATACCTGCGAAATTATTGAGCGAACAGATTCTTGACGGCGATATCACCCAGCGGTTCGCCAAGGAGCTGTCGAAGGCTTCCGTCCCCACAACGTTCGCCGAGCTGGAGCGCGGTGCCAGTTGGGTATTCCTCGGCGACACTGGGCCCAGGGTTCGTCCGGGCTGCCGTGACTGGCTGTTTCTGGCCGATGAACTCAAGGTCAATCATCAAGCGCAGCGCAATGCCGATGGAAAAGCCCAGGCGGTGATTGATCTGAAACAGCAGTTCGCCCGACGCGGGATCAGCCTGCTGGTGGTCATCGTTCCAGACAAAAGCCGCATCGCCGCCGCGCAACGTTGCTCACTGCAGCGCCCGGCCGCGCTGGAAGGACGTATCCAGGCCTGGACCTCGAAGCTGAATGGGGGTGGCGTGTCGAATCTGGACCTGACCGGCTCGCTGACGCCACTGGGGGCCAATGCCTATTTGCGCACCGACACGCACTGGAGCGAATCCGGCGCGAAGGCTGCGGCCGATGCCATCGCGCAGCACCTCAAGACCCTGGGCATCACCGCAATGCCCCACCGGTCGTTCAACGTCAGTCACACCAAGGGCATGGTGCGACCCGGCGATCTGGTCCATCTGGCAGGCATCGACTGGCTGCCGTTGAAATGGCAACCCGAACCCGAAATTGTCGCCCAAACCAGCATCAGCGAACTTCCCGCTGCGCCAGTCGACAGTCCTGACAATGCGCTGGACCTCTTTGGCGATGCCAACCTGCCTGACACCGCGCTCATCGGGACCTCTTTTTCACGCAACTCCAACTTCGCGGGGTTCCTGCAGCTGGCACTGGGCGCCCCCGTGGGTAACTTCGCCAAAGATGGCGGAGCGTTCTCCGGCGCCGCAAATAGCTACCTCAACAACCCCGCATTCAAAGAAACGCCACCCAGGTTGATCATCTGGGAGATCCCGGAGCGGGACCTGCAATCGGCTTACACCGACCGCATTACGTATCGCCCACTGTGACAGACCATAGCGCAGACAATTGGACCCCAAACCTCAACCTCGTGAGCAGCAACACTCCAAACGTCAGCAACCCCTTGACACGCCCTGACCCGTGCGGCGTTAATCTAAATGCAAATAACATCTATTAAATGTTATTTTGACGTTTTTTTCTCATTTGCCACACTACATTCCACGCGAATTAAACATGCAAATGATTCGCATTGTTCCACGTAGGTTGCGAGCTTCATCGCAGCGACCCATGCAAAACCTCCGACCATAACATTTCGAAAAACCGCTGGAGCTGTTAACAGAATGACTGTCCGTATCCCTTCCTTCCTCAAAAAAGCACTGCTGGCGACCGCTCTCCTGAGCGCTGGTCATGTGTATGCAGCTCCAAGCGCCGACGGCATCGTGGTCTACAACGCTCAGCACGAAAGCCTGACCAAGTCCTGGGTAGAGGGCTTCACCCGTGAGACCGGGATCAAGGTCACCGTGCGCAACGGCGATGACACCGAGATGGGCAACCAGATTGTGCAGGAAGGCAGCGCCTCCCCTGCCGATGTGTTCCTGACCGAGAACTCGCCAGCGATGGTGTTGGTGGACAATGCCGGGCTGTTTGCGCCAGTGGCGCCAACCACCCTTGAGCAAGTGGGTTCGGCCTATCGTCCGGCCCATGGCAAGTGGGTCGGCATCGCGGCTCGCTCCACCGTATTTGTGTACAACAAAAGCAAGCTCGCCGAAGCCGATCTGCCAAAGTCCTTGCTTGACCTGGCGTCCCCGAGCTGGAAAGGCCGCTGGGCCGTATCGCCTGCCGGCGCAGACTTCCAGGCCATCGTCAGCGCTGTGCTGGAGCTCAAAGGCGAAGCCGCAACGCTGGAATGGCTGAAGGCGATGAAAGCCAATGCCACCGTTTACCGCGGTAACAGCGCAGTGCTGAAGGCCGTCAACGCCGGTCAGATCGACAGCGGCGTGATCTACCACTATTACAGTTTCGTCGACCAGTCCAAGACCGGCGAAAACAGCAAGAACACCTCCCTGCACTACTTCAAACATAAAGATCCGGGTGCCTTTGTCAGCATCTCCGGTGGCGGCGTTCTGGCGTCCAGTAAACACAAGGAAGAGGCCCAGGCTTTCCTGAAGTGGATTACCGGCAAAGACGGTCAGGGCATCCTGAAAACAGGCAAATCGTTCGAGTACGCTGTTGGCCAGAATGCGCAATCCAACCCGAAACTGGTGCCGCTGCAAGAACTCGACGCCCCACTCGTCGATGCCTCGAAACTCAACAGCAAAAGGGCTGTCGAGCTGATGACTCAGGCCGGGCTGCTGTAATTTGATGTCAGAGCCAGTCATCGTCTCAGAACCTGCTGGAGTCGCCGATTCGGCGATTCCAGCGCACCTGCACCTGCGACGCCGCCGCTCCCGGAGCGGCGGCGCGTGGGTCGTTGGCATTTCAATACTGGTCTCGTTGCTGGCGCTGCTGCCGCTCGCTTTCGTGATCGGTGTTTCCTTTCAGATCGGTTGGGCGACCATCGTGGAGCTGGTGTTCCGGCCCCGGGTCGCCGAGCTGCTGATCAACACCGTTTTGCTGGTGGTGTTTACGATTCCGTTGTGCGTCGCACTTGGGGTGGCCCTGGCCTGGTTGACCGAGCGCACCGACCTGCCAGGCCGGCGCCTGTGGTCTGTGTTGGCGACCGCGCCCATTGCGGTGCCGGCGTTTGTACACAGCTATGCATGGGTCAGCCTGGTCCCGCCGATTCATGGGTTGTTCGCCGGGGTATTAGTCTCGGTTATTGCCTATTTCCCCTTTCTCTACCTACCCGTTGCGGCGACGCTGCGCCGCCTTGATCCGGCCATCGAAGATGTCGCCGAATCACTGGGCCTCAAGCCCTGGGCGGTATTCTTCCGGGTCGTACTGCCGCAGTTGCGTCTGGCCATCGGCGGTGGCGCCTTGTTGGTCGGGCTGCATCTTTTGGCCGAATACGGTCTGTACGCAATGATCCGCTTCGACACCTTCACCACGGCGATCTTTGACCAGTTCAAGTCCACGTTCAACGGACCTGCGGCCAACATGCTGGCCGGTGTGCTCGCGTTGTGCTGCCTGGCCATGTTGACCTTTGAGTCGGCAACGCGCGGCAAGGCCCGTTATGCACGGGTGGGGTCCGGGAGTGCGCGCCTGCAGCGGATCATGCGGCTCGATCGCACGGAAAAAACCATGGCATTGCTGCTGCCGATAGTGACCAGTGCGCTGGCACTCGGCGTACCGTTGATCACCCTGGCCAGATGGCTGGTGGCCGGCGGCGCAGAGGTCTGGCGCATGAGCGATATCCTGCCGGCTTTGGAGCAGACCATGATTCTGGCCGGCGCGGGCGCGATCATTGCTACCTGTGCGGCGATCCCTGTCGCCTGGCTCTCCATCCGCTCACCGGGGCGACTGCACCGTGTGCTGGAAAGCTGCAACTACATCACCAGTTCATTGCCGGGCATTGTCGTGGCGTTGGCACTGGTGACCATCACGATCAATTTCGCCCGACCGATTTACCAGACAACGATCACCGTGCTACTGGCTTATCTGCTGATGTTCCTGCCCAGAGCGCTGGTCAGTTTGCGCGCCGGCATTGCCCAGGCGCCGGTGGAACTGGAAAACATGGCCCGTAGTCTCGGTCGTTCGCCCAGCCAGGCGCTATGGCTTATCACCATGCGGCTGGCGGCGCCGGGAGCCGCCGCTGGCGCTGCACTGGTCTTCCTGGCGATCACCAATGAACTGACCGCCACCCTGCTTCTCGCCCCCAACGGTACCCGCACGCTGGCCACCGGTTTCTGGGCCATGACCAGTGAGATCGACTATGCCGCCGCTGCACCCTACGCGTTGATCATGATCCTTCTTTCGCTTCCGTTGACCGGGCTTCTTTACCATCAATCCAAACGCACGGCAGGCCGATGAACGCTCTTGAATTGACTTCGATCTACAAATCCTTTGGTTCCCTGCCGGCCTTGGAGAACGTCAACCTGTCGGTACCGACAGGCAGCCGCACGGCCATTGTCGGCCCGTCCGGCTCGGGGAAAACCACCTTGCTGCGGATGATCGCCGGGTTTGAGTTTCCTGACTCAGGCAGCATCTCGCTCAATGGCCAGACGTTGGTCAACAGTACCACCGAGGTGCCGGCCCACCAGCGGCTTATTGGCTATGTTCCGCAAGACGGAGCGCTTTTTCCGCACATGACGGTTGCCGCCAATATCGGATTCGGGCTCCCAGGCAATACGGCCTCGAAACAAGAGCGGGTCGCGGAATTGCTGGACATGGTTGCCCTGGACCCGCGCATGGGCCAGCGCTGGCCTCACGAGCTGTCGGGTGGTCAGCAACAACGGGTAGCCCTGGCTCGCGCCCTGGCGCAACGGCCTCGACTGATGCTGCTGGACGAACCATTTTCCGCACTGGACACCGGTCTGCGTGCCTCCATGCGCAAGACGGTGGCGCGACTCCTGGCGGATGCCGGTGTCACCACTATTCTGGTGACTCACGACCAGGCCGAAGCGTTGTCCTTTGCTGACCAGTTGGCTGTCATGCGCCAAGGCAGACTGGTTCAGGCCGGTCCGCCCATGGACCTTTACCTGCGCCCCCGTGACGAGGAAACCGCACTTTTCCTGGGCGACGCGGTGGTGATGCCTGCCTGGATCCAAGAGGGTTGGGCCAAATGCGATCTGGGACGTATCCACGTCAGCGATAGCTCGCAATATGGCGCGGCGCAGATCATGTTGCGGCCCGAACAGCTCCAGATATCCAGCCAGGTCTCTGGCCAGGAGCAGTCAGAGGGGTGTTGGGGGGTCGTTACCGAGCTCGATTTTGGCGGCAATACCTGCACATTGACGGTGGAACTGAAGGTGCCATCTCCATCCGCCGGTGGGCAGCCATCGAGCCGGACGTTAACGGTGCGCAGCTCTGGCATCCATGCTCCTGCGCTGGGAAGCACGGTTCACATCTACGCAGAGGGGCATGCTCACGTCATGACCACCCCGACCATCCCCAGCAACGCGCAGACGACGCCTCAGCCTTGTTGAGTGAGTTGAACGCCGAGTCATTTCATTCCTGGAGCAACGGTAGTGGCCGTATAACCCGCCGCTCCTGGAAACCCTTGGACGACGTTGTCGCTGCATAAGAGATCCGCTTGGAGGCTCTAGAAATGGCGTCCACTGAATTCAGGTAGACGCCATGTCTTGGCTCTGCGCCAACAACTGGATGACTTTGCCGGACGCTTACACAGGTACCGGTCTCAGTTGCAATCCGGAAGCACCTGCCGCTCTGGTGTTTTAACCTGATCCGCTTGCGACGCCTCGCTCACCGTCGAGGTGACCATCGTCGCAATAATGGACTTCAGCGCCAGCTGCCCCACCGGCTGGCCCTGACTGTTGGTGACCACCAACTCATCGAGCCCCGCTTCGACCAGTCGTTTGACCGCCGACTCGAGTGACGTCCCCATTGGCAGCGCCAACGTCGCTCCGGCCTTCACCCGAACAAACGGCCGCATGATCGCCTCGACACTGATCACCCGCCCCCGGTTCACTTCCTTGACGAAGTTGGCAATGTAATCGTCGGCGGGGTTCATGACGATGTCCTGTCGGGTGCCTTGTTGCACGACTTCACCGTCACGCAGGATGGCTATTCGATCACCGATACGCAGTGCTTCATCGAGATCGTGGGTGATGAAAACGATGGTTTTCTTGATCTCTTTTTGCAGATCCAGGAGCACCGACTGCATATCCATACGGATCAGCGGATCGAGTGCCGAGAACGCCTCGTCCATCAACAATATCGGCGCGTCGCTGGCCAGTGCCCGGGCCAAACCGACCCGCTGCTGCATACCGCCGGAGAGCTGGTTCGGATAATGATTCTCGAAGCCCTTGAGCCCTACCCGCGCAAGCCAGCCCATGGCCACGTCCACTTGCCTGCCACGCGGCAGTCCCCGGATCTCCAGCCCATACACCGCATTGTCGAGCACGGTCCGGTTGGGCAGCAGCGCGAACTTCTGAAACACCATGGAGATTTTATGTCGGCGGAATTCTCGCAGATCGTGCTGGCTCATCTTCAGCACGTCCACGCCACCGACGATGACTTCGCCGGCGGTGGGTTCGATCAATCGGTTGATATGGCGTATCAAGGTCGATTTTCCCGAACCGGAAAGGCCCATGATGACCTGGATGCCCCCGGACGGCATGCTGATGTTGATGTCCTTCAAACCCAGTACATGACTGTGATTGCACAGCAGCTCGGCCTTGCTGATGCCGTTTTTGACCCGCTCGATACTGGCTTGAGCCTGGTAACCGAAGATCTTGTAGAGATGCTTGATTTCGATGCCGAAATCGTTGGACAGATTAGTGACCATGAACCATCTCCAGATGCTTTTGCAGTCTTCTGCCATAGGCCTGGCTGACCCGATCGAAGATCACCGCGATACCGACGATGGCCAGGCCGTTGAACATGCCCAAGGTGAAGTACTGGTTGGAAATGGCCTTGAGCACTGGCTGCCCCAGCCCTTGAACACCAATCATCGAGGCGATCACCACCATGGCCAGCGCCATCATGATGGTCTGGTTAATCCCGGCCATGATTGACGGCAGCGCCAGCGGCAACTGGACGTTTTTCAGTTTCTGCCAGCCGGAGGAACCAAAGGCATCGGCGGCTTCGAGCATTTCGGCATCGACGTGGCGGATACCGAGATTGGTCAGCCGGATCATCGGCGGCAAGGCGTAGACCACCACCGCAATCAGCCCCGCGACCTTGCCGATCCCCAATAGCATCACCACCGGGATCAGGTAGACAAAACTCGGCAGGGTCTGCATCACATCCAGCACCGGGCTGATCAGGTTCTGCAGGCGATTGGAGCGGGCCATGGCAATTCCGGTCGGCAAGCCGATGACGATGGATATCACGGTACAGACGAAGATCATCGACAGGGTCTTCATCGTGTCGGTCCACATGTCCAGATAACCGATCGCCATCAGCGTCAACACACAACCCAAAACAATCTTCCAGCTGCGGCTGGCAAACCAGGCAATCAAGGTGACGAGCAGAATGATGATCGGCCATGGCGTCGTGGTCATGAACCGCTCGGACTGATTGAGGAAATATTGCAACGGCTCGAAGAACGCTTCGAAGCCATTGCCATAGGTGCTGGTGAAGTGTCGAAAGGCACCGTCAATAGCCTTTTTCAAAGCCCTAAGTCTTTCGTCCTCCATATGTGGAAAGCTTGATAGCCACTCCATAACATTCCCCTTTTGTAGAAGACCGTAAGAACACTGGCAGTCATTTCAATACATGGGTGTTTTTATTTTTATCTGCGCCAGGATCAATGCAGCGCATCGCAACGGCTGCATTGATCCGAGAGATTAAAGCGCAGCCTTGATCTTGCCAGTCGCTTCAGGGGTGACCCACTGGCTCCAGAGTGCTTCGTTGTTTTTGAGGAAGTACTTGGCCCCTTCCTCTCCGGTGGCCTGGTTATCGGTCATCCAGGCGATCAGGCGGTTCACCGTCTCATTGGACCAGGCGCGCTTGTTCAGGTACGCCATGACGGTTGGCGAGCGAGCGGCAAAGGACTTGGTGGTCAAGGTAAAGACCCGGTCGATCGGCCAGCCGTTAGGCTTGGGATCAGGACAGTCGGCGACCGTATTGCAACGCTTCCATTCCACCGGGTCGGTGGGGATGCCATTTTCCAGCTTCACCATCGGATACTTGCCCAACAAGGCGGTGGGTGCCCAGTAGAAACCCAGCCAGGGCGCCTTGCGCTCATAGGCTTTGGCGATGGAACCATCAAGCGCCGCGGCCGAGCCGGTATCCACCAGAACAAAGCCGGCTTTCTCGAACCCGTAAGCCTTGTAGAACTGGCTGGTCACCACCGTGCCGCCCCAGCCTTGAGGACCGTTGTAGATCGCACCTTTTTTCGCATCGTCAGGCGCAGGGAACAGCTCGGGGTGCTTCTTCACATCATCGAAGCTCTTGATGTCCGGATGGGCGTCGGCAACGTATTTCGGAATCCACCAGCCTTGCGAGCCACCATCGGACAATGAACGCGCCGCCTGAATGAGGTTACCGCTTTGAACACCCGTCCTGGCGACCTCCGGAACCAGGTCGATCCAGCCTTCCGGGGCAATATCGGGCCGGCCCTTTTCGACCATGGAGGTGATGGTTGGAACGGTATCCCCGGTCACCAGATCGGCATTACAACCGTAGCCTGCGTTGAGGATCAGCTTGTCGACGTTGGCCATCACTTCAGCCGATTGCCAGTTCATGTTGGCGATAGTCACATCGCCACATTCAGACGCTGAGGCCCAACCACTGAATGCAACGATCCCCAATGCAACTCCCGTCTTCGAGAAAGACTTTATATTCATAAACGCTACCCTCGATTGCGGCCAAAGTTAAGAAGGGTCAACTACCGCATCATTGAACCTTCTTTCATGTCAGCAGAATGGGCAAATGGACTCATGGAACAGGCGACTGAGGTCGCCGAATCCAGACCTGCTTTTATTGTTTTATCGAAGCCGCCGGCGATCATGGCTTCGAGGCCTGCCGCCGTAACACCCCGGTAGTTGATGAGCGTCTGCAAGAGCTCGTCGGGGGAGTGTCCATTCCCGATCAACTGGCTGGCATCCACCACCACAGCGTGCACCGCACGCTGGGCAATCGCCGGGGGCAAGCCACTGTTCAAGGCATGCTCGAGCAGGCTGCGCGCCAACAGCGCCGGGTAAGCAGGCCCCGTTCCCACCAGCGCCGTCAGGTAGTTCAAATGGTTTTCGGTGAAGACTTCATCGGCACTACCGAAGGTTTCGAACAGCCTCTGGGTAAAGGCTTTCTGCTCGTCAGTGACACCCATCGCTGCCAACCAGGGCGTATAGGACTTGCCGATTTCTGCTGCGGCATTGGGCATCGCACGAATGACCTGTCGACTTGCCGTATAGGCCGCCACGTTGCGAAGGCTCACGCCGGCCATCAAAGAAATCACCAGCCTGTTTTCAGCGAAAATCTCCACGTCGGCAAATTGTTCCGGGCGTACCGCCACAATGACCACATCACAACGCTCCACCAGCTCCTGGTTGTTGCGCGTCACGGTCACTTGCGGCCACTTTTCACTCGCTAACGGGTTGCTTGCAGAGCGGTTCGAAAGCACCAGCGAGCCGGGCCGGATAAAGGCCTTGTCGAGCATCGCCAGGGCTATCGAGCGGCCAAGCCATCCCGATCCACCGATAATGCCTATCGTGGGTTCGTTGAACATTTGAACCTGCCTTCGTTAATCAGAAGTCGCGGTCAGTCAGGTAGCCGATGGAACGTCATCCGCCTCATAGCCATGACGGAAATAGAAACGTTTCAACTCGCGAGCCAGAGGCTCCTGGCCGGTGAATATCTTCACGTACTCGGGAATCCGCCGCATTCTTTCCCCGATATCCTCTCGGGTGTTGGTGCTGATATAGCCAATCTGCGTCAGGTAAATCGTTCGAGCCCGCACATCGGCGGCGTCGAATGCGTAGCCGAAGCGCACGAACATCCGGATCAGTGCTTCGCGCCTGGCAATGTCGGCCACCCGGATATGTTCGGCCACTTCGGCGGACTGCAAGGCCCAGCTGCGCATGGCAAATTCGAACTGTGAATCGAACAGTTCCGGGTTCAGCCAGCAGTCGAAAACGTTAAGCATCGCCTCGGCAATGCTCTCGGCATAACACTCGGTCTGGGCGATCAGATTGCCGGTGTTCTTCACCCGCCAACGCTCGATCAATGCCGCGAGCAGCTCTTCGCGATCCTTGAAAAACCAGTAGAAACTGGTTCTCGACAGCCCCAGTTTCTTGGCCAGCGGCATCACCCGCACCGTGTCGACACCGCACTCGGTCAGGCTTTCATAGGCTGCGTCGAGCCAGCCTTCCAGCGACCCTCGCCAGCCTGTTTCTACTGCTTTGGTATGTTCATTCATGACTCGATCCTAGCCGCTTGCCAAAAGCCACGCAAGCAAAATGTACACCTATGTCCAGCATGTTGACACAGGTGTACATTTCACCCTAACGTAATTTCAACCCTGACCCGATGCCCTCTTCCGGAGAGTCTTGACGATGCTGAATGATCCGCTCCTCCAGCCCTATCAGTTGAAGCACCTGACTCTCAGAAACCGAATCATGACCACCGCCCACGAACCGGCCTATCCCGTAGACGGCATGCCCAAGGACCTCTACCGCGCCTACCACGTGGAACGGGCAAAGGCCGGTGTGGCCTTGACCATGACCGCCGGCTCTGCCGCGGTTTCCCGTGACAGCCCGCCGGTGTTCAACAACATCCTGGCCTACAAGGATGAGGTTGTCGGCTGGATGAGAGACCTGACCGACGCCTGCCACGAACATGGCGCAGCGGTCATGATCCAGTTGACCCATCTGGGCCGCCGCACGCGCTGGGACAAGGGTGATTGGCTGCCCGTGGTGTCGCCGTCGTTCGAGCGCGAGGCGTCCCATCGCTCCTTCCCGAAGAAGATGGAAGACTGGGATGTGGAGCGCATCATCAAGGACTACGCCGACGCCGCGGAACGAATGAAGGCAGCGGGCCTGGACGGTATCGAGTTGCAGGCCTACGGGCACCTGATGGATCAATTCTGGTCGCCGCTGACCAACGACCTCGATGCACCCTATGGTGGCTCTATCGATAACCGGCTGCGTTTTACCTTCGATATCCTCAGCGCCATCCGCAAGCGCGTCGGCAATGAGTTTATCGTCGGCGTGCGCTATACCGGTGACGAGCAAATGCCCGGCGGGCTGACCCAGACCGATGGCCTGGACATCTCCCGACGTCTGAAAGACAGCGGCATGGTGGATTTTCTCAACGTCATTCGCGGACATATCGACACCGACGCCGGCCTGACCGACGTGATTCCTATCCAGGGCATGCGCAACTCACCGCACCTGGATTTTGCAGGGGAGATTCGCGCCGCCACCGACTTCCCCACCTTTCACGCGGCGAAGATCCCGGACGTGGCCACCGCCCGCCATGCCATCGCCTCAGGCAAGATTGACATGGTCGGCATGACCCGTGCGCACATGACCGACCCGCATCTCGTGCGCAAGATCATCGAGGGCCGCGAAGAGGATATTCGCCCCTGCGTCGGCGCCAACTATTGCCTGGACCGGATCTACCAGGGCGGTGCCGCCTACTGCATCCACAACCCGGCCACAGGCCGTGAAACCAGCATGCCCCATGACATTCCCAAGGCCGGCAACAAACGCAAGATCGTGATTGTCGGTGCCGGTGTTGCCGGGCTGGAAGCTGCGCGAGTGGCTGCCGAACGCGGGCATGAGGTGGTGGTGTTCGAAGCCGCCAATCAGGCGGGCGGGCAGGTTCGTCTCACCGCGCAATCACAACGACGGCGGGAAATGATCAGCATCGTCGACTGGCGCATGGCCCAGTGCATGGCTCGGGGCGTCACCTTTCATTTCAATACCTGGGCGCAGGCCAGTACCGTCCTCGACGAAAAACCGGACGTGGTGATCATCGCCACCGGCGGCCTGCCCCATACCGAGATCCTCTCTGTTGGAAATGAACTGGTGGTCTCGGCCTGGGACATCATTTCCGGGGATGTGAAACCCGGGCGCAATGTCCTGCTGTTCGACGACGCGGGCGATCACGCGGGCCTGCAAGCTGCTGAGTTCATCGCCAAAAGCGGCGCAAAAGTCGAAATCATGACGCCGGACCGCACCTTTGCACCGGAAGTCATGGCGATGAACCTGGTGCCCTATATGCGCTCGCTGCAAGCACTGGATACAACCTTCACCGTCACCTTCCGCCTGCTCGCCGTTGAACGCGAGGGGCAGGATCTACTGGCGACCATCGACAGTGACTATGGCAACGCGCGCAAGACCCGACGCGTCGATCAGGTGGTGGTCAACCACGGCACCCGACCGCTGGACGAGCTGTATTTCGAATTGAAAGCCGCCTCCAGCAATGGCGGCGTGGTTGAGCATCAGGACCTGATCGTCGGCAACCCGCAAAATGTCGTGACCAACCCGGACGGTGTATTTCAGCTGTTTCGCATTGGCGATGCGGTGGCTGCGCGTAACACCCACGCCGCTATCTACGATGCCTTGAGACTGGTCAAGGACTTGTAAACGATCCCATTGCCAGGGTGGAGAACGCCATGCAAAAAGATGAAACTCCATCCTGGAGAATTGCCGGGAAAAACGGCATTCAGGGACCGGTCGAAGGCTCTCGCTATCACTCGTCTTCGGCAGATGACTGGCTGCCGACCCGGGCTGAAGGTTTCTGGATCAAACCGCTGTTCGAAGACACCGGGCGCGGTGAAAAAACCCTCTTGATGAAAGTCGACCCAGGCGCCCATGTCGCCAGCCATACCCATACAGGCGAGCTGGAGCAACTGTTCGTACTGCAAGGCTCATTCTTTGATCAGGACCGAACGCTGAACGTCGGGGACTACTGTTGCCGGGCACCCGATGCGGCTCACAGCGCGGGCTCCGTACAAGGAGCCATCCTGCTGGTGATCTATACCCGCCGCTGACCGATGCGCAAAGGATCGTTTGCGGATATCACCTGGTGATGTCATCCATCTCGGACTCTCGTCGCGACGTCACTTTCCCCCTGCCACGAAAACGCAGCGTTGCCTGCTCCATCTTTTCGAAATCTTTATCTCGCCCCCCTGAATATTTTCAGCATCTTGATACCTGAAAAACTAGCCTAGAGGCCAGTACGGTTAGTTCGTTAGTTCAAATTCGGATGCCGGAAGTCCCTGGCCAAGGCGCTGTGACGAGTCATAGCCCGCTATGGCGAGGAACAGCAACGCAGGATAGGGGCTTGTCGCGCCGAAGTTGACTAACAGAACTAACCACACAGGCCACCAGACAGCATCACAGGAGGGATCGCGATGGACTTCGTCTTTCTAGGGCTCGGTGCGTTGTGCTTCGTCACCATAGTCGGCATGGCCTACGGTTGTGCCGCGCTGAACAGGAGGCGTTCATGAACGGCTTCTACCTTCTCGGCGGCTTGCTGGCGCTCGGGCTGCTCGTCTACCTCATCGCCGCACTGCTGTTTCCGGAGGACTTCTTATGACGATCCAGGCCTGGACTCTGCTTGGCGTCTATCTCTTGGTGCTGGTTGCATTGGCATGGCCGCTCGCGAGATGGATCGCCACGGTGATGGAGGGCCGATTTACCCTCGGCTCACGTATCGAGGCACCGTTGTATCGCCTCGCGGGTGTCAAGGCTGACGTCGAGATGGGTTGGCTTCAGTACATGCTCGCGCTGCTGATATTCAACATTTCAGGGTTGCTGGCAGTCTATGCACTGCAACGGTTGCAGGGTTTTCTTCCACTCAATCCGCAGGGTTTTGGCACCATCAGCCCCGACTCGTCGTTCAACACCGCAGCCAGCTTCGTCACCAATACTGACTGGCAGGGCTATAGCGGCGAGTCGACGATGAGTTACCTGACCCAGATGCTCGCGCTGACGGTGCAGAATTTTCTATCGGCGGCCACCGGTCTGGTGGTGGTGATGGCGCTGATCCGCGGCTTCGCGCGCCACAGCGCAACCAGCATCGGCAATATCTGGACCGACCTCACTCGCGTCACGTTGTGGGTGTTGCTGCCGCTGTCGCTGGTATTCGGGTTGTTCTTCGTCAGCCAGGGCGTGATCCAGAATTTCGATCCCTACAAGGACGTGACGACGCTGGAGGTGACGCAGTACCAATCACCCCAGCTCGATGCGGCCGGTCAGCCAATCAAGGATGCACAAGGCAACCCGGTCCTGCAGGACCATACGAGCAACACGCAAACGCTGGCGATGGGACCTGTGGCGTCACAGGAAGCGATCAAAATGCTCGGTACCAACGGTGGCGGTTTCTTCAACGCCAACTCGGCGCATCCCTACGAGAACCCGACCGCGCTGGCGAACTTCTTCCAGTTGATCGCCATCTTCCTGATCCCCACTGCGCTGTGTTTCGTGTTCGGCCGCGTTGTGGGTGATCAACGCCAGGGTTGGGCGGTATTGGCGGCGATGACGATCATTTTTGTCGTCGCTGTCGTGGCGGTCACCCATTACGAACAGCTCGGCAATCCGCAGCTCTCGGCGCTGGGCGTCGACGCTGCCGCGGGCAACATGGAAGGCAAGGAGGTGCGGTTTGGCATCCCGGCGTCGAGCCTGTTCGCCGCCGTCACCACCTCGGCGTCATGCGGGGCGGTGAATGGCATGCACGACTCGTTCACGCCGCTAGGCGGTGCCGTTCCGCTGGTGTTGATGCAGCTGGGCGAAGTGGTATTCGGCGGTGTCGGCTCAGGCCTGTATGGCATGTTGGTGTTTGCCATTCTCGCGGTTTTCATCGCCGGCCTGATGATCGGCCGTACACCCGAGTATCTCGGCAAGAAGATTGAGGCTTACGAGATGAAGATGGTGTCCATCGCGATCCTCGTGACACCACTGCTGGTGCTCTTCGGGACGGCGATTGCGGTAATGGCCGATGCGGGACGGATCGGCGTCGCCAACCCCGCAGCCCATGGATTCTCCGAAATCCTTTATGCCTTTACCTCGGCCGCCAACAATAACGGCAGCGCTTTCGCCGGTCTGTCAGCCAATACACCGTTCTACAACACGATGCTCGCTATCGCGAGCTGGTTTGGTCGCTTCGGCGTCATCGTACCGGTACTGGCAATTGCCGGCAGTCTTGCGGCCAAGAAGCGACTGGCCGTGACGGCAGGCACGATGCCCACGCACGGGATGCTGTTCATCGTTCTGTTAATCGGCACCGTGCTGCTGGTCGGCCTGCTGAACTACGTGCCGGCGCTGGCGCTGGGACCGGTCGTCGAACATCTGGTGCTGTTCAAGTGAGTCCAGGAAAATGACACGAAAATCATTCACCTTATTCGATCCAACCCTGGCCAGACCCGCCATTGTCGAGTCGTTTCGCAAACTCAGCCCCAGGGTGCAGTGGCGCAACCCGGTGATGTTCGTCGTCTATGTCGGCGCGATCCTCACCACCGGTTTGTGGATCCAGGCTCTGGGCGGCAAGGGCGAGGCAAGCAGCGGCTTTATCGTCGCCGTGACCTTGTGGCTGTGGTTCACCGTGCTGTTCGCCAATTTTGCCGAGGCCCTCGCGGAAGGTCGCAGCAAGGCTCAGGCGGCTTCTCTGCGCGACCTCAAAAAGGAGATCTGGGCCAAGAAGCTGCGCGAACCCCACTATGGCTCAGAGTGGCAACTGGCTCAGTCCAGCGATCTCTGCAAGGGTGATGTGGTGGTGGTCGAAGCAGGCGATCTCGGAGGTTCTCTGATTCCCGCCGATGGCGATGTGATCGAGGGCGCAGCGTCGGTGGACGAGTCAGCCATCACCGGCGAGTCAGCGCCGGTGATCCGGGAGGCTGGCGGCGATTTTTCCGCGGTGACCGGCGGGACACGGGTGCTCTCCGACTGGATCGTCATTCGCGTCACGACGAACCCCGGTGAAACCTTCGTCGACCGCATGATCGCGATGGTCGAGAACGCCAAGCGGCAGAAGACTCCAAACGAAATCGCGTTATCGATCTTGCTGGTGGCCCTGACCATCGTGTTTCTCGGCGTCACCGTCACCCTGCTGCCGTATTCGCTGTATGGCGTCGAAGTGGCGAAGTCCGGGTCGCCCATCTCGATCACCGTACTGGTCGCCCTGCTCGTCTGCCTGATTCCCACGACCATTGCCGGCCTGTTGTCGGCGGTGGGTGTAGCCGGCATGAGCCGCATGATGGAAGCCAACGTGATTGCCACCTCGGGGCGGGCGGTGGAGGCCGCTGGTGACGTCGACGTGTTGCTGCTCGACAAGACCGGCACCATCACCCTCGGCAATCGCCAGGCATCAGCCTTTCTGCCGGCACCGGGAGTCAAGGAATCGGAACTGGCCGACGTGGCGCAACTCGCCTCGCTTGCCGATGAAACCCCCGAAGGCCGCAGCATCGTGGTACTGGCAAAACAGCGGTTCAACCTGCGTGAGCGCGACATCCACACGCTCGGCGCGCATTTTGTTCACTTCTCGGCGCAGACACGTATGAGCGGCGTCGACATGGGCAACCGGCAGATACGAAAGGGCGCGGCCGAAGCGATCCATAAACATGTTGACGCCCTGGGCGGCAACTTTCCGGAGAAAGTGCAAGCCATCGTCGACGACGTTGCCCGCCGTGGCAGCACGCCGCTGGTGGTGACAGACGGGCTCAAGGTTCTCGGTGTCATAGAACTCAAAGACATCATCAAGGGCGGAATCAAGGAACGCTTTGCCGAACTGCGCCGCATGGGTATCAAGACCGTGATGGTAACCGGTGACAATCGGCTCACCGCAGCGGCAATCGCTGCCGAAGCGGGGGTCGATGACTTCCTGGCCGAAGCGACGCCCGAGGACAAACTGCGGTTGATCCGCAGTCACCAAAGCGAAGGTCGACTGGTCGCGATGACGGGCGACGGCACCAACGATGCACCGGCCCTGGCTCAGGCCGACGTTGCGGTGGCCATGAACTCGGGTACCCAGGCTGCCAAAGAGGCCGGCAACATGGTCGACCTCGATAGCAACCCGACCAAGTTGATCGAGGTGGTGGAAACAGGCAAGCAGATGCTGATGACCCGAGGCTCATTGACCACCTTCTCGATCGCCAACGACATCGCGAAATACTTCGCGATCGTCCCGGCCGCTTTCGTCAGCACCTATCCGCAGCTCTCCGCACTCAACATCATGGGGCTCGCAAGCCCGAACTCGGCGGTCTTGTCCGCGGTGATCTTCAATGCACTGATCATTGTCTTCCTGATCCCGCTGGCGTTGAAAGGCGTCAAGTACCGCCCGGTCGGAGCAGCGTTGCTGCTGCGCCGGAACCTGTTGATCTACGGTCTGGGCGGCGTGATCGTGCCGTTCATTGGTATAAAACTGATCGACATGACCTTGTCGGTTGTCGGTCTGACTTGAAGGAGCGCTCACATGTCATCCTTGCTCCGTCCGGCATTGACACTGCTCATCGTACTTTCTCTGATGACCGGCGTGGCCTATCCGCTGGCCATGACCGGCATCGCCAGACTGATATTCCCGCAGCAGGCTGCGGGCAGCCTGATCGAGAAGGACGGCAAACCGGTGGGCTCCATGTTGATCGGCCAGGCATTCAGTGATCCCAGGTACTTCTGGAGCCGTCCATCCGCCACGAGCCCCATGCCTTATAACGCCAGCGCCTCGAGCGGATCGAATCTGGGCCCGCTGAACCCGGCCCTGGCCGACGCCGTCAAGAGCCGCATCGCAGCACTGCGCGCAGCCGACCCGAGCAACAGTGCGCCGGCACCGGCTGACCTGGTCTACAGTTCTGCCAGTGGACTTGACCCACATATCAGTGTCGTTGCCGCCGACTACCAGGCCGCCCGGGTCGCGCGGATCCGCAACCTGCCACTCGAGCGCGTGCGCGCACTGATTGTCGAACACTCCGAAGGCCCGCTGCTGGGGTTCCTGGGCGAGCCGCGGGTCAACGTCCTGGCACTGAACCTGGCACTCGACGCCGCACGCTGAGAGCCGACTCATACACGGTGGTCCTGATGGACGGACAACGCCCTGACCCGGATCAATTGCTGGCGCAGATTCGCGAGGAGGAGTCGCAGGCGAAGCGCGGCCGACTGAAAATTTTTTTCGGTGCCAGCGCCGGTGTCGGCAAGACATACGCGATGCTCGTCGCCGCCCGAGCAGCGCAAGAGCTGAATGTCGATGTGCTGATTGGCGTGGTCGAAACCCACGGTCGCGCCGAGACACAAGCGCTGGTTTGCGGGCTCCAGCAGCTGCCGCTCAAACAAGTCCTCTACAAGGATCGCACGCTGACTGAATTCGATCTCGACGGTGCGCTTGAGCGCAAACCGGAACTGATCCTGATCGATGAGCTGGCGCATTCCAATCTCGCCGGCTCCAGGCACCCGAAACGCTGGCAGGATGTCGAGGAACTGCTCAGCACCGGCATTGATGTCTGGTCGACGATGAACGTCCAGCATCTTGAGAGCCTGAATGACATTGTCGGCGGCATCACCGGGATCCGGGTGTGGGAAACGGTGCCCGACCACGTGTTTGACAGCGCAGATGAAGTGGTCATCGTCGATTTGCCACCCGACGACCTGTTGCAGCGTTTGAAGGAAGGCAAAGTGTACCTGGCGCATCAAGCCGAACACGCGGTGCACAATTTCTTCCGCAAGGGCAACCTCATAGCGCTGCGAGAATTGGCTCTGCGCCGAACGGCCGACCGGGTCGACAACGAGATGCTGCAATACCGCCAAAGCGGTGCGGTACAACCCGTCTGGGGCACACGAGACTCTTTGCTTGCCTGCGTCGGCCCAAGTGAACGCACAGAGAAAACCGTGCGCTCGACCGCGCGTCTGGCGGCCCAACTCAATGTGCCCTGGCATGCCGTCTACGTCGAGACACCCGCATTGCAACGCCTGCCCGATGTCGCACGCCAGCGTGTCCTGCGCACCTTGAAACTCGCCCAAGAGATGGGGGCGCAGATTTCGACCCTGGCCGGCCAGGACGTTGCCCAGACCCTGGTCAAGTATGCACGACAGCACAACCTCTCCAAGGTAGTGCTTGGGCGTGACGACACGCCGCGCCGATGGCCCTGGACTCGCATGCTGGCGGATCGGATCGGTGAGCTTGGAAGCGACCTGGACGTGGTTCAGATCGCACTCCCGGCACAACAACGTACTCGACCGGAGAAGGCCACCGTCGGCAGCGAGAATCGCGTGGTGTGGCCCGCCTACGCCATGAGTGCTGCGATCTGTGCGGCGGCCACCTTGCTCGCCACGCCCCTGTTGCAGGTGTTCGAACTGACCAATATCGTGATGCTGTTCCTGCTCGCGGTCGTCGGCATCGCGGTTCGCTATGGCCGCGGTCCGGCGGTTCTCGCAGCATTCCTCTCGGTTGGTGCGTTCGACTTCTTCTTCGTGCCACCGCGTTTTTCATTCACCATCAACGACGCCCAGTACCTGGTGACCTTCGGCGTAATGCTCGTTGTGGCACTGGTGATCGGTCAAATGACTGCCGGCCTGACCTACCAGGCACGGGTAGCGCAAAAGCGCGAAGATCGCATACGAGCGCTGTATGAGATGTCCCGGTATTTGTCCGCAGCACTCATGACCGAGCAAGTGGCCGAGATCGGCACGCGTTTCCTCGCAGACGAATTCAACGCACGATCGGCGTTGCTCGTTGCCGATGACAACGACAAGCTGCAAGCGCCGATGACCACCGGCGATGCTCCTGAGGTCGACTCTGCCATTGCCCAGTGGTCCTTCGATAAAGCCGAGGCAGCCGGATACGGAACCGATACCCTGCCGGCGAGCCCGACACTCTATCTGCCGCTGTCAGCGCCAATGCGCGTACGCGGTGTATTGGCGATACAACCGCGCGACTCAACTCGGCTGGCCGTTCCGGAACAGCGACGCCTGCTCGACACGTGCGCATCGCTGTTAGCCATCTCGCTGGAAAGAATCCATTACGTCAATGTCGCTCAGGACACCACGGTTCAGATGGAATCGGAGCGCCTGCGTAACTCGCTGCTGGCTGCGATCTCGCACGATCTGCGAACGCCCCTTGCGGCGATGGTCGGATTGGCGGAGACGCTGACGCTGACCAAGCCCCCGTTGACCGGCGAGCCCGTTGAGATTGCCCATGCGATACGTGAATCAGCGCTGCGCATGAACACTCTGGTTAACAATCTGCTCGACATGGCACGACTTGAATCAGGCGCGGTTGCACTGAATCTCCAGTGGCAGCCCCTGGAGGAAGTAGTGGGCAGTTCGCTGAGGGCCGTTCGCCCTGCTTTAGGCGCGCGCCCGGTGCAGGTGTCCCTACCTGAGGACCTGCCGCTGGTCCAGATTGATACTGTTTTGATCGAGCGAATTCTCGTCAACTTGCTTGAGAACGCCGGCAAGTACACCCCGCCCGACACGCCCATCAGAATTGGCGCTGAAGCGACCAGTGACACCATTCAATTATGGGTCGACGACTTTGGTCCTGGATTGCCGCGAGGACACGAGGAAGCGATATTCAGCAAGTTCGAGCGTGGTAAAAAGGAAAGCGCAATCCCGGGCGTCGGGCTAGGACTTGCCATCAGCCGTGCCATCGCCCAGGTCCATGGCGCAACGGTTCACGGCGTCACGCGTCCGGATGGCGGTGCGCGTTTCACGCTGAGTCTGCCACGCGGCGAGCCCCCCATTATCGAACAGCCTGCGGAGCCGACTGACGAGGACCAACCATGAGCGAAACGGCGCTACGTGTCCTGATCGTTGAGGACGAAATTGAAATCCGGCGCTTCGTGCGCATGGCGCTGCAGGCCGAAGGTCTGCTGGTGTATGAGGCAGAGTCGCTGGAGCGTGGTCTCATTGAAGCCGGGACACGACGTCCCGACCTCATTGTGCTTGACCTCGGACTGCCAGATGGCGATGGGGTCGATCTCATCCGGGATCTACGGACGTGGTCGCAGGTCCCGATTATTGTCTTGTCGGCGCGTAGTGCCGAGTCCGCGAAAATCGTTGCGCTGGATACCGGTGCCGATGACTATCTGGTCAAACCCTTTGGCACCGGTGAACTGCTCGCGCGAGTCCGGGCCCAGTTGCGCCGGAGCGTGAAGGGTGTTGAAAGCACCTCGATCGTGACCTTTGGTGACGTGCGGATCGATATGGAACGGCGTGTCGTGGAGCGCTCCGGCGTGCCCGTGCATCTGACGCCACTGGAATACCGCCTGCTGACTCATTTGTGCGCCCATCCAGACCGTGTACTGACGCATCTGCAATTGCTCAAGGCGGTCTGGGGGCCTAACCATCAAACAGATACGCAATATCTGCGAGTATTCATGGGCGGTCTGCGCAAGAAGATCGAAGTGGACCCCTCGCAGCCGCGCCACCTGATCACCGAGACCGGTGTCGGCTACCGTTTTCTTCCTTGAGCGGAGCCTTGATATGGTGGGCCCCTTACGCTCCAGACACCTGTCTCGACACCTCAAGGGTGTGCAACGGCATGGCCTGCCTCTGCATCCGGAAACGAGGGAGTCGACATGTTCTATCGCATAGCCGCCGACGGGCTGGTGCTGCTCCATTTGCTGTTCATTCTCTTCGTGCTGTGCGGCGGGCTACTGGTGCTCAAATGGCGCCACCTGTGCTGGTGGCACTTGCCCGCTGTGGCTTGGGGGGCGGCGGTCGAGGGCTTCCAGTGGCCCTGCCCGCTGACCGGATGGGAAAACCACCTGCGTCTGGCCGCCGGAGAAGCCGGCCATGGTGCCAGTTTCGTTGAGCATTATCTGTGGCCGCTGATTTATCCGGCCGGGCTGACACCTGGCATACAGGTATGGCTGGGCGCTCTGGTGCTTGTGATCAATGCGCTCGTCTACCTGTTGCTGCTGAGGCAGTGAAAGGAAACACGCGTGCAATACGCGTTCTGATCCAGTGGAGCTGTCGCAAGCCACAAAAATACCGCTGCACAGGGCCTTCGCTAACGGCTACAGATGAGCCGCAAACACATCCCGAACCAGATTTGCCCCAAAAAAGGAACCGCAATAGTAATTCGCACCCTTCTGGTTCAATGCGCCTGGATGATAACTGGCCGGGCGAAGCCAATGGGTGTCTTCAAGAGTTCCTGAAAAGCCCGCGTTGTAGCGTTTCAACCCCTGCGCCGCTAATCGTTTCCCGGGATCGAAATACCTCGCGCCGGAACTGGCATGAAATCTGCTCTTCTACTGACAAACCCGCCGAACTCTCCGGCGGGCGTCCCAAGTGGTCACCGCCGACCACCCGCCTCAACAGGCATGGGACGGGTGAACCAGGCAGCGCGGCCTCGGTTAATCACCCCACCAGACATCAACGAATACCAGGCAAAGACGCCTGGAGCTGCTAGACGGCTCCAGGCGTTTTTTTTTGGTTTTTTTCTGGCCATGCCAAGGCAGCGGCTTCGACAGAGGAAAGGCTATGAACGCTATCGTCACCCCGATCAAAAGCGAAACACTGGTCGTTATCGGCAACGGCATGGTCGGCCACCATTGTGTCGAGCAACTGATCGAGCGCGGTGCACTCGCCCACTATCACGTGCATGTGTTCGGTGAGGAGCGTCAGCGTGCCTACGACCGCGTACACCTCTCAGAGTATTTCGGCGGCCGTGATGCCGAGTCCCTCGCCCTTGGCGATGCCGATCTGTATGCCCGCCATGGCGTGCAGTTGCACCTCGGGGTTCAGGTACTTGAAATCGACCGTGAGCATAAGGAAGTGGTCACCAGCGCCGGACGCCAGGCTTATGACCGCCTGGTGCTGGCCACCGGTTCCTATCCCTTTGTGCCGCCGATCCCCGGCGCCGAGGGACGTTCGCGGCTGGTCTACCGCACCCTGGACGACCTCGACGCGATCCGCGAAGCCGCCACCCATGCCCGGCGTGGTGTGGTGGTAGGTGGCGGTCTGCTTGGTCTTGAAGCCGCCAACGCCTTGAAGTCCCTGGGGCTGGAAGCCCATGTCGTCGAGTTCGCCCCACAACTGATGCCGGTGCAACTGGACGCCAGCGGCGGCGAGGCGCTGCGGGCACGGATCGAGGCCTTGGGTGTCGGCGTGCACCTTTCGCGAGCGACCCAGGAGATCGTCATTGGTGAAGAATATGCCTACCGCATGAACTTCAACGATGGCGAGTTCCTTGAAACCGACCTGATCGTATTCTCCGCCGGCATACGCCCCCAGGACGCTGTCGGTCGCAGCGCCGGACTGGAGGTGGCAACCCGCGGCGGTCTGGTGGTCGACAATCATTGCCGCACCAGCGACCCCGACATCTTCGCCATCGGCGAGTGTGCGTCCTGGAACGGCAGCATCTTTGGCCTGGTGGCGCCGGGCTACAGCATGGCGCGTAACGTTGCCGCGAATTTGGCCGGTCAGCACTACGAGCCTTTTACCGGCGCAGACATGTCGACCAAGCTCAAGCTGCTGGGCGTCGATGTCGGTTCGATCGGCGATGCTCACGCGACCACACCCGGAGCCAAAAGCTACCGCTTCATCGACGAAGCCAGCGCCAGCTATCGGCGCCTGGTGGTCTCCGCCGACGGCAAGCACGTGCTCGGCGCAGTGCTGATCGGCGACAACAGTTACTACGACACCCTCCTCCAGTACGCGCAGAACGGCATCGCGCTGCCCAAGGACCCGTCCAGCCTGATCCTGCCACTGTCGGACGGCGCTCCGACACTCGGCGCAGATGCGCTGCCGGACACCGCCACCCTCTGCTCCTGCCATAACGTCACCAAGGGCGCGGTGTGCTGTGCGATCGACGCCGGCTGCAGCGATCTGGGCGAACTCAAGGGCAAGACCAAGGCCGGCACCGGTTGCGGCGGTTGCAGCGCACTGCTCAAACAGGTCTTCGAGCATGAACTCAGCGCCCGTGGCGTCGCCGTCGACAAAAGCCTGTGCGAACACTTCGCCCACACCCGCCAGGAGCTGTACGCCCTGGTGCGGGTGGAAGGGATCATCAGCTTCGACGAGATGCTGGCCAAGCACGGCCGTGGCCACACCGGTTGCGATATCTGCAAACCCGCGGTGGGCTCGATTCTCGCCTCGTGCTGGAACCAGCCGATCATGGATCCGTCCTTGGTGCCCTTGCAGGACACCAACGACACCTTCATGGCGAACATGCAGAAGAACGGCACCTATTCGATCATCCCGCGCATCGCCGCCGGCGAGATCACCCCGGACAAACTGATCGCCCTCGGCGCCGTGGCGAAAAAATATGACCTCTACACCAAGATCACCGGCGGCCAGCGCATCGACCTGTTCGGCGCCCAACTGCATCAACTGCCGGACATCTGGGGCGAGCTGATCGAGGCCGGTTTCGAGACCGGCCACGGCTACGGCAAGTCGTTGCGCACGGTGAAATCCTGTGTCGGCAGCACCTGGTGCCGCTACGGCGTGCAGGACAGCGTCGGCATGGCACTGATCCTGGAGAACCGCTACAAGGGCCTGCGCGCGCCGCATAAATTCAAGCTTGCAGTGTCCGGCTGCACCCGCGAATGCGCCGAAGCGCAGAGCAAGGACATCGGTGTGATCGCCACCGAGAAAGGCTGGAATCTCTACGTCTGCGGCAATGGCGGCATGCGTCCGCGTCACGCCGAGCTGCTGGCCACCGACCTGGATGACAACACCCTGCTGCGCTACATCGACCGGTTCCTGATGTTCTACATCCGTACTGCCGACAAACTGCAGCGCACCTCGGTCTGGCGCGAGAGCCTGGAAGGCGGTCTGAATTACCTCAAGGAGGTGATCATCGAGGACAGCCTGGGGCTTGGCGCTGAGTTGGAGTCGCAGATGCAGCTGGTGATCGACCGTTACGAATGCGAATGGGCCAACGCCATCAATGACCCGGAAAAGCTCAAGCGTTTCCGCACCTTCGTCAATGACGAACGCGGCGATCCGGATATCCATTTCGTCAAGGAACGCGGCCAGCGTCGCCCGGTGCACGCCACCGAACTCCATCTGATTCCCGTTACCGAGGAGGTGCTCTGATGAGCCAGTCAAACGTCGTCCGAATCGAACCCCACCGCGCCAGCGAAAGCCCTGCGCACTGGCGGGCGCTGTGCAGCCGTCACGACCTGGTCGCCAATTCAGGTGTCGTCGCCTGGATCGATGGCGCCCAGGTGGCGCTGTTTCACTTGCCCGATGCCCAGGACAAAACCCTCTACGCCATCGACAACCGCGACCCGAAGTCAGGCGCCAATGTCATTGGCCGAGGTATCGTCGGCAACCTCAAGGGCGACCTGGTGATTGCCTCGCCGCTGTACAAACAGCACTTCCGTCTCGAAGACGGCAGCTGCCTGGAGTATCCGGAACAAAGCCTGCGCGTCTGGCCGGTGCGGCTGAACGGTGATGTGGTGGAGATTGGAGTAAGCGCGGGCGCTTGAGTGACAGAACTCGGCCCGCAGGTAGACATTCACAGGAGCGTTCCCCATGAAGACCGTTGCACAACTATTGAAGTTGAAAGCCACGCAAAATCAGGTCCACACCATCGCCCCGGATCAGATGGTGCTGGAAGCGCTGAGAGTGATGGCTGAAAAAAATGTGGGGGCTCTACCGGTCATGGAGGGGGGCCAGGTGGTAGGTGTCATCAGCGAGCGCGACTACGCGCGCAAGATTGTTCTCCAGGGGCGCTCCTCGGTCGGCACGCCCGTCAGAGACATCATGAGCGCGCCAGTGGTGACAGTGGACTCCCGTCAAAGCGTCGAGACCTGCATGGGCATCATGACCGACAGCCATCTGCGCCACTTGCCGGTGGTGGAGAACGGACAACTGCTGGGCCTGCTGTCCATTGGCGACCTGGTTAAAGAAGCCATCATCGAGCAGGCCGATCTGATCCGCCAACTGGAACAGTACATTCGCGGAGATCTATGGAGCCTCCCGGCCGTGGGCATCGCACGAGCGCCTGAGATGCATGCGGCAGAAGTCGGCCACTTGCCGTGAGTTGAACAGCGCATACAAAAATGCCCCTATCTTGCGATACGGGCATGTTCTGAAACCACCAGACAGAGCCTGCGGTGACCAGGCTCAAACGGCACGGTCAATTTCATCCAGTACGCATCGCCTTTACTCAGCATGACCCGCCCTGCCCTGGCCTATCGGCTGAAGAAAAACCCTGATGAAAGCCTGAAGGCGACTGCCCGGCCAAGGTGCATCGCGGTCGGTGACCCGGACTTGCTGCCCCTTATCAGCGCGACGGAGTCACCCGTGCGCTGTGCGCTGCAGAACTCTCGGTGTGGCTTGGGCATGCACCGTCCCCATTGAATAGCTGCTGATAAGGCAAATCTGCCAATGACGAACGTCGGATTGTCGGCGAATTCGCCCTTTTCACTGTCCGGGCACACTCCTGCGATCTGTCGATAGCAAAGCCTGGCAGACAATTTGCTAAGGGATAACCAGGCATGAGCCATCAACGGCGATGGCTTCGCAAACACCATGGGCAACGGCGTCCGCTCCTCCTCCGCATTGCGGAAGGTGAGCGTGCGCCGTTTTTGCTTTCATCCTGGCAATGTAAGGATTATCCATGTCCGCTCAAGGAATGCTCCATTCGACTCACGCCGCAGCGAACCGGAGCGAGGGGGTCGGCAAACCCCGTCGCCCGACAGACACGGCATTCGGCAAGGCACTGTTCGAACCCGGTAGAGCCCTTCTCGAACGCAGTCGAATCGGCGCCTGGTTACCGCTTGGATTGGCCCTCGGCGCCTGCGGTTTCGCGCTCGCCGACCAACCCGCCAGCGCACTGACCCTGATACCTGGCGTACTCTACCTGGGCTGCGCCTGGCACCTGCGCGAGCGCCACCAACGCCGACTGCAGACGTTCTGGAACACCGAACTGGCACGGCTACTGCGCAGCCCCCCGGATGCCGATTCGGCGACGCTACTGATGGCCGGCAGTATGCAATTGCGCAACAGCGAACGCTTGCGTAGCGAAGTGCAATTCGCCAGCCGCGCCCTGGAACAGATGGCCCAAAAAGCCCGCGACCAGGGTGAGCAACAGAGCCAACGGATCGCTATGATCGCTGCCGCCAGCGAGCAGATCGATCAGACTCTGCACAGCATCGACGCCTTGGCCCAAGGTGCGCTGGCAGCCTTCGCCGACGCCCATGCCCAGAGCGACGCCGGTTGTCTGGAGGCGCGCGCCGTGGGCGGCAGCATGCTCGCCATCCAGCACAGCCTGGGCAATACCGCACAGGCCGTGGAAGCCTTGCTGCAGCGCACTGCCGCAGTCGAGAGCACGGTGCAGAGCATCCAGGCACTGGCCAAGCAGACCCAGTTGCTGGCACTCAACGCCTCCATCGAAGCTGCCCGCGCTGGCGAGCACGGTCGTGGTTTTGCCGTGGTCGCCGAAGAGGTCCGCAGCCTGGCCCAGGCCACCGACCGGGCCACCCAGGAGATCACCACGGCCGCAACAGCGATTGCCACGGCGGTGCACCTGGTGGATGGCGAGGTCAAAGAACACCGCGACTTGCTGCAAGCGGGCAGCCAGCAGAGCGAGCAGCTCGCCGCCAACCTCGACAATCTGGCACGACGCAGTCAGACCAATCTGCAGCACCTTGGCGCCATGCAACAGGCGCTCAGTGAGCACCGGCAAGCCAATCATGCCCTCAGCGAACAGTTGCAACAGGTCAATGGCGCGGTGCAGGAACAGAGCTCGCAGACTCATGCGCTGCACGACCTGACCCGCTATCTCAATCAGCTCACCGTCGGAAGCCGCCCATGAACTCAACACTCATCGGAATACTCGACGGCGAGCCATCCCGACAAACCCGCTTGCCACAGGATGACCCGGGCCTGCGACAGGCACTCTTGCTGGGCCTCGACCTGCTGCAAGGCCTGCAGCAGCATCGCGGCCTCGGTGGACAGACCACCCGCGAGGCACGCCTGCGCTGCCAGGTTCTGGGCGACTCGCTCGACCAGGGCTGGAGAGCGTGGCCGTATGCGACACAACGACAAGCCTGGCAGGTGTTGCGCCGCGACCCCGCGGATTTCGAAGGTCACTGCCGGCTGTTACAAGAGTTGCTCGGCGCCATCCAGCATCTTGAACTGCATCGTTGTGCGTTCAATCTGACCCCACCCAGCATCGCCGAACGCTGCTGGGAACTGGAAGACCTGGGGCGGCTGCGCGGTTTGTCCGTGCGCGCGGCCGCCTTTCGCAGTTGCCCTTTGGAAATGCTGATCCAGTTGCAGTACCTGCATGAACGCTTACTCAGGCAGGCTCAAGGCTCGCTGCGCAATGCTCTTGAACGGTTGCAGCGTTGCCTGATCGACGCCCCGACAGTGTCCATCGACCCGGCGCAGTGCTACGCCCTGCTCACCCCCTTGCTCGACGAACGCCTCGATGCCATCCGCCGGGATCTGAACTGAGGTTAAATTGGCTGGCTCCCTGGAAGAGAAAGTGAACGGCAGAGCCTGGCGCTTAAAAATTGAACACGTAGCTCAGAATCATGCGATGTTCATCGGCGCTGGCGCGCAGGCCGGCGGCCAGGGAGGTACTGATATGGCTGGCGTCGACATCGTCACCCTTGACGTAACGCAGACCGAACGTCAGCCCCGGAATGCCGAGTGCAGCGAAGTCATACGTCACAGACCGCAATGAACAGCCGCAGAGACACCGGATCGATATGCCACATGTTCACGTCCACCCCTCAAGCCGAAGCGTGGAACGCACCAGGCGCTGTTCTTCATTTTCGATTTCCTTGAGGTTCTCGCAGATGCTCTGGATATGCGCGATGGCCGCCTTGCGCGCCTGCTCGGGCAAACGGCCGGTGACGGCGTTATAGAGCCGCGCGTGCTGCCGGTCGATCTGACGTTTTTGAGGTTCGCGGTGATAGAGGTTGTTGACCGAGGCGAAGACTGAATTGAGCAGCAAATCGGTCAATGAGCGCAAGGTCTGCACCAAAACCGGATTATGCGAGGCTTCGCAAATCGCCAGATGGAACGCGTGATCGAGCCGTGCATGGGCCGAGGCATCGAGTGACTGTGTGTGAGCCTCGACCAATGCCTGATAGCTGCGGGTGATCAGCACGAAGTCCGCATCGGTGCCACGCAACGCGGCCAGTCGGGCGGACTCGCCTTCCAGGAGGCTACGCACCTCGAACAGATCGTAGAGGGTGCGGGGCTGTGAACTGAACAAATGCATCAACGGCGACGTGGGGGTATGTCCCGACAACTGCGCGACAAACGAGCCCTTGCCCTGTTCGGTCTCGATGATCCCTCTGGCACGCAGCAATTTAAGCCCTTCTCGCAGCGCGGTGCGGGAAACGCCGAGCTTTTCCGTCAGCCGTCGTTCGGAAGGCAAGAGCTGACCGGTCTTCAGTACGCCATCGACAATCAGACGCTCGATGCGTTCGCACACCACATCCGCCACCTGGGCACGGCCCGAATCACTGCTGCTCATACAACCTCCAACTGGTATGACCAGTTATGGCGAAAACGCCAATAAAATCAAACAACACAACTAACTTACTGAATATATTGATATTAATCACAAATAACGAAGTCCATCCGCTAAAAAACTGGTTCGACCAGCCTCACAACACATGGACAGTAAGGCCCCTTAGGCCAATGATGAAAGTCAGCTGTTCCCGTGAACAAGCCTCCAATAAAAGCAACTCAGGGTCGTTAGCCACCCATGAACATTCTCTACGACGAACGCGTTGACGGTGCGCTGCCTGCCGTCGATAAAGGCTCGCTACTCCAGGCCCTGCAAGAGCGATTGCCCGATCTGGATATCCTGCACCGCGAGGAAGATCTCAAGCCTTACGAGTGCGACGGCCTGTCTGCCTACCGCACCACGCCGATGCTGGTGGTGCTGCCCCGGCACATCGAGCAGGTACAAGGCGTGCTCAAACTCTGCCATGAGCGCCAGGTGCCGGTAGTCGCACGCGGTGCCGGGACCGGGCTTTCCGCAGGTGCATTGCCGTTGGAAAAAGGCGTGCTACTGGTGATGGCGCGTTTCAACACGATCCTGCACATCGACCCCGCAGCGCGCAGCGCCCGTGTTCAACCTGGCGTACGCAATCTGGCGATCTCCCAGGCCGCCGCCCCCTTCGGCTTGTATTACGCGCCGGATCCTTCCTCGCAGATCGCCTGCTCCATCGGCGGCAATGTGGCCGAAAACGCCGGTGGCGTGCATTGCCTCAAGTACGGACTGACCGTGCATAACCTGCTCAAGGTTGAAATCCTCACGGTCGAAGGCGAACGACTGACTCTGGGCTCCGAGGCCCTCGACTCGCCGGGTTTTGACCTGCTGGCGCTGTTCACCGGCTCCGAAGGCATGCTCGGTATCATCACCGAAGTCACAGTCAAACTGCTGCCCAAACCGCAAATCGCCAAAGTGCTGCTGGCCGCGTTCGACTCCGTGGAAAAAGCCGGACGCGCGGTCGGCGACATCATTGCCAAAGGCATCATTCCCGGCGGCCTGGAGATGATGGACAACCTGGCGATTCGCGCGGCCGAAGATTTCATTCATGCCGGCTACCCGGTAGACGCCGAGGCCATTCTGCTGTGCGAACTCGATGGGGTTGAAGCGGACGTCCACGATGAGTGTGACCGGGTTCGTGCCGTACTTGAGCGCGCGGGTGCCACCGAAGTGCGTCAGGCCCGCGACGAAGCCGAGCGGGTGCGGTTCTGGGCCGGACGCAAGAATGCCTTTCCGGCGGTAGGACGGCTCTCGCCGGATTACTACTGCATGGACGGGACAATCCCGCGGCGTGAACTCCCCGGCGTGCTCAAAGGCATCTCCACTCTGGCCGCCGAATACGACCTGAGGGTCGCCAACGTGTTTCACGCCGGTGACGGCAATATGCACCCGCTGATTCTGTTCGATGCCAATCAGCCCGGTGAGCTGGAGCGTGCCGAGACCCTCGGCGGCAAGATCCTCGAACTGTGCGTCAAGGTCGGCGGCAGCATCACCGGCGAGCACGGTGTCGGCCGCGAGAAAATCAACCAGATGTGCGCCCAGTTCAACAGCGATGAGTTGACCCTGTTCCACGCAGTGAAAGCCGCCTTCGACCCCAGCGGTCTGCTCAATCCCGGCAAGAACATTCCGACCCTGCACCGCTGCGCCGAATTCGGCGCCATGCATGTGCATCTGGGCCAGTTGCCCTTCCCTGAACTGGAGCGTTTTTGATGTATGTCGAACAGAATGTCGACGGCAGCGCTGCGCTGCTGGAACAGGTCATCCAGGCGCTGAACAATGCCACGCCGTTGCTGATCCAGGGTTCCAACAGCAAGGCGTTTCTCGGCCGCCCGGTCGCAGGCGAAGTGCTCGACACTCGCGGTCATTACGGCATCGTCAGCTACGACCCGACCGAACTGGTAATCACCGCGCGGGCGGGCACACCTTTGGCCGATCTGTCCGCAGCCCTGGAAGCGGCCGGCCAGATGCTGCCCTGCGAACCGCCGTCGTTTGGTGAGGGGGCAACGCTGGGCGGCATGGTCGCCGCCGGTTTGTCCGGCCCGCGCCGGCCCTGGTCCGGTTCGGTGCGTGATTTCGTTCTCGGCACCCGCGTGATCACAGGCTTGGGCAAACACCTGCGCTTCGGTGGCGAGGTCATGAAAAACGTCGCCGGTTACGATCTGTCGCGCTTGCTGGTGGGCAGTTACGGATGTCTTGGCCTGCTCACAGAAGTGTCGTTAAAGGTCCTGCCCAAGCCCCGCCGGTGCATCAGTATCTCGCTGGAAATGGACCGTGCGCACGCCTTGGCAAGGCTCGCCGAATGGGGCCAGCAACCCCTTCCCATCAGCGCCGCCTGCCATGACGGCCAGCATTTGCATCTGCGCCTGGAAGGGGGCGAAGGGTCGGTGACGGCCGCCCATGATCGTCTCGGCGGCGAATGGCTCGACCCCGGTTATTGGGGCGAACTGAATGAACAGCGTCTGGCCTTTTTCGACGAAGGTCAGCCACTGTGGCGCCTGTCAGTGCCCAATAATACCGGCATTCTTGATCTGCCCGGCGAGCAGTTGATCGATTGGGGCGGCGCCCAACGCTGGCTGAAATCCGACGCCGATGCTGCCGTTATTCGCTCGATTGCCCATGAGGCCGGCGGTCATGCGACCTGCTACAGCCACGGACTGATCGATAGCCCTTTCCAGCCGCTGTCCCCCGTGCTGCTGCGCTATCACCGCCAACTCAAAGCGCAACTGGACCCGCAAGGGATCTTCAACCCGAGTCGAATGTACGCGGAGCTCTGAACCATGCAGACCACCTTAAGTGAACAGGCCAAACGCCTGCCGCGCGCCGAAGAAGCAGATAGCATTCTGCGCACCTGCGTACATTGCGGCTTCTGCAACGCCACCTGCCCGACCTATCAACTGCTCGGCGATGAACTGGATGGCCCTCGCGGGCGTATCTACCTGATCAAGCAAGTGCTGGAAGGCCACGAGGTCACCGAGAAGACCCAACTGCACCTGGACCGTTGCCTGTCGTGCCGCAACTGTGAAACCACCTGCCCCTCCGGTGTGGACTACCACAACCTGCTGGACATCGGCCGCGCGGTGGTCGACGAGGCCGTGCCACGTCCTCTCGGCCAGCGCTTGCTACGCGAGAGTCTGCGAGCGGTGGTACCTAACCCGGGGCTGTTCAAGACGCTGATCAATACTGGCGAAACCTTTCGCCCGCTGTTGCCTGAGGTACTCAAGGTCAAGTTGCCGCGCACTGTGCACCCCGCCAAGCCACGACCGACGACGCAGCACACGCGGCATGTGCTGATGCTCGAGGGCTGCGTGCAACCGAGCCTGTCACCCAATACCAATGCCGCCACTGCGCGAGTCCTGGACCGTCTGGGAATCAGCGTCACGCCGATCAGCCAGGCCGGATGCTGCGGTGCCGTGGACTATCACTTGAACGCCCAGGAGGCCGGCCTCAATCGCGCTCGGCGCAATATCGACGCCTGGTGGCCGAGCATCGAAAACGGTGCCGAAGCCATTGTGCAAACGGCCAGCGGTTGCGGAGCCTTCATCAAGGATTACGGCCATCTGCTCACAAACGATCCGGCCTATGCAGCCAAGGCCAAACGGGTCAGCGCCCTGGCCAGGGATCTGGTCGAAGTGCTGCGTGAGGAGCCGCTGGAGCAACTCAAGATCAGCGCCACCATGCGTCTGGCCTTCCACTGCCCCTGCACCTTGCAGCACGCACAAAAGCTCGGCGGCGCGGTAGAAGAGTTGCTGACTCGCCTGGGCTTCAACCTCACGCCAGTCCCGGACAGCCATTTGTGCTGCGGCTCGGCGGGCACCTATTCGCTGACCCAACCCGAACTGTCCCGACAACTGCGCGACAACAAGCTCAATGCACTGGAAAGCGGAAAACCCGAGGTGATTGCCACCGCCAACATCGGCTGTCAGACCCACCTCGACGGTGCCGGCCGAACCCCTGTCAGGCACTGGATCGAACTGGTCGAAGAAGCCCTGCCTTAACCCAACGAACAGCGTCCATTGGAGAACCCCATGAGAACCAAAGCCGTATTGAGCCAGAGCGAAGTGAGTCAGATCCTGGCCGCCGCGCGCACTGAAGCACAGAACAATCAATGGGCGGTGACCATCGCCATCGTCGATGACGGCGGTCACCCACTGGCCCTTGAGCGTCTCGATGGCTGCGCAGCGATCAGCGCCTATATCGCCACGGAAAAAGCCCGCACCTCGGCCCTGGGCCGCCGTGAATCCAAGGGCTATGAGGACATGGTCAACGGAGGTCGCAGCGCCTTTCTTTCGGCGCCGCTGCTGACCTCGCTGGAAGGCGGCGTGCCGATCATCGTCGATGGGCAAGTGATCGGTGCGGTCGGGGTGTCGGGAGTGAAAGCCGAACAGGATGCCCAAGTCGCCAGAGCCGGCGCCCAATGCCTGAATTGAACCGGCCCTCCACTAAACCAACAGCGCTTTGCGCTGAATCGACTTTCCAGCCAGCACATCGCCAACTGGCTGAGGCATGGTGTGATCGACCGAACGCAGACCCTGAAGATCCTGCAACGCATGGTTCAGGTCGTCGACCAGCAGAACGCCACAGACCCGCACTACCAAGCCATGGCAATCGACTTCGAGCGATCGCAGGCCTTTCAGGCAGCCTGCGCGCTGGTTTTCAACGGATGCGAACAACCGAGCGGCTATACCGAGCCGCTGCTGCATAAGTTCCGTATCGCCTTCAAACAAGGTTGACGCCGAGTGAACTCTAAAAACCTGCCAGCTCAACGACTGCACTACACTTTCGCGGCCTGCGCCAGCTTTCCATGTTGCGTTACACCTCGGATGGGTGCCCCCTGAAAGAAGTCAGCCACATGCCGCGAACCGTCGTATTGCTCCTCGCATTGGTTGCAGCCTCGTACCTTGGGTTGTGTGCCGCATTGTTCGTGTTTCAGCGTGCCCTCATCTACTTTCCGCAGCCTCGCACCATGGGTATCCCCGCAACGATTCTCAAGCTGCCTGTAGCCGACGCCCAAGTGTTGGTCTCAACCAGACCCCACGACGGTCCGGATGCGCTGATCTACTTCGGAGGCAATGCCGAGGATGTCTCGCTGAACCTGCCCGACTTTTCGCAAGCCTTCCCGAATCAGGCGATCTACCTGCTTAACTACAGAGGATTCGGTGGAAGCTCCGGATCCCCCTCCGAGGAGGCCCTCCAGCGCGATGCCCTGGCCTTGTTTGATATGGTCCACGCCGACCACCCCAATACGGTGGTTGTGGGGCGTAGTTTAGGTACGGGTGTCGCCATTCACCTTGCGAGCCAGCGGCCGGCATCGCGCCTGATCCTGATCACGCCGTACAGCAGCCTGGAAGATCTCGCCGCGATAAAAATGCCCTTTTTTCCAGTGAGGTGGCTGCTAAAGGACAAGTTTCAATCGTGGAAATATGCCGCTGGAATCACTGTCCCTACGCTGTTGATCGCGGCTGAACACGACGAGATCGTACCGCGTTCAAATACCGAGAAACTCTACGCACATTTCCCCACTGGCGTGGCCTCGTTCAAGGTCATTCCGGGCACTGGCCACAACTCAATATCGCAAAGCCCTCAATACTTGAAAGTGCTCGGCAGCGGGCTGTAATCGACCTGCTTGATGAGCAGGGAGCTACGTTGTCCAGGCTTCATTGGGCCGCTACGCAGTGCCTGGTCTTCACTCATAGCTTGTAGCCGATCTGTCGCAACAAGCTCTTGCGCCAAAGGATGTCTTCGTTGCCTTCTATGTCACTGGCACAGAAACCATCCACTACGCCCAGGACCGCTCGACCCTGCTCCGTTTCAGCAAGAATCACCTCAGTTGGATTGGCTGTCGCGCAAAAAATGCGACATACCTCTGGCACCATTTTGACTGTGTTCAACACGTTCAGCGGATAAAAACCGTCCCCGAGGAAAATGATGAAGCTATGGCCTGCGGCAATGGCTTTCGCATTCTTCTGGGCAAGTTCGATCATGGCGGTATCGGTGCCAGACCATCGCACCAGGCATTTGCCAGAGGCTTCACAAAAGGCCACGCCAAACTTGATACCTGGCACGGCACCTACCAACGCTTCGTGGATATCCTCGACGGACTTGATGAAATGCGTCTGACCAAAAATGAAGTTCGTAGCTTCCGACTTATCGATTTTCACAGTGATGAGTTGCATTTCAATCTACTCCTTTTCCGATGTTGACTAAGCATAGCTATTCATTTGCCATGTCTGTGTCCATCGGCTGTCTCTGGCCCAAGCCAGGCTGGAGTCTCTGCAGGAGCAGCCGGCCGACGCCGGAGTGCGCGCCATGGCGTCTTCGTAATCGCCATCGCGAGCCAGCCCGCGCCGACAAATCGCGCGCAAAACAAAACCCCTACCTGCAGATGCAGATAGGGGTTTCGGAAGTTAATCTTGA